>CADBYZ010000005.1 GCA_902799075.1 Oscillospiraceae bacterium | reverse complement strand
GTCCCGGCCGTCGGGCACACGGACCTTTTCACTGCGCACCTTGGCCTTCAGCCCCTCTGGCAAGGCGTTCTCATCGAGGATCATGGCGTCCTTCGTGGTCTCCACGAGGCAGATCTCGCACTCTTCATCCACCACGGCCTCGTCGAAGAAGACGAGGTTTTCCAGCTGGAAGCTGCTGCCGGCAAGATCGATCTGGCCCTTGTCGGGGTCGATCATGCTGCGCAAGCTCAGCCCCGGGCCAAGCTCCGCGAGCACATCACCCAGGACGCTCTCCGCTGCCAGCGCCGCGGGCGCGAGCGACAGCAGCATCAGCAGCGTCAGCCCCCAGGGCTATCCATTTCTTTGTTTTCATGTCTTTATCCTTTCCGAGTCCCGGCCGGAGGCCGGACTCTCGCAAAAGTGCGGAATCGAGTCGATAAAATGATGGCACAAAAGCCGTCTTTTGTCAACATAATTCCGGCTTGGGAATTTGTACCTTTCAATTTCTATGACGCACAGCGCTTCGGATTTGTTCCCAAAAAAACTTCCGTGTTTTGTTGCAATTGTCCCCGCATGTGGTAAAATAAGTGCAAAGCACTTATTTTATTTAATTCAAGTCGTTTTCCTCGCCGCTTTCGCGGCAACCGGAAAACATGACATATTTTACCACAGCCGCATTGCGGTTGTGGTAAAATATGTGCAAAGTGACTTTAGAAGGAGGGGAACCCCATGGCGTTTACTCCCTGGTACAAGGATATGGTGGTCTACCACATCTGGCCCCGGAGCTTCTGCGACGGCAACGACGACGGGATCGGCGATCTCTACGGCGTGCTGTACCGGCTTGACTACATCAAGAGCCTGGGCGTGGACGCGATCTGGTTCTCGCCGCTCTACCCCTCCCCGAACGCGGACTGGGGCTACGACATCTCCGACTACATGGACATCCACCCGGACTTCGGCGACCTGAAGGTCTTCAAGCGCGTCCTGAAGGAGGCCCACGACCGCGGGATGCGCGTGTTTATGGACCTCGTTATCAACCACACTTCGGACGAGCACCCCTGGTTTATTGAAAGCCGCAAGAGCCGCGACAACCCCTACCATAATTATTATTACTGGCGCTCCGGCAAAAGCGGCAGCGGCGGGCGGCGCCTGCCTCCCAACAACTGGACCTCGGTCTTTGAGGGCGAGGCCTGGGAGTATGACTCCAACCTCGACGAGTACTACCTGCACCTGTTCGCCAAAAAGCAGCCGGACCTGAACATGGATAATCCCAGGGTGCGCGACGAGGTCAAGCGCATCCTGCGCTTCTGGCTCGACATGGGGGTGGACGGCTTCAGGGAGGACGTGATCACCTTCATTTCCAAGGCCCCGGGGCTGCCCAACGCCTACCCGAAGATCCCGGTGGCAAACGGCCTGCGGCACTACTCCAACCGCCCGGCGGTTCACGACTACCTCAAGGAGTTCAAGCACGACGTTCTGAGCCAGTACGACTGCTTCATCGTGGGCGAAAGCCCCATGACCGACGCCGAAACCGCCCTGCGCTACGTGACCGAGGGGCCGAATCAGGTGCTCGACGAGATGATCGCCTTCTCCCACATGGAGGCCGACTGCTTCATGACGGACATGGTGCGCCGCCCGTTCAACCTTCTGAAAATGAAGAAGGCCTTCTCCGAATGGCAGTACAAGCTCGCGGGCCGGGGCTGGAACGCCCTGTACATCGAAAACCACGACCACCCGCGCATCATCAGCCGCTACGGCAGCGAAAAGTACCGCACGGAAAGCGGCAAGATGCTGGCGGCCATGTACATGCTGCAGAAGGGCACGCCCTTCATTTATCAGGGCCAGGAGATCGGCATGACCAACATGCCGCTGCCGGAGCTAGACATGTACAAGGACGTGAACACCTTCAACTCCGCGCGCATTTTATCCAAATTTCTGCCGCAGAAGAAGGTGCTGTCCCTCATCCAGGAGGGCACGCGGGAAAACGCCCGCACCCCCATGCAGTGGGACGACGGGCCCAACGCGGGCTTCACCACCGGCAGGCCCTGGTTCTTCGTCAACGGCAACTACTATGAGGTCAACGTCCGCACCGAGGAGGAGGACCCCAACTCCCTGCTGAACTTCTACCGCAGGCTCATCGCCTTCCGCAAGGCCACCCCGGTGGTGCTGCGCGGCGACTACCGGGAGCTCTACCCCCACGACAGGAATTTCTACGTCTACGAGCGCCGCCTCTTCGAGCAGAGGCTCCTGGTGGTATGCAGCTTCTCGAGCGAGCTGCAGCGCTTCACCGCGCCCGACGACATCAATCTCGACAAGTGGCGCCTGGTGCTGAAAAACTATGAGACCTGCTTCACCATCGGCAACGGCTTTACTGCCCGGCCCTATGAGATGAGAGTGTACATACTGGAGTAGTGTGGAGTTAGGAGTGTGGAGTGTGGAGTTATGGTGTTGCCCCCGGGGACGGGTTTGAATCATCGGAAGCGCGCCCGCGAAGCACACAACATAAACTTCTTCACTCCAAGCTCCTAACTCCTAACTCCAAACTTCTAACTCCAAACTCCTAACTCCAAACTGAAAACCGGAGGTTTTCCATTTGACTACACTGCACGAAAGCGCCTGGGCGAAGCTGAACATCTCCCTGGATGTGGCCGAGAGGCGCGCGGACGGCTACCACGATATGACCATGGTCATGCAGACCGTGTCCCTGTGCGACAGCGTGGACATCAGCTTCAACGACACCGGGCGCGTACAGGCGAAGACCAACCTGAGCTTTGTGCCGGGCGACACCAGAAACCTCGCCGTGAAGGCGGCGCTCTGCTACCTGCATGCCGCCGGGCTCGAGGGCCAGGGCATGCTCATCACCCTCGACAAGAAGGTCCCGGTCGGCGCGGGCATGGGCGGCGGCTCGTCCGACGCGGCGGCGGTGCTGCGGGCCCTGAACCGGCACTACGCGGCCCTCTCGCCAGAGGAGCTTGAGACGCTCTCGGCGGAGGTGGGGTCCGACGTGCCCTTCTGCGTGCGCGGCGGCACGGCCCTTGCCACCGGGCGCGGCGAAAAGCTGGAAAGCCTGCCGGATATGCCCGCGTGCGACTTCATCATCTGCAAGCCGGACTTCTCCGTCTCCACGCCGGAGCTCTTCAAAAAGCTCGACCAGTGCGCCGCCCGCTGCCACCCGGACACCGCCGGGATCGTGAACGCCCTTCACGACGGCGATCTCGAGCAGATCTGCCGCCGGATGTACAATGTCTTCGAGGATGTGGACGACCGCCGCATGCGCACCGTGCGGGAGATCAAGGGGCGGCTCCTGGACCACGGCGCCCTCGGCGCTGTGATGACGGGCACGGGCTCGGCGGTCTTCGGCGTATTCCGCCCCGGCGCCGCACCGGATGCGGCCGTCACCGAGCTGCGCCGGGAATACGGCTTCTGCGAAAAGGCAAGGTGCGTGGGCCGCACGAACTGAACAAACGGTTTAATAATGATCAAAACCGCCCATACTGTATGCAGATCGAACATTCCGATTCTGTTATTCTGAGGCGCCTTGCGCCGAAGAATCTTGTAGATCCTTCGCTTCGCTCAGAATGGCAAAGAGGATATGTGCAGCTTGAACATACAGGAGGGCGGTTTTCATGTTTACGGATAAGAGCAGGCACTTGTACATCTGGGAGCTGGCGGGACTTGTGACGCTGTGCTTCCTTCTGCTGTCGGGCGTGTGGGCCGAGGGGCGGCAGACCTCGATTGCCGGGAGCCTTGTGCGCCTGCACGTGCTGGCGGTGTCGGACGCGCCGGAGGAGCAGGCGGTGAAGCTCCGGGTGCGGGACGCGGTGCTGTCCCTGCTTGCCCCGAAGCTTGCGGGCGTACAGAACGCCGATGAGGCCGGAGAGGTCCTGGCCGACAGTCTGCCCCTCATCCGGGCGGTCGCGGAGCAGGCCGCCGAGGGCCGCCCGGTGCGCGTGTCGCTGGGCGAGGAGCGCTACCCCACGCGGAACTATGCGGGCTTTTCCCTGCCCGCCGGGCGCTACCGCTCTCTGCGCGTGGTGCTGGGCGAGGGGCAGGGTCACAACTGGTGGTGCGTGGTGTTTCCGCCTGTGTGCCTCTCTGCGGCGGAGAAGGAGACCATGCAGCCGGTCATGAACCCCGACGACTACGCCCTCATCACAAGAGAGGAGGGCTGGGAGATCCGCTTCCGGATCGTGGAGCTGTGGGGAAAGCTTTTCAATATCTCCTTCCGTGCGGATTGAACCTTACCGCTTTCGTGCAGCAGCCGCGGGGCGGGAACGGCGGCGGAAAATGTCCCGGGGGCGGCGGGCCGAACATCGGCGGCGGAGGCGGCAGGAAGGGCCTGTCGTGCCGGTCGTTCCGCACGCGGTCCCATACCCGCTCAAAGGGACGCAGGCGTTTTTCCCAGTCCCGGTCAAAATTGTTCATGGATCATCACCGCTTCATCCTATGCGCACACTTGCAAAGCTGTGAAAAATATGCGATAATTGCGAAAAAGCATGAACATACTCGGAGGGAAAAACGATGGCGAGATTTTTCATGGCCGGTACCAATCTCCTGGGCGGCACGGCGATCATCCGCGGCCGCGATGCCGAGCACGTGCGTGTCCTGCGTCTGCGCCCCGGCGAGGATCTGGTGATCTGCGACGGCGAGGGCACCGACTATAAGTGCCGCCTGGTCTATGCGGACAAGGAGCAGGCCGAGGCGGAGGTGATCGAGGTCGTCAAGTGCCCGGCCGAGCCGAGCGTCAAGGTCACGCTCCTGTGCGGGCTGCCCAAGGGGGAGCGCGTGGATTACATCATCCAGAAGGGCGTGGAGGCCGGCGCCTGCGAGATCCTGTTTTTCGACTGCAACCGCTGCGTAGCCAAGCCCGAAGATCCTACGAAAAAGCTGGAGCGCTGGCAGCGCATTGCCGAGGAGGCCGCCAAGCAGTCCGGCCGCGGCATCATCCCGAAGGTCGGCTGGGCAGGGGAATTTCACGACGCGCTGGATATCGCGGTGAAGAAGGACCTCGGCCTTTTCATGTACGAGACCGGGGAGCGCGAATCCCTGAACACGGTGCTTGACACCCACAAGGACTTAGCCACAGCCGCCATCATCACCGGCCCCGAGGGCGGCTTTGCCGAGTTTGAAGCGAAGCTCGCCAGACTCTGCGGCCTGCACGTCTGCTCCATGGGCGAGCGCATCCTGCGGTGCGAGACCGCGCCGATTGTTGCCCTCACGGCGACGATGTACGCCACGGGGAACCTCGCGTAAAAAAGTGGAAAGTGAAGTGACAACTTTGAACTTCACTTTCCACTTTTCACTTTCATAAAAAAACGCCGCCCGGGCAGGTCCCGCGGCAGCAGCGAAAAAGTATTTAAAATACGAAATGACCCTTGACCGCAGCGATTTTTTCCCGTTCGCCTCTTCAGCAGTCAAGGGTCATTTCATTGAATTCTTGATATCTAACATCGTGGTTACCTCTCTTTCGGCTTATTTCGGAGCACTGCCTCGCCAACGGGACCATTTTCTCCAGCTCACAGCATTTGATCGTTTCACGATATTCCCGAATGTGGGATAAACAAGGTGGCTGTTGTCCTCCTGTGTATTTTGGGCCTGCAGTGCGCTCCCCATGTTTGATCGCTCCGATATTCGATCCGGGGATAGAGGAAAGTGAAATTTGTTTATTTCTCTTTCTGGTTATAATATAGCAGACGAACCCCTGTTTTGCAAGATGGGATAGTACCCGAATTGAAGCGTCCGTTTTTATGTAATCTTCACAAAAATACTTTAAGTCTTCGATTTGTGTCCCGCATTCTATTGACATTTTGACGAAAATAACATATAGTGGTAGCGTTGTGCGGCACAAAAATGACCGTCCCGGTTTCGTACCGGGGCGGTCGATTGTTTTCAGTACACGTCTTCCACGATCCGCGTGGGGGGCTGCTCGAGGATCTCGGGGTGCTGGAAGATATAGCGCCATGCCTGGAAGGCCTGGGCCCAGTAATGGCCGTCAGTAGTGCGCTCGTCGAGGGTAAACTTGCAGTCGACATACTTGTGGTCAACCATGTTGCCGTGGCGGTCCAGCTCATAGGCGTGGCGTTTGGCGCCGAAGGCGATGAACACAGGCAGGGTGCCGAAGTTGTAAATGTGGTGGAAAACCGGGCGGATACGCAGGGAGCCCAGGTCCGTGATGATCAGCGAGCCGTGGAAGGGACTTGCCTCCAGCAGGCTCTGCGGCAGCAGGTCAAAGTAGTCCAGAATGCGCAGGATCTGGATGACAAAGCGCAGGAGGAAACGCGGCAGGCGCGCCAGCGCGTCGGCAACATCCTCGGTGTTGTTGTTCTCCTCGGTGGCCTTGACCTCGTCGATCTTCTCGTTCATCTTGCGGTAGACATCGAAGATGGTGTCTGTCGGTTCAAAATGGACCTTGATGCTGGTCTCGGTGGCGTCGATGGAGAGGGCGCGCTTGACGGTCATGACAACGGTGATGTCGTTGCCGGCGTAGATGCGGCGGCCGGCCACATAGCGGTTGAGGCCCGGCAGCATGGACACGATGCGGATATAGGCGGCGATCATGAAATGCAGGATGCCGATGCCCTTGTAGCCCTCCACGCGAAGCCTGCGCAGGCGGCGGTCGACCTCGGTGACCTCCATGCTCTCCTCGTAGAGGTTGAGCGCGTCGTTGCGGGTCGCCATGATATAGGGCATGAATTTGGTATACGCGGGCAGGGAGCGCAGCAGCCGTCCGTCCTTGCGGTCCCCGAAGCGGCGTCTGTCATTTTTGGCCATGGCAAGTAACTCCTTGTTCTATATTTCAAATTCTTAAAGCATCAAAACCTTATCCGCATTATACAGGCAAACGGCGTCCATGGCAAGCCCTGTCTGCTAAAATAGGCAGAAAAATACGCTGACGGTTAGGCTTAGCTAAGGTCTTGCAAAAAAATTCCCGTGATGGTATCTTATTATTATCTATCCGCAAAGGAGCTGGTCTTGTGCATTTACAGGAATCGGGCGAAATGTATCTGGAGACGATCCACATCCTCTCCCAGCGCGGCAAGGGCGTGCGCGCGGTGGATGTGGCGGAGTATATGGGCTTTTCCAAGCCGAGCGTGAGCCGCGCGGTGGGCCTTCTGCGTTCCGGCGGCTACCTGGAGCTGGACGAAAACGGTTTTCTGGTGCTGACGGACGAGGGCAAATACGTGGCCAACCGCACCTATGAGCGGCACCTGTTCTTCACGAATTTCTTCACCTCCATCGGCGTGAGCCGTGAGACAGCGGAGGACGACGCCTGCAAGATCGAGCACGACATCAGCGACGAGACCTTCCAGGCCATGAAGCGCTACGTGAAGGAGCAGCAGGAAAAGGCGTAAAGGCCGACCGGGCCGGGAGACAGAATGGGCGAATCCTTGCGGATTCGCCCGTTTTTTATTTATTATTGTACTTCTCGATCGCGATTTTGAGGATGTCGATGGCGCGGGCAATGTCGGGGGCGTTGATGGTGTAGGCCAGACGCACCTCGTTGACGCCGCGGCCGGGGGTGGCGTAGAAGGGCTCGCCGCAGGCGAAAAGCACGGTCTCGCCGTTGTCGTTGAACTCGTTCAAAAGCCACATCTGGAACTTGTCAGCGTCGTCCACCGGCAGGGCACACATAACATAGAACGCGCCTCTGGGGGTGTCGCAGATGACGCCGGGGATCTCCTTGAGCTTGCGCACCATGGTGTCGCGGCGCAGGCGGTACTCATCACGCACGGCCGCGAAGTAGCCGGGGTCCATGTGGTAGAGGGCGGCGGCCGCGATCTGGTCGACGGTGGCGGAGGCCAGGCGGCACTGGCACCACTTCATGGCCTGGCCCATAAACTCCGCGTTATGGGAGATGACGCAGCCCACACGCGCGCCGCAGGCGGAAAAGCGCTTGGAGATGGAGTCGATGACCACCACGTTCTGCTCGTAACCGGGGAACTGAAGGGCGCTCAAAAGCGGCTCGCCCGCGTAGACGAACTCACGGTACACCTCGTCGCAGATGAGGAAGAGATCGTGCTCCTTTGCAATATCCAGCATGAGCTTGAGCTCGTCCGGCGTGAGGATGGTGCCGGTGGGGTTGCCGGGGTTTGTGACGAAGATGGCGCGGGTGTGCTCGTTGATGCAGGCTTCGACCCGGGCACGGTCGGCGTAGAAGTAGCCCTCCTCCACCTTGGTGGGGATGGGGCGGACACTTGCGCCCGCGAGGGTGACGGAGGTCGCGTAGTTGGGATAGAAGGGCTCGGGGATGATGACCTCGTCCCCGTCGTCGAGGATGGTGGCGAAGACCATCTGCAGCGCCTCGCTCCCGCCGCTGGTGGCCAGGATCTCGTCGCGGGTAAGCTTTACGCCGATACGCTCAAAGTAGCCGCGCACTGCGTCAAGATAGGCGGGCATGCCGCCGGAGGGGGCGTAGGACACGACCTTGTCGGCGTAATTACGCAGGGCGTCGAAGAAGGGGGCGGGGGTCTCCACATCGGGCTGGCCGATATTCAGGTGATATATTTTAATGCCGCGCTCCTTGACCTTATCCGCGTAGGGGTTGAATTTCCGCATAGGCGAAAGGCCGCAGCGCTCCATTTTGGACGAAAGCTTCATACAGATCGCTCCTTTGGCTTTGATTTGAGTATTTTAGCATCTTTGGTGGGAATATGCAAGAGTTTATAAAATGAAGCGCTTGTTTATCTTTTTTTGATTTGCTAAAATAGATTCACCATTTTTACGGACGGAGAATTGCAATGCTTCGATTTGTATTCGGCAGGGCCGGGGCGGGCAAGACCGCGGCCCTCATCCGGGAGATACGGGAAAACATGCTGCGCGGTGTGGACGGGAATATCCTGCTGGTGCCGGAGCAGTACAGCCATGAGGCCGAGCGGGAGCTGTGCCGGGTGTGCGGGGACAGCCTGTCCCTCTATGCCGAGGTGCTGAGCTTCTCGGGGCTTGCCCGCTCGCTGGAGACAAAGCGCGGCGGGGCGGCGGCCCCCTGGCTTGACCAGGGCGGCAGGATGCTCTGCATGGCCCTGGCTCTGCAGAGCGTGGGCGCAAGGCTCAAGGTCTACGGCGCCGCCCAGCGCAGACCCGAGATGCAGGCCATGCTCTTAAAGGCCATCGACGAGCTCAAGACCGCCCGCATCGGCGCCGAAGCTTTATACGCCGCCGCTGCCGCCTGCCCGGACGGGCTCGGGGACAAGCTCACGGACCTGGCCCTGGTGCTGGACGCCTTTGACGCGGTGGTGGCAAACGGCAGGGCAGACCCCGCCGACCGCCTCACCATGCTGGCGGAAGCCATCGACAAAGGCGGGCTTGACCGGGACGCAAAGGTTTTTGTCGACGGCTTCATCGACTTTACCCGCCAAGAGCAGGAGGTCTTGTGCGCCATGCTGCGGCAGGGGGTGCAGCTGACCGTGTGCCTGACGCTGGACGATCTCTACGGCGAGAACGAAATCTTCGCCCTCTCCCGCCGTGCCGCCCTCGCCCTGCAGGACGCAGCGGAGGAGCTGGGCCAGGCCGTGCAGGTGACGAAGCTGGAAAGCGCCGACGACAGCGCTCTGCGCTTTTTTGCCGAGCACATGTTTGATTATACGGACGCCGCCTTTGAAGGCGCGGCCCCCGTCCGCCTCCTGCGCGCCCGGAGCATGAGCGCCGAGTGCGAGCAGGCCGCCGCCCTGTGTCTCTCCCTTGTGCGGGACGGGGGCTGCCGCTGGCGGGACATCGCCATCGCGGCGCGCGGCTTCGAGGACTACAGGGGCACGCTCGAGAGCGTGTTCCGGCACTACGGCGTGCCGCTCTTTACCGCCTCGCGCTCCGACCTCATGGCAAAGCCCCTGCCCGCGATGATCGCCTGCGCCTATGAGATCCTCGAGGGCGGCTGGGCCCTGGACGATATGGTAAGCTATCTGCGCACGGGGCTTGCGGGCCTCACGGAAAAAGAGTGCGACGAGTTGGAGAGCTACCTTTTCAAATGGCAGCTGCGCGGCAGCGCCTGGACCCGGCGCGGTGACTGGCGGCAGCACCCGGACGGCTACGGCGGAGAGTATACCCCCGAGGTCGAGGAGCGCCTGGAGCGCATCAACGCTCTGCGCCGCCGCGTGGCCGGTCCGCTCCGCGCCTTTGAGAAGGCGGCGAAGGAGGCGGAGACCGCCACCGCCCAGGCGCAGGCCCTCGCGGGACTGTTCCGCGATCTGCGCCTGCCTGAGACTCTGAGCCGCCGGGCCGAGGAGCTGCAGGCTCTGGGCCGGGACAAGAGCGCCGCCGAGTACCGTCAGCTCTGGGAGCTCACGGTCAACGCCCTGGAGCAGTGCGACGGCATCCTCGGTGAGAGCGTGCTGGACTATACGCAGTTCGGGCGGCTCTTCACCCTGATGCTCTCCAAATACGACATCGGCACCATCCCCGTCTCCCTCGACCGGGTGACCGCCGGGGACTTTGACCGCAACCGCCGCCGGGATATCAGACACCTGATCGTCCTCGGCGCCTCCGACAGCCGCCTGCCCATGGCGGAGGAGGCCGGCGGCATCTTCTCCCTCGATGAGCGCGAGCGCCTTCTGGAGCTGGACATCGCCCTCGGCCCCGGCGGCGACAGTGAGCTCTGGCGCGAGTTTGCGCTGATTTACTATACCCTGACCCTGCCCTCGGAGAGCCTGAGCCTTCTGTGCCCCGCGCAGGACGCGGACGGCGCGGAGCTGCGCCCCGCCTTTGTCTTCCGTCGGGCGCAGAGCCTCTTTCATATTGAGCCGGAGAGCGCCGACCTCACGGACGCGCGCATGTCCGCGCCTGCCCCGGCCCTGGGTCTGGCCGCTCAGGCCATCCACGGCGGCGGCGGGCGGGAACAGGCGGCAGCGGAGTATTTTAATAAGAACGAGCCCGCAAGGGCGGCCGCCTTGAAAGCGGCCTCGGAGCTTACGCGCGGGAGCCTTTCCCGGGACGGTGTCACGCGGCTTTACGGAAAGCGCCTGCGTTTAAGCGCCTCGCGGGTGGAGAAGTTTGCCTCCTGCCGCTTCGCTTATTTCTGTCAGTACGGTCTGAAGGCGAAGCCCCACATGCCCGCGGGCTTCCAGCCGCCGGAGATGGGCACCTTCATGCACTACGTTCTGGAGAACGTGGCCCGGGAGGCAGGCGCGCGCGGCGGCTTCCAAAAGATCACGGACTTAGAGCTCGAGGCCCTGACCGACACTTACGTCGAAGCTTACATCCACGACGAGCTCAATGACTTTCAGGAGAAGTCCAGCCGCTTTGTCTATCTCTTCAAGCGCCTGCGGGAAAATGTGCGGCGCGTGGTGAAGGACATGGCGGAGGAGCTGCGCGTGTCAGACTTTGTGCCCCTGGACTTTGAGCTGGACTTTTCCAAAGCGCAGGACATTCCGCCCATCGAGCTCGGCGGCGGGGCGGACGCCCTGTCCCTCATCGGTGTTGCAGATCGTGTGGACGGCTGGCTGCACGAAGGGAAGCTCTATCTGCGCGTGGTGGACTACAAGACCGGGCACAAGGAGTTCTCCCTGTCCGAGGTATTGCAGGGGATGAATTTACAGATGCTGCTCTATCTCTTCACCCTCTCCGACGGCGGTCAGCAGCGCTACGGGCACGAGATCGTCCCCGCCGGGGTGATGTACATTCCTGCCCGCGCCCCGATGCTCAACGCCGACGCCGCCATGGACTTGGACGCGGTAAAGACCGAGCGGAGCAAGGAGCTTCGCCGCAGCGGCCTTCTGCTGGATAACGAGGCCGTCAAGGAGGCATGGGAGCACGGGAACGAGAAGCGCTACATCCCTATCAAGATCCGCTACGGCAAGCCCGTGCCGGACAGTCTGGCAAGTCTCGAGCGCCTGGGCCTTCTCGACCGGCACATCCGCCGCACCCTCTCCGGCATGGCCAAGGAGCTGCGCGCCGGGAGCATCACCGCCGATCCCTTTTTCCGCAGTCAGAGCGACAACGCCTGTCTGCGCTGCGACTACCGCGGCGCCTGCCGTTTTCAGGAGGGGCGCGGCGGGGAGAAGAGCCGCTTTTTGCCCAAATACAGCCCGGCGGAGGTCTGGGCCATGATGGAGGAGGGAGAGACCAATGGCTGAATTCAAACCCACCGCGTCCCAGCAGGCCGCCATCGAGACGCGCGGCTGCGCCGTCCTGGTGTCCGCCGGCGCCGGCAGCGGCAAGACCCGCGTGCTCACCGAGCGGCTCATGGCGTACATCACCGACCCCCGCTCCCCCGCCGATATCGACAGCTTCCTCATCATCACCTACACCCGCGCCGCCGCCGGGGAGCTGCGCGGCAGGATCACGGAGGAGCTTTCCCGCCGCTTATCCAGCGATCCCCACAACCCCCGCCTGAGGCGTCAGAGCGCCTTGATCCGCCGCGCGCAGATCGGCACCATACACAGCTTCTGCGCGGATCTGCTGCGCGAAAACTGCGAGGCAGCCCGGCTCTCCCCGGACTTCAAGATCCTCGATGAGGAGCGGGCCGACGCCATGCGCCAAAGCTGTCTTGACCGTGTGCTGGAGGACGCCTACGCAGGAATCGAGAACGATCCCGACTTTCAGCTTCTCGCCGACACCGTGGGCGAGGGGCGGGACGACAGCGCCCTCGCCGCGCTGATCCTCGAGCTGCATACCAAGATGCAGTGCCACGCCTTCCCCGCCGCCTGGGCCGAAAACCAGACCAAAGCCCTCAGCGAGACCCACGCCGACGCGGGCGACACCGTCTGGGGGCAGGAGCTTTTATCCTGGCTTGCCCGCCTCGCCGCCCACTGGAGCCGTGAGCTTGACGCGCTGATCGCAGCCATGCGGGAGTACCCCGCGATCCTCGCCGCCTATGCCGGGCACTATGAGGGCATTGCCGCCCAGGTGCGGGAGATCGGGCGCAGCGCCCCCCTCGGCTGGGACCGGGTTTCGGCGTTGCTGCCGCTGAGCGTTCCCCGCCTGCCGACGCTGAAAAACTCGCCGAACGAGGAGCTGTCTGACTATCTCAAGAAACGGCGCACGGCCTGTATCGACGATTTCAAAAGCGCGGGAAAGCTCTTTGCCAATCCCTCCGAAACGCTTTTGAAGGACATGGCCGACACCGCCCCCGCCATGCGGGCGCTTTTGAAGCTGACGCTGGATTTTGACAAAGCCTATGCGAAGGACAAGCAGAGCAGGGGCCTCGTTGACTACAGCGATCTCGAGCACAAGGCCGCCGCCCTGCTGATAAACCCCGACGGCATGCCCACCGCCCTCGCCGCGCGGCTTTCCGGGCGCTATACCGAGGTGATGGTGGACGAGTACCAGGATGTCAGCCGCGTGCAGGACGCCATCTTCACCGCCGTGTCCGACGGGGGGAAACGCCTGTTTCTGGTGGGGGATGTCAAGCAGTCCATCTACCGCTTCCGCCTGGCCGATCCCGCGATCTTCAACGAAAAATACAGGGCCTGGGCCGAGCCGGATTCCGGCGCGCGGCGCATCCTGCTGCGGGAAAACTTCCGTTCCCGGCGGGAGGTCCTGGACGCCGCCAACGCGGTTTTCTCCTGCTGCATGTCGGAAACGCTGGGCGATGTGGACTATGACGCGGACGCGGCCCTCGTCCACGGCGCGGTCTATTACGGGGGCGAGGTGCCAAAGCCCGAAGTCCTGCTATACGAACTGCCGGAAAGTGACCCGGAGGACAGCCCCGACAAGACAGCTCTGGAGGCCGCCTTCACCGCCCGGCAGATCAAAGCCCTGGTCCGATCCGGGGCAGCGGTCACGGACGGGGCGGGCACGCGGCCCATGGACTACGGCGACATTGCCATCCTCCTGCGCTCGCCGGGCAAGACCGGCGGGGTGTACCGCGAGGCTCTCATGGATCTGGGCATCCCCGTGGGCAGCGCCCAGGGCAGCGGCTTCTTCGAGACGCCGGAGGCGTCGCTTGTGCTGAATATGCTCACGGTCATGGATAACCCCCACAAGGACATCCCGCTCATCGCGGTGCTGCGCTCGGCGGCCTTCGGCTTTACGCCGGACGAATTGTCTTTTATTCGTGCCTCCGACCGGGACGCGGACTTCTTCACCGCCCTCGAAGCCGCCGGGGAGTCGAGCGATAAGTGCCGGGACTTTCTCGCGCTGCTCTCGGCTCTGCGCGCCGAGGCCACCGACCTGAGCGCAGTGGAAACCGTATGGCTCGTGATCGAAAAGCTGGACCTGCTGGCCCTGTGCAGCGCCATGGACGACGGGGCGCGGCGGCGGGAAAACCTGATGGCCCTGGCCGAGCTTGCCGAGGGCTTTGAGAGCACCGGCTACCGCGGCCTGCACCGCCTGAGTCTCTGGCTCCAGGCGCTCTCTGCCAAGGGTCAGGAGCCGAACATTGCCCCCGGCACGGGAAGGGCCGTGCAGATCATTTCCATTCACCGCTCGAAGGGCCTTGAGTACCCGGTGGTGTTTCTGTGTGAGGCGGCGCGGCGCTTCAACACCCGCGAGCGCAGCGCGACCGTGCTGGTACACCCGGTGCTGGGTCTCGGCCCGCGGGTGGTGGACCTGCAAAACCGCGTGCGCTACCCGTCGCTCGCCCGCCTCGCCATTGCCAAACGCCAGGCGCGGGAGGACCAAAGCGAGGAAATGCGCCTGCTCTATGTGGCCCTGACGCGGGCCAAGGAGCGGCTTTTCGTGGTGGGGGCCTGCAAGAACGCGGAGAAAACGCTGGAGAAGGCTGCGGCCCTTTCCGTGCCCCCCATCGCGCCGGAGACGCTGATGGGCGCGTCGAACTACCTGAGCTGGCTTTTATGCGCGTGTCTGGCCGACGGGGAGGAGCACTTCAAAATCCGCGTCTGCCGCGACGGCGACGAGATAGCCCCGACCGCCGGGGAAACGCGCGAGGCCGTCCCCGCCGATCCCGAGGCGGCAAAGGAGCTTGCGCGCAGGCTCGCCTTTGTCTACCCCCATCAGGCGGCAGTGGAGCTTCCGTCCAAGGTGACGGCGACGGAATTGAAGGGCCGCTACGAGCGCGACCCGGACGCGGAGGACTTATTAAAACCGAAGTCCTGGAGCTTCCGCATGCCGGTCCTGGGTGAGGGGGAGCGCGGCCTGACCGCGACGGAAAAGGGCGTTGCGACCCATCTGGTGCTGCAATACATGGACTTTGCAAAAGCCACGTCCCGCGCCGGGATCAGGGCCGAGGTGGAGCGCCTGTGCGCCGCCCGCTTCTTATCGAAACGCGAGGCGGAGGCGGTGAACATTACCGCCATTGAAAGGCTCTTCCGCTCGGAGCTCGGAAAGCGCATGCTCAAAGCCGAAAAGCCCCTGCGGGAATTTCGCTTCTCGCTGCTGCTGGACGCGGACCGCCTCTACCCCGGCACGGAGGGCGAGCAGCTTCTCCTCCAGGGCGTGGTGGACTGCTGCCTGGAGGAGGACGGAGAGCTCGTCATCATCGACTACAAGACCGACAGCGTGCGCACGGAGGAAGAAATCACCGCCCGCGCCGCCCTCTACCGCGGCCAGCTCCTGGCCTACGCCGAAGCGCTTTCGCGCATTTTCCAAAAGCCCGTGAAGGAAGGCGTGCTCTTCTTCCTCGCGCCGGGCAGAGAGGTGCAGGTGATTTAACAAAAGGGAGCTGAGAAAAAGTCCCGCTGTCATTGTAGGGGCCGACGCCCCCGGCGGCCCGCGCGGAACAACTCCAAATAAAACAAGCAGCCCCCGGCGAAAACGTATGATGTTACGTATTCGCCGGGGGAAAAAATATATTTTGGGCTTTTCACAGCCGGGCCGCCGGGGGCGTCGGCCCCTACGGTGCTTATTTCAGGCTGCTGTTTTCACAGCTTTTCTGCAACATATTAAATTATTCCACGCTGATCATGTAGTAGTACACCGGCTGACCGCCGTTGACTACGCTGATCTCCGCCTCGGGGAAGCCGCCCGTGAGGACCGCCGCCACGCTGTCGGCGGCGCTTTCCTCCACGCCCTCGCCGTAGTAGACGGTGATGAATTCGGGATCATACTTGGAAAAGGCGCGGCTGAGCTCCTCCAGAAGCGCATCCTCACTCTTGAAGCTGCCGAGCAGCGCCCCGTCGAGCAGCGCCAGATACTCGCCCGCGTGGATGTCGTGACCGTCAAAGTCCGAGTCGCGGGCTGCGTAGGTCACCATCGCGGTGTGGACCTTGGCCGCGGCCTCCTTCATGGCCTCCACGATGGGCTCTTCGTTCTCGTCGATGTTGAAGTTCAAAAGCGCCGAGATGCCCTGCGGCACGGTCCTGGTCGGGATGACGATGACGCGCTTGTCCCGGCACAGCTCCGCGCTCTGCTCGGCCGCCATGATGATGTTCTTGTTGTTCGGCAGGACGAATACCGTCTCGGCCGGGGTGCGGTTGATCTCCCGCAGGATATCATCGGTGGAGGGGTTCATGGTCTGCCCGCCGGTGACGACGCGGTCCGCGCCCAGCTCCTTGAAGAGGTTCTGCATGCCCTCGCCCGCCGCCACGACCACCGCGCCGAACTGCTTTTCGGGGGCGGCATACTCCGGCTCCGCGGGGGCGTTTTCCATGGCCTCCAGCTCCTGCTCGACCTTTTCGAGATCGTCGGTGCTGATGACCGCCACGCCGGCCTTCTGCTGCTCGGCCTGGGTGACCATGTTCTCGATCTTGGCAAGCTCGAGCGTGCCGTACTTCTGGCTCTCCGTCAGCGCCACGCCCGGGGTGTCGGTGTGGACATGGACCTTGAAAATCTCATCGTCGTCGCTGATGACGAGGCTGTCGCCGATGCTGCCGAGATAGGCGCGCAGCGGCTCAAGATCGACGTTCGGATCGTTCTTGCGCACGATGTAGACCGTGTCGAAGGCGAAGGTGATCACGTCCTGGACGCCTTCCTTTTCAAAGACGCGGCCGCTTCCCTCCACGACCTCCTCGATGCGCATCTGGTCCCGGGGGGCGAAGACCTCCCCGCGCAGGGATGCCAGCATCGCCTTGAGGATGACCATATAGCCCATGCCGCCCGCGTCCACGACGCCCGCCTTTTTGAGCACGGGGTTCATGTTGACGGTGTCGGCCAGGGCTTCGTCACCGGCAGCGATCGCGGCCTCCAGGGTCTTCTCCAGGCCCTCGTCGTTTTCGGCGGCCTTGACGGCGGCCTCGGAGGCGAGGCGGGAGACGGTGAGGATGGTGCCCTCGGCGGGCTTCATGACGGCCTTGTACGCGGCGTTCACGCCCTCCTGCATGGCGGCGGCAAAGCTCTTCGCGTCCGCCTCGTGCAGGCCCTTGAGCTTTTTGGAGATGCCGCGAAACAGCAGGCTCAGAATGACGCCGGAGTTGCCGCGGGCAGCCCGCAGAAGTGCGGAGGCCACACAGTCGGCGGCGGCGGTGACGGTGGGAAAGTCGTTCTTTCTCAGCTCCATGGCGGCCTTTTCCATGGTCAGACCCATGTTGGTGCCGGTGTCGCCGTCCGGAACGGGGAAGACGTTCAGGTCGTTGATTGTCTGGATGTTTGCTTGCAGCGCGGCGTAGGCGCACAGGATGCACTCCTTGAAGGCCGCGGCGTTTATCATATCTCTCAAGTGTCTGTCCTCGCTTATCCGATGATCGTATCGATGAACACGTCGACGCGGCGCACGGGTACGCCCGCGGATTTGGACAGCTTGTAGCTGACCTCGTTCATGATGCTTCTGGCCACGGCGCTCATGTTCACGCCGTGATCCACGCCGATGTGCAGCTCAAGCGAAATGGCGCCGTCGTCCTCAAAATGCACGGTCACGCCCTTGGACATGGACTCCCTGCGCAGCAGCTGCCACGCGCCGCCGTCCTTGCTGCGTCCGATCATGCCCTTGACGCCAAAGCAGCTCGTCGCCGCCACGCCGGCGAGATAGGTCAGGACCTCGCTTGTGATGCTGATCGTACCCTTTTCGTTGGTGATGTTAACCACTCGATGGGCGCCTCCTTTCGTGTTGCATGCAGGTCTGCGCAGCTATCCGCGCAAACCGGCTTGTTATTATACTATAGATATAGGGAAAAGACAAGGCTTTTTATTCGTCCAGCTTGAGCACCGCCAAAAACGCCTCCGTCGGGATGGAGACCGTGCCGAGCTGGCGCATCTTCTTTTTGCCTTCCTTCTGCTTTTCCAGCAGCTTCTTCTTTCTCGTGATGTCGCCGCCGTAGCACTTGGCCAGCACGTCCTTGCGCATGGCGCGCACGGTCTCGCGGGCGATGATCTTGCCGCCGATGGCCGCCTGGATGGGTACCTCGAAGAGCTGGCGCGGGATGTTCTCCTGCAGCTTTTCGCAGAGCTTTCTCGCCCGCGGGTACGCCTTTTCACGGTGCGCGATGAAGCTCAGGGCGTCCACCTGGTCGCCGTTGAGGAGCATGTCCACCTTCACAAGATCGGAGAGCTTGTACTCCGAAAGCTCGTAGTCCAGCGACGCGTAGCCCTTGGTGCGGGCCTTGAGGGTGTCGAAGAAATCGTAGATGATTTCATTTAAGGGCATCTCGTAGTGCAGCTCCACCAGGCGCTGGTCGAGATAGGTCATGTTCTTGTACTCGCCGCGCCGATCCTGGCAGAGGGGCATAATGTTGCCGACAAACTCGTTGGGTGTGATGATGGAGACCTTCACGTATGGCTCATAGGCCTCGGCGATGGACGGCACGTCCGGGTAATTGTGGGGGTTATCCACCATGACCACCGAGCCGTCGGTCCTGACGACCTTGTAGATGACGGAGGGGAGCGTCGTCACAAGCTCCAGGTCAAACTCCCGCTCGAGGCGCTCCTGGATGATCTCCATGTGGAGCATGCCCAGAAAGCCGCAGCGGAAGCCGAAGCCGAGGGCGACCGAGCTCTCCGGCTCGTAGGAGAGGGACGCGTCGTTGAGCTTTAATTTGTCCAGCGCATCGCGGAGATCCGGGTACTTGGAGCCGTCCTCGGTGTAGATGCCGCAGAAGACCATGGGCCGCGCGGGGCGGTAGCCGGGCAGGGCCTCGGCGGCGGGATTCAGAGCGTCGGTGACGGTGTCGCCCACCTGGGTGTCGGCAACATTTTTGATGCTCGCGGTAAAGTAGCCCACGTCGCCGGCACTGAGCTCGTCGCAGGGCTCAAGACCGATGGGACGCAGGTGCCCGACCTCGACCACCTTATAGCGTGCGCCGGTGCCCATGAGCTTGATCTCGCTGTCACGGCGGATCGTGCCGTCGATGAGGCGCATGAAGACGATGACGCCGCGGTAGTTATCATACTGGCTGTCGAAAATCAGGGCCTTGAGCGGCGCGTCAGGATCGCCCGAGGGGGCCGGGACGTTTGCGACAATGTCCTCGAGCACGGCGTCGATGTTGATGCCGGCCTTGGCGCTGATCTCCGGGGCGTCCATGGCGGGCAGGCCGATGATCTCCTCGATCTCCTCCTTGACACGTTTGGGGTCGGCGGCGGGCAAGTCGATCTTGTTGACCACAGGTAAAATTTCCAGATTGTTGTCGAGGGCCAGATAGGTGTTGGAGAGGGTCTGGGCCTCCACGCCCTGGGAGGCGTCCACCACCAGCACGGCGCCTTCGCAGGCGGCAAGCGAGCGGGAGACCTCGTAGTTAAAGTCCACATGGCCCGGGGTGTCGATGAGGTTGAGGGTGTAGGTCTCCCCGTCGGAGGCCCTGTAGCTCAGGCCCACGGCGCGGGCCTTGATGGTGATGCCGCGCTCGCGCTCGAGGTCCATGTTGTCGAGGATCTGGTCCTCCATGATGCGCTCCTCCACCGCGCCGCACTTTTCAATGAGGCGGTCGGAGAGGGTGGACTTGCCGTGGTCGATGTGGGCGATGATGGAAAAGTTGCGGATATTCTTCTGGTCGATCATCGGTTTTGCTCCTTTAACGCGTATTCATTGAGGGAGCTGCTGGCTTCGTCAATCAGGCCGCGCAGCTTTTCCAGATAATTTTCCGCCGTTTCGGCGGCGTTCTGCGCAGCGTCCGGCAGCGCGCTGCGGCCGAGCAGGTAGTCGGCGCTCACGCCGTAGTAGTCGCAGGCGCGGCAGACAAAGCTCAGGCCCGGCTCGCGCGCGCCGTTTTCGTAGTGGCTCAGAAGCGCCTGGCTGATGCCGAGCTCGGCGGCCGCCGTGCGCTGGTTGATGTTCCGCTCCTTCCGCAGGGCGGAAAGGGTCTCGGGAAAGCTCCTGTCCATAATGTTTCCTCTTGTCGTTCCGTTTTGATTACAGCCTGTATATTATATCCGGGAGTGTCTTCTTTGTAAATAGAAAATCTTGAAATCCTGCTGCAATCGTGTTATCCTTATTCTGTTGGAACAAAAATAAAAATGGAGGGAAAATCCATGTTTGAAAATCTCGTAGAAATCCTCAAAGCCAATCCCCGCAAGATCGTCTACACCGAGGGCACCGACGCCCGCATCCTTGAGTCCGCCGCGCGCCTGAAGAAGGACGGCTTCCTCACTCCCGTGCTCGTCGGCAATGTCGACGAGGTCAAGGCCGCCGCGGCCAAGGGCGGCTTCGACATTGAGGGTCTGGAGATCCTCGACCCCGCCACCTATCCCGACATGGACAAGTTCGTCGACGATTTCGTCGCCCTGCGCAAGGGCAAGGCCACGCCCGAGGACGCCCGCGCCATGCTCATGAAGTCCAACTACTTCGGCACCATGCTCGTCAAAGAGGGCCTGGCCGACTCTCTGCTCGGCGGCGCCACCTACTCCACCGCCGACACCGTGCGTCCCGCCCTGCAGCTCGTCAAGACCAAGAAGGGCGCAAACCTTGTCTCCTCCTGCTTCATTCTCTCCCGCGGCGACGAGATGATCGCCATGGGCGACTGCGCCATCAACATCTCTTACGAGGACAAGAAGGACAAGGACGGAAACGTCGTGCTCACCGCCGCCCAGCAGGTGGCCGAGGTCGCCGTGGAGACCGCCCGCACCGCCAAGGTCTTCGGCATCGACCCCAAGATCGCCATGCTCTCCTTCTCCACCAAGGGCTCCGGCAAGGGCCCCGGCCCCGAGCTCATGCGCAACGCCACCGCCATCGTCAAGGAGACCCATCCCGAGCTCGCCTGCGACGGCGAGATGCAGTTTGACGCCGCCGTTTCCCCCACTGTCGGCCAGCTCAAGTTCCCCGGCAGCTCCGTTGCCGGCTACGCCAACACCTTCATCTTCCCCGAGATCCAGTCCGGCAACATCGGCTACAAGATCGCCCAGCGCCTGGGCGGCTACATGGCCTTCGGCCCCATCCTGCAGGGCCTGAACGCTCCCATCAACGACCTCTCCCGCGGCTGCAACGCCGAGGAAGTCTACCTCATGAGCATCATCACCGCCGCGCTCGTTTAAGTTCATTCGACGCATTGAGGGCTGCGAAGGTTCGTCCTTCGCAGCCCGTTTTTTGGAAAGTGGAGAGTGAAAAGTGGAAAGTGAAGATATGGTGTCCGCTTCGCGGACGAATTAAAGACGTGCCATTTTGAGCGTCCGCAACGCGAGTTGTTTTAATTGCGGCGAAGCCGCTCCTTCACTTCACTTTTCACTTTTCACTTTTCACTTTTCACTTTTTCGGAGGTGTTCGCATGACGCACGAAGCATATATGTCCCTCGCTCTGGAGCTTGCAAGGGAAGCCGCCGCAAGCGGCGAGGTCCCCGTCGGGGCCGTTGTCGTCGGGCCGGACGGGGAAGTCCTCGGCCGGGGGCGCAACCGGCGGCAGGAGAGCGGCGACGCCACCGCCCACGCGGAGATCGAGGCCATACGGCAGGCATGCGCCGTCCTCGGCGACTGGCGTCTCGAGGGCTGCACGCTTTACGTCACGCTCGAGCCCTGCCCCATGTGCGCCGGGGCCATTATCAACGCCCGCATCCCGACGCTGGTCTTCGGCGCGCGTGAGGCGCTCTCCGGCTCCTGCGGCAGCGTCATCGACCTGTTCTACGAGCGCTACGGCCACCGCCCGCAGGTCTGGGCCGGGGTGCTGGAGGCCGACTGTGCCGCCCTGCTGCGCGATTTCTTTCGGGCAAAGCGTTAAGAAGTGACAATTCGTTAACATTGCACATTTCCTCTTGCAAAATGTTTCATAATCCTGTACAATTTGATAGATGTGAAAACCCTGTTTTCCCCGACTATTATCTTCTGGAGGAAACGTTATGAAACACAACCTGGAAAAGAAGTTCAGCACCTTTGACCTGATCCTGGTCCTGGCGCTGATCGCCGTGCTGCTGATCAACATTTTCGTCAGCCGCGGCCTGCCCGCGCCCGGCATGCGCAAGGCCTCCAAGGACGCGGTCACAGTCACCGGCACCGCCCCCGGCAAAGTCGGCGACGTGACGGTCGAGGTCACCGCCGACAAGGACAATATCTATTCTCTCTCCGTAACCGAGCAGAACGAGACCCCGGGCATCGGCTCGCTCGCCGTCGAGCAGCTGCCTGCCGCCATCGTGGGGGCAAACTCCCTCGCGGTGGACTCCGTCTCCTCCGCCACCGTGACGAGCGAGGCCATCAAGACCGCCGCCGCCGCGGCTCTTGAGTCTGCGGGCTTTGATCCCGCCGCCTTCGGCTTCGTCGCCCCCGAGCCCGAGCCCGAGGTGGAGATCGCCGCGCCCGTAGCCGCCGAGGACGGCAAGGTCACCGCCACCGGCAAGGGCAGCGGCATCGACGGCGACGTTGTGGTCGAGATCGTCGCCGACGCCAATACCATCTACGAGGTCAACATCCTCCAGCAGAACGAGACCCCGGGCATCGGCTCCCTCGCTGTCGAGCAGCTCCCCGGCGCCATCGTGGAGGCCAACTCCATTGCGGTCGACGGCGTCTCCGGCGCGACCGTGACCAGCACCGCCATCAAGACCGCTATCACCGAGGCCCTCACCGCCGCGGGCTTTGATCCGGCGAACTTCGGCGCGGGCGAAGCCGCCCCTGCCGCCGAGCCTGCCCCTGCCGCCGAACCCGCCGCGCCTGTTGAACCCGCCGCGCCCGTGGCCGCCGAGGGCGGCAAGGTCACGGCCCAGGGCCAGGGCAACGGCATCGACGGCCCCATCGTCGTCGAGGTCAAGGCTGACGAGAACACCATCTACGAGGTCAACATCCTCCAGCAGAACGAGACCCCGGGCATCGGCTCCGTCGCCGTCGAAAAGCTCCCCGCCGCCATCGTCGGGGCCAACTCCGTCGCCGTCGACGGCATCACCGGCGCCACCGTTTCCAGCACCGCCATCAAGGACGCCGTCACCGAAGCCCTCACCGCCATGGGCTTTGATCCCGCCAATTACGCGGGCGCTGTCGCTTCCGAAGCAGCCCCCAAAGAGAAGGAAGCAGTCACCCTTGACTGCGATGTGGTCGTGGTCGGCGCCGGCGGCGCGGGCCTGACCGCCTCCGTCATGGCGACCCAGCAGGGCATGGATGTCATCCTGCTCGAGAAGATGCCCTTTGTCGGCGGCAACAGCCTGCGCGCCGAGGGCGGCATGAACGCCGCCGAGACCAGCGTCCAGAAGGAGCTGGGCATCGACGACAGCACCGTTGAGAACTTCACCGAGGACACCCTCCGCCTGGGTCATGATCTGGGCAACCCCGACCTGGTGCGCACTCTGGCCGAGAACAGCGCCGAGGCCATCGACTGGCTCTTCACCATCGACGCGCCTCTGACCAAGGTCAAGGCCACCGGCGGCACCACCCACAAGTACCTCCACCAGCCCGAGGACGGCAGCGCGGTCGGCAGCTATCTGGTCGCCAAGCTCTCCGCCGAGGCTGAAAAGCTCGGCATCGACGTGCGCGTCAACACCAAGGCCACCGAGATCCTCATGGACAACGGCCAGGCCGTCGGCGTCAAGGCCGAGGACGAGGATCACGTCTACACCATCAACGCCAAGTCCGTGGTGCTCGCCACCGGCGGCTTCGGCGCAAACTTCGAGCTCATGGCAAGCTACGATCCCTCTCTTGCCAATGCGGTCACCACCAACCACGCGGGCGCCCAGGGCGACGGCATCATGATGGCCCAGGCCGTCGGTGCCGACACGGTCGACATGGAGCAGATCCAGCTCCACCCGACGGTCATCCAGTCCAACGGGCTGCTGGTGTCCGAGTCCCTGCGCAGCTACGGCGCGGTCATCGTGAACACCGAGGGCAAGCGCTTCGTCAACGACCTGGCGGGCCGCGACGTGGTCTCCCAGGCCGAGCTCAAGCAGCCGAACGGCTACTGCTTCATCATCTTCGACCAGAACATGGTCGATAACCTCGCGCTGACCCACAAGTTCATCGACGGCGGCTACACCCTCACCGGCGAGACCTACGAGGAGCTTGCCAAAGCCATGGGCCTCGAGGGCGACGCTGTTGAGAACTTTGTGAACACCATGAACGCCTGGAACGAGTCCTGCGAGAAGGGCGAGGACGCCGAGTGGGGCCGCAACAACGGCATGGAGAAGCAGGCCCTGCCCCCCTTCTACGCCATCAAGATCGCCCCGGGCATCCACCACACAATGGGCGGCATCAAGATCGACACTCAGGCGGAGGTCATTGACACAAACGGCAACGTGATCCCCGGCCTCTTTGCCTGCGGCGAGACCACCGGCGGCATCCACGGCGGCAACCGCGTGGGCGGCAACGCCGTGTGCGACTTCATCGTCTTCGGCCGCATCGCCGGCCAGAGCGCCGCGGACTTTGCAAAGCCCGCGCCCAGGGCTGAGCTGCCCGCCCCTGTTGTCGGCGAGGACGGCAAAGTCACCGCCTACGGCAGAAGCATCGGCAAGGTCGGCGACGTGACCGTTGAGGTCGTGGCCGACGAGAACACCATCTATTCCGTCACCGTGACCGAGCAGAACGAGACCGCGGGTATCGGCTCCCGCGCCGTGGAGGAGATCCCCGCCGCGATCGTGGCGGCAAACTCCGTAGACGTGGACGCTGTGACCGGCGCCACCGTCACCACCGACGCCATCCGCGCCGCCGTGGCCTGGGCCCTCAGAGACACGCCCTTCGGCAAGAGCGAGGCCGCGCCCGTTGAGGAAGTCCCCGTTGAAGAAGCCCCGGTCGAGCCGGGCGAGCCTGTCAGGTCCGTGGGCAGGAGCATCGGCAAGAACGGCGATGTGGTGGTGGAGGTCCTGGCCGACCGCTGCACCATCTACGAGGTCAACGTGCTCGAGCACAATGAGACCAAGGGTGTCGGCTCTGTCGCCGTTGACCGCATCCCCGCCGCGATCGTGGCGGCAAACAGCATCGACGTGGACGCCGTGACCGGCGCCACTATCACCACCGACGCCATTCGCGCCGCTGTCGCCAAGGCTCTCAGAGACGCGCCATACGGCCAGGAGGCCGAGGAAGCGGTTCCCGCCGAGGAAGCCGCACCCGCCGGGGAGACCGCGTCTGTCGAGGTCCCGGCTGAGGAAGCTGCTCCCGCCGGGCCCATTACCGTGCAGGCCACCGTCGACGGAAAGAACGGTCCCATCACGGTGGAAGTCACCGCAGACGGGGACACCATCACCGAGGTGAAGGTCCTCGAGCACAGCGAGACCAAGGGTGTCGGCTCCGTCGCCGTCGACTGGCTGCCCGCGAGGATCGTTGAGGCAAACTCCGTCGACATTGACGGCGTCACCGGCGCCACCGTTACCTCCGACGCCATCAAGGCCGCCGTCGGCGCCGCACTCGAGGCCGCAAGCCTTGCCCCGGCAGCTTAAAACCATACCGGTTTTCAAAGGATCTGCCTCAAAATGAGGCAGATCCTTTTTTGTTCACAAATTGTTGACATATTTGGAAATTACAAGTATACTTTTTTCAGCAAACCAGTAGGGGTGAGGGATATGGAATTCAGCCGCTGCTACAGC
The DNA here is from genome assembly GCA_902799075.1 of Oscillospiraceae bacterium. Taxonomy (GTDB): domain Bacteria; phylum Bacillota; class Clostridia; order Oscillospirales; family Oscillospiraceae; genus Limivicinus. The sequence continues at coordinate 14,532 of CADBYZ010000005.1, read as the reverse complement.
TGCATGCAGACGCTCGATGCCCCGGGCGCCGTTTGCCCGCACTGCGGTTACGACAATACTGCGGGCCCCGCCGCGCAGCCCGACTATATCCTGCCCTGCGGCACGGTGCTGGACGGCCGCTATGTGATCGGCAAAAAGCTTGGTCAGGGCGGCTTCGGCATCAGCTATATTGCCTATAATCTCGCACTGGATACCACGGTGTGCATCAAGGAATATTTCCCGGCAGGCGCCGCCATGCGCAGCGCCGCCAACAGCCGCATCGTCCTCTGGAGCGGCGGCGAAATCGCCGCGGAGCTCAGGCGCGGCCGGGAAAGCTTTGTCAAGGAAGCCCGCAAGGCAGTCAAACTCCGGGACCTGACGCATGTGGTCAAGGTATGGGACGTGTTTTATGAAAATGAGACGGCCTATATCGTCATGGACTACATCGAGGGCAAGACCTTAAGGGACCGGCTTTTAGAGCAGAACCGTCCCCTGGACGAAAAGACCTGCTTTGCGCTGCTCAGCCCCGTCATGGAGGATCTGGAACAGGTACACGCCCGGGACATCATCCACCGTGACATCAAGCCCGACAACCTTATGCTTACGCCGAACGGACAGCTGATACTGCTGGATCTGGGCGCAGCCAAGGATCTGAGCGGCAGCAGCGGGCAGAGCTCCCAGGTGGTGGCAAGCCATGGCTTCAGTCCCCTGGAGCAGTACCGGGAGCACGGAAATATCGGCCCGTGGACAGACGTATACGCCATGTGCGCCACCATCTTTTACTGTGTGCGCGGAAAGGCTTTGCCCACGGCGGTGGAACGCGTGAGCGGCGTCAGGGCGGACTTCTCCGCCTTCTCCCCGGCCGTGGCGGCCGTGCTCGAAAAGGGACTTGCTGTCCGGCCGGAGGACCGCATACAGAGCATGGGCGAGCTGCGCGCCGCCCTGAAAGCCGCAATTGCCCCGGCCCCCGGGCCCAAAACTCCTCCAAAGCCGCGCCTGCCGCTGATCCTTGCCGCAGCCGCCCTTGTACTGGCCGCCGTCCTGTTCGGAGTCAAATACTTCCTCAAGAAAGGACCGGAGGCGCAGCCGACACCGATGCCGACCGTCACGGAGCTGCCTGTGCCCGCCCCGGCGCAGAGCGCCGAGACCGCGCCGGTACAGGTCGAAGCGTCTGCGTCTGAACCGACGCCCGCACTGACATCGGCACCCGTACCGACACCGACACCCACACCGACACCCACACCGACACCCACGCCGACACCCACGCCGACACCTACGCCGACACCTACGCCGACACCCACGCCGACACCCACGCCGACACCCACGCTTGTTCCGACGCCCGTTCCCACCCCCTCCGAGCCGGAAGAATTTCTACTTGGAAGCTGGGGAGATCCGGAGGCGATCCACAACGGGACTACGACTGCCTACTATCTCTATGAGCCCGTGCGCAACTGCTCCCGGATCAAAATGGAGCTGACGATCCTATCCTACACAGGCTATCCCTTCGGCGACTGGGCGCTGTATCTGATGGATGAGTCGGGCAATTGGGAATCGGCTGCCTACTTCCGGATCGAGAAGGAACAGGGCGACGGCAGGGAAACCGAGTATCTTCTCTATTTTGACAAGCCCCGGTCCTTCCGGGCGCTGACCATTTGTCCCGCGGAAAAGGGCATGGAGCAGCAAATTAACCGTCGCCTGCTGTTCTACTCGGATTAACATACAGCCGGCCGGAATCGATACCGTTCATCGGTCTTTCGGAAAAATGCCGCCGGTTTTATGACATAGTGTTAGCGCATTACCAACATTCTTATATTTGGGAGGAGCATATGAAAAGATTCGTCGCACTTTTACTGAGTCTGCTGGTTTTGTTCTCCCTGGCTCTGCCGGCCTTTGCCGCTGCCGATGCAAGTGAGAGTGCAGCACAGGGTTTTGCCTATCTGTACGGGCAAAACGTGGCGCAGGATAACCAGAAAGCGCTGCAGTGCTTCCTTGAAGCAGCGGAGGCCGGCAGCACCGAGGTCCTGTACCCGATTGGAGAGATGTATGAATACGGGCTCGGTACAGAGCGGAGCCTTTCCTCGGCTGCCAAGTGGTACATAAAAGCCGCCGCAGCCGGCAACAGCGAGGCGCAGGAGAAGCTGGGCAAAGAGCCCCTGAAAACGATCGCCGAGGCCATGGGGGCTCAGGAGCAGTCAACCACAACGCCGACGACAGAGTACGCCCAGCCGGCAGCGCCCGCTGTCAGCAGCTTGGATACCGTCAGACAAGCCTTCGCCTATCTGCGCGGCGACGGCGTAGCCCAGGATTTTGAGAAGGCGCTGCAGATCTTCCTCGCGGCCGAGCGCGACGGGGACACCAGCGTTCTGTTCCCCATCGGGCAGATGTACGAAATCGGCCAGGGCACCAAAAAGAATCTGGTCAAGGCCGTCGAGTATTACCAGAGCGCCATGCGCGCGGGCAGCGCCGAGGCGGAGGAAAAGCTGCGCCAGGAGCCGCTGAGGAGCGTCGCCGAGGCTATCAGCGTACAGACGCAGGCGACGACGCAGGTCACCGGCGAATACGCCGAGCCGGAGAACATCCGCGGCAGCGTCTATCCGTACTATCTGACCCGCCCGGTCATCGATCTGCAGAACATCACCCTCGTGCTCACCTTGGAAGAATGGCTCAGCGGCTGGCCCTTCGGCAACTGGTATGTCTATGTCCGTGACAACCGCGGCAACTGGCACCATACCGCCATGTTCGATCTCGACGACAGGCGCGTGGGTCCCGGCCAGACGATCATCTATGATCTCCGGCTCGACGGCCCCGAGACCTTCAACGCCCTGGCGATCTGCCCGGCAGACAAGGGCATGGACTTTGTGGCGCGCCTCAGCCCCATCTTCATTGTGCCCGAGAGGAATTTGGGCGAGTACTCGTCCGGCCTTATCGAGCCTTCCTATACCCCTGTTGACCCCTCCACGATGCGCCCCCAGACGACCCATCAAGAGACTTCGGAATATAAAACTCCGACCGGACCGGGCTCCGGATCCGGGTATGACGGCGGCGGGAATGATTACAAAGACCTGGCCCCGGGCACGAAAACCGGCGCAGATGACTGGTACTCGAACTACGATAAATACTGATCAGAGTGAGCTGTGAAAACGCTGTTTTCGCAGCTCCTTTTTTCCCGGCTGAAACATAGTTGCAATTGACATTCTCTGCCGGAATACGGTATAATTTTCACACAGGGTTCGGCAGAGCTTCCACGTATGGAAAAACTGGCGAAAACGTGATATCACTATTTTGAAGGAGGAAAGACATGAAAAAGACCCTATCCCTGATCCTCGCAGTCATGATGCTGCTGACGCTGGCAGTCCCGGCCTATGCCGACGAGCCTGTGACCGTCACCGGCCAGGGCATCGGCATTGACGGTCCCGTGGTTGTGGAGGTCAAGGCAGACGCCACCACCATCTATGAGGTCACGATCCTTGAGCAGAACGAGACCCCGGGCATCGGCTCCGTGGCCGTGGAAAAGCTCCCCGGCGATATCGTCGCGGCGAACAGCCTGGATGTCGATGGCGTCACCGGCGCCACCGTTTCCAGCACCGCCATCAAGACCGCCATCACCGAGGCGCTCGTCTCAGCAGGCTTTGATCCCGCCGCCTACACCGGCGCCGCCGCGCCCGCCGAAGACGCGGCCCCTGCCGAGGCCGAGCAGATCACGCTTGACTGCGACGTCGTGGTCATCGGCGCGGGCGGCGCAGGTATGACCGCCGCCATCACCGCCAAGGATGCCGGCGCGGAGGTCATCGTCCTCGAGAGCACCAGCTTCCCCGGCGGCAACTCCGTCCGCTCCACCGGCGGCATGAACGCCGGCCCCACCGAGTGGCGCAATGCCAATGAGTTCGGCGAAGCCGCAGGCGTGGAGGCCACCCTCAAGAAGGTCGCCAACTACCCCGACAACGCGCGCATCCAGGAGCTGGGCAAGATCGTTGAGGAGCAGTGGGCCGCCTATCAGGCCGATCCCCAGGGCTACTTCGACACCGCCGAGCTCTTCCAGCTCGACACCCTCATCGGCGGCGGCGGCATGAACGATCCCGCCCTGGTCAAGAAGCTTGTCGAGTCCAGCCCCGACGCCATTGACTGGCTCGATTCCCTCGATCCCGAGATCGTGCTGCACAACGTGGCCGCTTTCGGCGGCGCGTCCGTCAAGCGTATCCATCGCCCCGTGGACGCGGACGGCAAGGTCGTCTCCGTCGGCGCGTATGTGGTGCCGCTTCTCCAGCAGAACCTCGAAAAGCGCGGTATCAAGCTCCTGACCGATACCCCCGCTACCGAGATCCTTGTGGATAACGGCGCTGCCGTCGGCGTGAAGGCTGAGAGCGCGGATGCCTCCTACACCATCAACGCCAAGGCTGTCATCATCGCTTCCGGCGGCTTCGGCGCGAACAACGACATGATCAAGGCTGTCCGCCCCGACCTGGACGGCTTCATCACCACCAACGCGCCCGGCATCCAGGGCCAGGGCATCCAGATGGCCCAGGCCATCGGCGCCGACACCGTCGACATGGAGCAGGTCCAGCTCCACCCGACTGTCCACGTGGAAGGCACCAGTGCAAACCTCATCACCGAGGGTCTGCGCGGCGACGGCGCCATCCTGGTAAACCAGGAGGGCGAACGCTTCTTTGACGAGGTCTCCACCCGCGACAAGGTCTCCGCTGCCGAGTTCGAGCAGACCGGCGGCTACGCCTGGCTCATCGTCGACAGCCGCATGTCCGACGCCTCCAACGTCATCCAGGGCTACATCAACAAGGGCTACGCCGAAGCGGGCGACACCTATGTCGCGCTGGCCGACGCCATCGGTGTCCCTGCCGAGACCTTCATCAACACCATGACCAACTGGAACGCCTGCGTGGAGCAGAAGGCAGATCCCGAGTTCGGCCGCGTCTCCTTCGCCAATCCCCTCGACCAGGCTCCCTTCTACGCCATCAAGGTCCAGCCCGGCATCCACCACACCATGGGCGGCATCAAGATCAATGACAGCGCCGAGGTCGTCAATACCGACGGTGCTGTGATCTCCGGTCTCTTTGCAGCGGGTGAGGTCACCGGCGGCGTGCACGGCAACAACCGTCTCGGCGGCAACGCTGTGGCCGACTTCACCATCTACGGCCGCATCGCCGGCCAGAACGCGGCGGACTTCGCCCTCGCATCCGCCGAGCTCGCCCCCGCGGCATAAGCCGTAAGCATATATTCTGCACAGGCAGGCGCTTTCGCGCCTGCCTGTTTTTTTATAATCTCCCCTTTTCTGCACATCCTATGAAAAAAGGGGGAATTACCATGACCTTGAAATTCTGGCGTTTGCTGCTGATCTACACCCTCGCGGCGATCATCGCGCTCACGGGCTACGCCTTTGCCGCGCACCGGCAGCTTGACCGCCTGCGTCTGACGGCGGGCTTTGAATCCGCCCGCGCCTTTGAGGCCGCCGTCAGCGCCGCCGAGGGTCTGAGCGAGACGCTTACCAAAATCAGCTTTGTCACCGACGAGGCCCTGGGCAAGAGTCTCTGCGCCCAGGCCTATGCCGACGCGCTGTCGGCAGAGACGGCGCTGTCGATTTTACCCTTTGACACCCAGGAGATGGAGCACCTGCAGGGCTTTCTCGGAAGGGCCGGGGACTATGCCGAAAGCCTCTGCGCCCTTCCGGAGATGGAGCTTCCCGCCGAGCACCGGGAGCACCTGCGCGCCTACGGCGAGGCGGCGGCGGACTTTGCCGGGCAGCTGCGGGAGATGCAGGCAAAGCTCCACGAGGGCAGCATCCGGATGGACACGCGGGAGCAGCGCCTTCTGAACGTGGAGGACACCGGCACACAGAAGCTCTCCGCTCTGCTGCTGGGCGCGGACGCAAGCTTTGCCGCCCCCGAGGAGTTTGCCTACGAGGGCCGCTACAGCCCGGTGCAGGCTGACGAGGGCGGTACGCTCACGGACGCGGAGGCGATGGAGCTTGCCGCTCGGGCCGCGAACGTCGAGCCACGGGAGCTGCGGGAGGAATACGACTACGAAGGCCCGGACGGTCGGCGCTGCTACAGCGCGGGCGGGCTGCTCATCGGCGTGAGCCATCGGGGCCTTGAGTTTCTGGGCCGCTCGCGTCTCGTCAGCGGCGCGGTCCTCACCCCCGAGCAGGCGCAGGAGAAGGCCGAGGCGTTTTTTGCGCGCATGGGCTATGAGGACCTGGCCCTCTATTCCGTCGGCGGCAGCGACACCGTCGCCGCCTTTGTCTATGCCCCCACACAGGACGGCGTCATGCGCCCGGACGACGGCATACGCATCTCGATTGCCCTGGACGACGGCAGCGTCTACGCCCTGGACGCGACAAAGTATAACCCCCGCGCGGTGGAGCTGAGCTGGGACACGGACGGGGAAGCGGCCCTCGCCACGCTGCCCGGGGGCGTGGAGAGCGCCTCCGCCCGGCGGCTCATCATCAAAAGCCCCGGCGGCAGCTATCTGGCCTGCTGGGAGCTGAACGTCACCGGCGAGGGCGAGTCCGGTGCAAGCGCAAAGGTCTACGTCGACGCAAGGACGGGAAGACAGTGCAGGGTGGAGCTTGGGTAAAGTGAAAAGTGGAAAGTGAAGATATGGCAGGTTATTTTATCTTCACTTTTCACTTTTAACTTTTTAATTAAAAAATGTGAAAAAATCCAACAGTTTTTCCTGTCCTGCTGTTGCCGAATATGAGTAGGTTGTGCTATAATACTCGGGATGGAAATATACCCCGCGAGTCTCAGGCTCCGACGGGGGCGTTTTCCGTTGATGAAAACGCAATACAGCCCAATCAAACCAAAGGGGGTGTGCCAATGTCATTTGAAGCAATCAGCAATATTGCCCAGGCGGAAGCGGCGGCGAAGGCCTCTGTCGCCAATGCCCAGCTGCGGGCAAAGCAGCTTGCCGCCGACGCCGACAGCGCCGGAAAGCTCGCGGTGGAGTCCGCTTTGCAGAAGGCCGATCAGGAGCTCAAGGAGCTCAGTCTCAAGGTCAACGACAAAGCGACGGGCGAGGCGGAAAAGCTGTCCAGGGATCTGGAAAAGCAGAAGGCCGCGCTGCGCGCCAAGGCGCGGGGAAAGCTGGAGGCGGCCGCTATGAGAGTTGTGGAAAGGATAGTGAACAGCTGAGATGGCCATTGTACAAATGAAAAAGCTCCGGCTGCTGGCTGTCCGCGACAGCAAGGAGGAGCTGCTGAAGGAGCTCATCCGCCACGGCTGTGTGGAATTCGCGGAGGCGGAGGACGCCCTCACAGGCAGTGAGGCCGCAGCCCTCGTCCACCGCGAGAGCAGCGAGCTGTCGAAGCTCAAGACGCAGCACCAGTCCCTCGTGCACGCCATCAACCTGCTGGACACCTACGCGCCGAAGAAGACCAAGCTCCTCTCCGCAAAGCCCGAGCTTGAAGACCGCGTCCTGCTGGACGACACCGGCCTTGCCGGGGCTCTTCGCACCGCCGAAACCCTCGAGGGCTACGACGCGCGCATCAAGCGCATCGGGGCCGAGGAGAGCAGGCTTCGCTCGGTGATCGAATCGCTCCAGCCCTGGCTCTCGCTCGACCTGCCTTTGAATTTTGAGGGCACCGAGCGCTGCAGCACGGTGACCGGCTCCATCCCGGCCCGCTTCCCGATGGAGACCGTGAGCGCCGCCATCGAGGCGGTGGACGAGGAGGCGGAGATCTTCTCCGTCCATGAGGAAAAAAAGGCCCACTATGTGCTTTTGGTGTGCATGCGCGAAAAGCTTGCCGAGATGCAGGACGCGCTGCGTCCCTTCGGCTTCACGGCGTCCGCGCTCACCGGCATGACGGGCACCGCCCGCGAGTGCCAGCTCAACGCCGAGCAGGAGCTCAAGCAGCTTGCCGCCGAGAAAGAAAACTGCGTGCACTACATCATCGACGACGCCGTACATAGGGACGAGCTCAAGCTCGCCGCCGACCGCGTGAACGTCAAGATGTCTCTGGCGGAGGCCGAAGAGCGCCTCTGCGGCACGGACAGCGTCCTCGTGATGGAGGGCTGGATCCCCGCCGACCGGGAACAGGAGCTCAACCAGGTCTTCGAGCGCTTCGGCTGCGCCTGGGAGACGGTCGAGCCTGAGGAGGACGAGTACCCCAGGGTTCCGGTGAAGCTTGAAAACAACAAATTTACCGATTCGATGAACATGGTGACCAACATGTACTCGCTGCCCGCCTACGGCAGCGTGGACGCAAATCCGCTGATGGCCCCCTTCTTCATCCTGTTCTACGGGCTGATGATGGCGGACATGGGCTACGGGCTCATCATGATCCTGGCGGCGCTGGTCGCCATGAAAAAGATCAAGCCCAGGGCGGGCACGCTCTCGTTCTGCCGGCTGCTGCTCTACGGCGGGATCTCCACCTTCGTGATGGGCGCGCTGACCGGCGGCTTCTTCGGCGACGCGCCGAAGGTGATCGCGGGCATGTTCGGCTCTGAGTGGCCGGGACTGCCCCATCTGTTCAGCCCCGTGGAAAACAGCACCCAGGTCCTGTACGGGGCCATGGTGCTCGGCATGATCCACCTGAACACCGGCATGGTCGTCAACTTCATCCAGCGCTGGAAGCACGGCGACAAGGCCGGGGCCATCCTGGAGGAGGGCGCCCAGTGGGTCATCCTCGTGGGCGGCCTGCTGCTGATCGGGCAGATGATGCTCTTCAAGGAGGCGGCGATGCTTCATAACATCGGCCTCGGGGTCATCATCGCGGGCGTCCTGATGCTGCTCATCGGCGCGATGCGCAGCGCCACCGGCATCGGCAAGCTCACGGCCCCCTTCTCCTGCATCTACAACACCCTGACCGGCTGGTTCGGCGACGTGCTGAGCTATTCGCGTATCATGGCGCTGATGCTGGCGGGCGGCGTCGTTGCCCAGGTGTTCAACACCATCGCGGCCATGCCGTCGGCAAACGGGGTGACGCCGGTTTCGGGTATCATCTTTATTGTGGTGTTTCTGATCGGACATGCGCTGAACTTCGCGCTGAACCTCCTCGGCTGCTTTGTGCACGACCTGAGACTGCAGTGCCTGGAGTTCTTCGGCAAGTTCTACAAGGACGGCGGCAAGCCGTTCGAGCCGCTGCGCATCCGGACGCAGTACATCAACCCCCAGGAATGATTTCCTTTTTCTCATGAAAGAAAGGATAACTGACAAGATGAAAAAAGTTTTTGCTCTGCTGCTCTGCCTGTCTCTGGTTCTGAGCCTCTCTGTCGGCCTCACCGCATCCGCCGAGGAGGGCTTCGATCCCAATCTCGCGGGCGTATGGGTCCTGGACAAGGCCGAGGACAACGACAGCGACTCCGAACTGCTGGAACACGTCTTCAAGGATCTGTTCTTTCTGCCCGACGGCAGCTTCTCCTGCGCGGCGCTCCCCTTCCCGTATCTCGCCGCCATGAAGCAGGCTGCCCCGAAGGCTGAGACCGCCGACGGTGCCATCGTTCTTGACGCCCTGGCCGATTCCCTGACCGACGCGGCCTACAGTCTCTTCTCGATCCTGCCGGAGGAAAACGCGGAATACGCCAAGGAGCTCAAAACGATCTCCGAGCTGCGCGTCACGTATGAGTTCTTCGACATCCCCGAAGAGGGCTACGCCGATTACACCCCGCACAACGACCTGGAGAAGACCCTTTTCAAGGCGGACAGCAAGGACGGCCTGAAGCTCCATGTGTCGGCCATCGTGTCCGAGGACGGTCTCAACCGTCAGGCCTTTGAGGCCTCCGGCAGCTTCCACAAGACCATCAATGAGGAATACATGATGGCCTACCTGACCGGCGACTGGACCGACAGCTCCGAAAACGCCTGGACCTTCGGCTATGTCCAGAAGGACGGCGAGCCGGTCTACCAGTACTCGGTATGGCTTGCAAACGGCGACTACCACGAGAGCGATCACGGCTACGGCCCCTGGACCCACTACGCGGGCGACACCGTCTACGGCACGCTGGAGCCCTATTTTGACGGCGCAAGCACGCAGTACAAAATCACCGCTCTGACCGCGGACACCATGACCCTGCGCGACGGAGTCGGCGAGATCGTCATGACCCGCGCCGAGTGAGACCCCGGACGCAGATCTGTAATCCACACTGTATCAGTTTTATCAATTTATAGGAGGAAAACACAATGGATTTTCTGAACACCATCGGCGGCTACGCGCTTGGCATTCTGGGCGCCGGCCTTGCGGCATTCATGGCGGGCATCGGCTCTGCCAAGGGCACCGGCATCGCCGGTGAAGCGGGCGCCGGCCTCGTCAGCGAGGACCCCTCCAAATTCGGTAAGGCGATGATCCTCCAGGTCATCCCCGGCACCCAGGGTCTGTACGGCTTCGTGATCTGGTTCCTCGCGTTCAACAAGCTCGTCCCCGGCATGACCGTCGCCCAGGGCCTGCAGGTCCTCGGCGCTTGCCTGCCCATCGCCATCGGCGGCATGATCTCCGGTATTGCCCAGGGCAAGGTTGCGGCCGCGTCCATCAACATCCTGGCCAAGAAGCCCGACGACTGGTCCAAGGGCATGATCCTCTGCATCACCGTCGAGTTCTATGCCATCCTGTCCCTGCTGGCTTCCTTCATGATGCTCAACGGCATCAGCCTGTAAGCATTACAGGAAGGGGAAAGCTATGAAGGGCACGGAAAAAATCATCGCACATATTCAGGCCGACGCCAAAGCGCAGGCCGACGCGATCCTCGCACATGCCGAGGATACCTGCGCCGACATCCGCGCCTCTTATGAGAAGCAGGCGAAGGAGGCCTATGCCGAGAGAATCCGCGCCGGTGTCAAGGCCAACCAGGACCGGCTTGACAGCATGAACCGCCTGGCCAGCATGGAGGGCCGCAAGTCCCTCCTGGCCCTCAAGCAGGAGATGGTGGCGGAGAGCTTTGACCTTGCGGTCGAAAAGCTCACCAAGCTCCCGGCAAAGGAGTACACCGCCTTTCTTGCAAAGCTGGCGGCGAAGGCCAGCGTCACCGGAGACGAGGAGATCGTGCTCAACGCCCATGACCGCAAGGCTTACGGCTCCGAGGTCGTGGAGGCCGCCAACAAGGCGCTGGGAAACGGAAAGCTCACGCTCTCCGAAAAGACCGGCGACTTCAAAGGCGGTCTGATCCTGCGCCGCGGGAACATCGAGGCCAACTGCACGGCGGAGCTGCTTGTGGATCTCTGCCGCGACGATATGGCCGCCGAGCTCGCCGGCGTTCTCTTCGGCTGATGGATTCCCATCGAGGGAGGGAAAGAATTGTCAACGAAAAAAGAAGCGTATCTGTGCGTGTCGGCCATGCTCCGCGCGAGGGAGCCGAGGCTTCTCAACGACGAGAGGGCCGCGCGCATGTTAGACGCCGCCTCCTTTGAGGACGCCGCCAAGATCCTGACGGACTGCGGGTATCCCGACATGTCCCGTTTTTCGGCGGCGGAGGTGGAGCAGGCCCTCGCCGAACACCGCGCAGAGGTATTCGACGAGCTTGCCCGCCTGTCTCCCGACAAGGAGTTGGTGGATGTCTTCAAGCTCAAATACGATTACCACAACGCCAAGGCCATCATCAAAGCCGAGGCTGTCGGCACCGATGCCAGGCGCCTGCTGTCCGACGCGGGCAGGGTCCCGGGCGAAAAGCTCCTGGAGCTCTATAACGAGGAGCACTACAGCCAGCTTCCCCCGGTGCTCGGCAAGGCCATGGCGGAGGCCAAGGCCCTGCTTGCCCGCACGGCAAACCCCCAGCTTTCGGACTTTGTGCTGGACAAGGCTTACTTTGCCGAGCTCCGGGCCATGGCCGACGAGCTCAGGAGCGATTTCCTGCGCGGCTATGCCAGGACCCTCGCCGACAGCGCAAACCTCAAGAGCGCCGTGCGCACCCTGCGCATGGGCAAGAACCGCGACTTTCTGGCGGAGGTACTGGTGGACGGCGGAAGCGTCGGGGTACAGAGCCTGATGGCCGCCGACAAGGAGCAGCTCCCCGCGCTCTTTGCCCACACCCCGCTTGAAAAGGCGGCGGCACTGGGGGCGGAGGCCCTCAACGGCGGCGGCATGACCGCCTTCGAGCGCGCCTGCGACAACGGCGTGAACGCCTATCTCTCTGATGCCAAGCTCGTAAGCTACGGCCCCGAGGCGGTGCTTGCGTACCTGGCGGCGGTCGAGGGCGAGATCCAGGCGGTGCGTATGATTCTGACGGGCAGGCTTGCCGGCGTAAGGCCGCAGGCGATCCGGGAAAGGCTGCGTGAGCTGTATGCTTAAAATTGCCGTTATAGGCGGGCGTGACACGGTCATGGGCTTCAAGGCCCTGGGGCTGGACACCTTCCCCGCCGAAAATGCCGCGGAAGCCGGGAAGCTCCTCCGGCAGCTCACCCACGAGAGCGAGGACGAGTACGCCATCATCTACATTGAGGAGACCTTCGCCCAGCAGCTCAACAATGAGATCGCCAAGTTCAAGGACAGCCCCAGCCCCGCTATCATCCTGATCCCGGGCCGCGAGGGCAGCATCGGCCTCGGCCTGCAGGCCCTGCACGACGCGGTGGAACGCGCCGTCGGCACCAATATCCTGGGAGACTGAGTGGGTACAGAGCGGAAGGAGGAAAGTAATGAGCGGAACAATTACCAAGGTATCCGGACCGCTTGTCGTGGCCGAGGGCCTGGCGGACGCCAACGTCTCCGACGTTGTGCGCGTGGGCTCTCAGCGCCTGATCGGCGAGATCCTGAATATGACCGGCGATACCGCCTCCATCCAGGTTTACGAGGAGACCTCCGGCCTGGGTCCCGGCGCGGCGGTCGTGACCACCGGTATGCCCATGTCCGTTGAGCTCGGACCCGGCATGCTGGACAATATCTATGACGGCATCCAGCGCCCCTTGCCCGAGATGCGCGCCCTGAGCGGCGACTGCATCACGAGGGGCACCGACGTGCCCGCCCTGAACCGCAGCAAAAAGTGGGAGTTTGTCCCTGTCGCCAAGCCCGGTAATCAGGTTGGCCCCGGCGACGTGCTCGGCACCGTCCAGGAGACCAGCGCCATCCTGCACAAGATCATGGTTCCCAACGGCGTCAAGGGCGAAATCACCTGGGTCATCGGGCAGGGCGAATACACGGTGGACGAGGTGGTCGCCAAGGTCAAGACCGACAAGGGCGAAAAGGACCTCACCATGGTGCAGCGCTGGCCCGTGCGTATCCAGCGCCCGTATCAGAGAAAGTTCGTCCCGGTGGTCTACATCGGCTGCGGCGAGCGCGGCAACGAGATGACCGACGTTCTGATGGAGTTCCCGGAACTGAAAGACCCCCGCAACGGCGAGCCGCTGATGAAGCGCACCGTGCTGATCGCCAACACCTCCGACATGCCGGTGGCCGCGCGTGAGGCGTCCATCTACACCGGCATCACCATTGCCGAGTACTTCCGCGACATGGGCTACGACGTGGCCGTCCTGGCTGACTCCACCTCCCGCTGGGCCGAGGCTCTGCGTGAGATGTCCGGCCGTCTGGAAGAGATGCCCGGTGAAGAGGGCTACCCCGCCTACCTGGCCTCCCGTCTGGCTCAGTTCTACGAGCGCGCGGGCGTGGTGCAGTGCCTGGGCAGTGAAGACCGCCGAGGCTCCGTCACCGCCATCGGCGCTGTGTCGCCTCCGGGCGGCGATATCTCCGAGCCTGTCTCCCAGGCCACCATGCGTATCGTCAAGGTGTTCTGGGCGCTGGACTCCAGCCTCGCCTATGCCCGTCACTTCCCGCGGCTGGTACACCGAGCAGTTCGGCGAGAAGTACATGCAGAACCGCGAGAAGGCCATGCACATCCTCCAGGAGGAGAGCGAGCTGCAGGAGATCGTCCGTCTGGTCGGTCAGGACTCCCTCAGCCCCGCCGACCGCCTCACCATGGAGACGGCCAAGATGATCCGCGAGGACTTCCTGCAGCAGAACGCCTTCGTCGACGAGGACGCTTTCTCCTCATATGCCAAGCAGTACAGGCTTCTGGACATGGTGCTGGAGTACGACGTGCTGTGCCGCGCGGCGCTTGACAAGCACGCGGACCTCGACGGCCTCATCGCCATCGACGCACGCGAAAAGATCGGCCGCGCCAAGATGGCCGACGCGAAGACCTTCGGCGCCGATTACGACGCCATCATCGACGAGATGAAGCAGCAGATCGAGGACGTAATCGCCGGAGGTGAGGAAGAATGATCAAGGAATATAAAACCATACGTGAGATCGCAAGCCCCCTGATGGTGGTCGAGCACGTCGAGGGCGTCACCTACGACGAGCTGGGCGAGATCGAGCTTCCCAGCGGGGAAGTGCGCCGCTGCAAGGTGCTTGAGGTCGAGGGCGACAAGGCGGTCGTACAGCTCTTTGAATCCGCTCAGGGCATCAACCTCGCCGAATCCAAGGTCCGCTTCCTGGGCCACCCCCAGCAGCTGGCGGTCAGCGAGGACATGCTGGGCCGCGTCTTCAACGGCATGGGCCAGCCCATCGACGGCGGCCCCGCCATTCTGGCCGACGCCCACATGGACATCAACGGCCTGCCCATGAACCCCGCCGCCCGCGCCTACCCCGCCGAGTTCATCCAGACGGGTGTCTCCACCATCGAC
>CADBYZ010000004.1 GCA_902799075.1 Oscillospiraceae bacterium | reverse complement strand
CAGCAGGCCCTGGGACGCCGTGTAGGTCGTCGTCAGTGCGCCCGCGTTCAGAGAGCCGTGCACGGCGCCGGCCGCGCCGGACTCCGCCTGCATCTCCTGCACCTTGACGGTCGTGCCGAAGATGTTCTTACGGCCTGCGGCTGCCCACTGGTCCACGTAGTCCGCCATGGGGCTGGACGGGGTGATGGGGTAGATCGCCGCGACTTCGGTAAACGCATACGATACATGGGCGGCCGCGTTATTGCCGTCCATGGTTTTGTAGTGTCTCTCCATACAGTCATCTCCATATCAAAAGATTTCGCGTGGAACACTCTCCACATACACTTCCATGATACCGCATTTTAACCGTTTTGTAAAGCATAACTGAAACGCTGACAGGAATTTTGTGTAGACTTAACGCATTTTCGGATGAATAATTGTACACTTTTTATCCCGTATATGATATAATAGAGTATATTAATCATGTAAAGGAATAAAACACGAAAGCGAGGTGCATTTATGGCAGGCGCACCCGGCCCGCGCGGGCCGATCAAATTTCTGTCGGAGGAGGAAAAGAAGAACGCGCCGAAGGTGACGAAGGAGCTGATACTGCGCATCCTGTCCTATCTGCGGCCCTACTGGCTGCAGCTGCTGCTGGTGCTGGGGGCGATCGTGCTGTCGGCGACGCTCGGGCTGCTGCCGTCGATCATCACGGGCCGCGTGGTGGACGAGGCTCTGGTGGGGAAGGACATGAAGCTGCTGGTGCAGCTGCTTCTGATGGCCTTTGTGACGCTCGCGGCCTCTCAGGTCATCAGCGTTTTGGAGAGCTACATCAACGCCTGGATCTCCCAGCGCATCATCTTCGACATGAAAAACCAGATGTACGACCATCTCCAGCACATGCCCCACTCCTTCTTCTCCACCGAAAAGCAGGGCGACATCATCACCCGCATGAATACGGACATCAGCGGCGTGAGCTCCGTCATCTCCGGCACGCTCTCGAGCATCGTCAGCAACATTGCCACCGTTGTGACAACGCTGGTGGCGCTCTTTTCCATGAGCTGGAAGCTTGCCATCGTGGGCATCTTTGTCATCCCGCTGCTGATCCTTCCGACCCGCAGCGTGGGCCGCACACGCTACCAGCTCCTGAACGCGAGCCAGGCCAAGACCGACGAGATGAACCAGCTCATCAACGAGACCCTGTCCGTCTCCGGCTCGCTGCTGGTCAAGCTCTTCACGCGCGAGCAGCGGGAATACGAGCGCTTTGTCGCCGTCAACGAGGAGGTCACGCGCCTTGCCCTCAAGGAGCAGCGCAGCGGCAAGTGGTTTCGCGTGGTCATGGGCATGTTTACCCAGGTGGGCCCGCTACTGATCTACTTTGCGGGCGGCTGGCTCATCATCACGAAAACCGACCCCACCCTCACCGTCGGCACCATCACGGCCTCCGTCGCGCTCATCAACCGTCTCTACCGCCCGGTGGAATCGCTTTTGAACATCCAGGTGGACTTCACCCGGTCCCTGGCCCTCTTTACCCGCATTTTCGATTACTTTGACCGCGAGATCGCCATTGTCTCCCCGCCGCACGGCCGCAAGGCCTCCATGGAGGAAAGCTGCGAGATCCGCTTTGAGCACGTGAAATTCTCCTACATCCCGGAAAAGCCCCTGCTCCTGGACGTAAGCTTCACCATCCCGACGGGGAAGATGTACGCCATTGTCGGTCCCTCCGGCTCCGGCAAGTCCACGCTGGTAAACCTCATCCCGCGCCTGTACGACGTGACCGGCGGCGCGGTGAGCATCAACGGCATCAATGTCAAGAGCTATGATTTGACCTTCCTGCGCTCGAACATCGGCGTGGTGACGCAGGAGACCTATCTCTTCAACGGCACCATCCGCGACAATCTCCTGTACGCCAGGGAAAACGCGACGCAGGCCGAGCTCGAGGCCGCCTGCCGCATCGCGAACATCCACGATTTCATCATGCACCAGCCGGACGGCTACGACACCGAAGTGGGCAACCGCGGCCTCAAGCTCTCGGGCGGCGAGAAGCAGCGCCTGTCCATTGCCCGCGTGGTGCTCAAGGACCCGCGCATCCTGATCCTGGACGAGGCCACCTCGGCCCTGGACTCCATCTCCGAAAACGCCATCCAGGACGCGCTGGAGGTCATCATGAAGGGGAGGACCAACATCGTCATTGCGCACCGGCTCTCCACGATCCTCAAGGCGGACAGCATCCTGGTGGTCAAGGACGGCGTGATCGCCGAGCAGGGGACCCACGACGAGCTCCTGGCGCGCGGCGGCGTCTACCGCGAGCTGTACGAGACCCAGTTCCGCCAGGTGCTCGACTATGAGGCCGGGCATGCCGAAAGCGGGAAGGAAGAAATTTCCGAAGAAAATTTATAATAGCTATTGACATATGCTGCTCTGCGTGGTATTATATTTAAGCTCACAGGAGCAAAGATAAATATCGCGGGGTAGAGCAGCTGGTAGCTCGTCGGGCTCATAACCCGGAGGTCATTGGTTCGAATCCTTTCCCCGCAACCACTAAAGAAAACACTCGTCCGTTCGGACGGGTGTTTTTTGTGGCTAAATAAAAATAACTCTTGTATATATGCGATATGCTGTATAATAAAGTGCAGCTGAAAATATATCGGCTCTGTTCGGCTTTCCCTGCGGCGATGTGCAGACAAAAGAACACAGACCCTGCTTTCGCAGGGCCTGTGCGTGGTTCACTGATTGTCAGGATCAGTGATTAGATTCTGTTGCGTGATTGATCAGGAAGCACTGACAAAGAGGCCAATGTAGTTGTTGACATTGTCGCCAAAGTCGATGCCAGCAACGGCAGCGCCATCTTCGCCAATAACAGCCGGCTCGAAGATCGCGTAGATGCCAAGAGGATCCTGAGCGATATCCTGGCCAAAGTATCTGCCCCAAACAGCAGTGCCCTTGCCGTCGTTCCAATCAATGATCTCATCGAGAAGGTCGTCCATATCATCGCTGAAATCTTTGTAAGCCTGAGCAGCAGCCAGAGAAAGAACAACAGCCTGGATGTTAGCAGTGGCCTTCTCGCTGGTCATAGCCTTGGAAGCAGCGGTGGCGAAGGTCTTGAGGTACTTGGCGGGGTCGATGTCGACAGTGCCGTCGTCGTTCAGAGAAGCGTAGGCATTAGCATGATCGTTCATGTACTTGGTGATCTCAGAACCGATCAGGCTGCGGAGCAGGTTCTTGGTGTGGGTCTCGGCTGCGTCGTTGTCAAGGTCGCCAAAGCCGTCCTTGTCGGCCCAGAGATCCTTTGCCATAGCAACGACAACACCGTCGATGGCGGAAACAGTGGCGAAAACGCCCTTGTTGGCAGCGAGAGCATTGTACATGTCGCTGATAGCATCGGTAGCATCATCGACTGCATCCTTGGCCCACTGCTTAGTGCCCATGCGCCAGCCATTGCCGCTCTGAGCGGGAACAACAGTAACATCGGCGAATGCCGCTGTGGGGATGATGGCGACGAACATCATCACGCAAAGAATGAGTGCAAGCAGTTTCTTCATTTGAAAATGTTTATTACCGATTTTTGGGCACAGCGTATCGCTGTGCTCCCAAATTCCCCGGCAAATACCCCCAATACGTCCCCGCGCTTGTTCGTACAGGTCCCGGAGAGCGGGGGCATGGAAAACTGAGCCGCATTGCCGCAGCGGGCAAGTCTGCCCCTCTGCGCCTTGCGAAACAAACGGGAGGAATGAACATGCCGAAAATACCGGCAGGTATGCGAAAAAGGCCGGACGGAGGTTATGAATGCCGCTTTACGCTGAGGGGCAGACGCTACAGCGTATACGGAAAAAGTGTGCGGGAGTGTACGGAAAAAACGGAAAAACGGCGTCGGGAGATCGAGGCGGGTATCAACCGCGAGGGGAAGACACTCACGCTTGACGAATATTTTCTGCGCTGGGAGAGCGCAAGAACCGGCTCTGTGCGCGACAGCACCCTGCGCACGGAGCGTTATATTTACCGCGTCGCGGCGGACACTGCCGTGGACAGCGCCGTGCCGCGCTTCGGCGCACTCAGGCTCGACGACATCAGCCGCCAGCATCTCGTCCTGCTCCAGAACGGACTGCGCCGGGTGTACAGTGTATCGACGATAAACCGCTGCATGTCGGTCATTAAGGCCATCCTGGAATCGGCCCTGGAGGAGAGACTGATCCTTTGGAACCCATCAAAGGGCCTGCGCCTGCTCAAGGACACGAAAAAGCCCCCGCGTGAGACCATCCACCGGGCCCTGACACCGGAGGAGACACAGGCGTTTCTTCGCGAGGCCGAACAATGCGGCTCCTGGTATCTGCCCCTTTACCGCTTCCTGCTGAACACCGGCTGCCGTTTCGGCGAGGCGGGAGCGCTGCTGCCCGGGGATGTCGGCGCCGACAGCATCTGCATCCAGCGCACGCTGACCAGGTCCCTCGACGGAAAGCTCATCATCGGCAATGAAACCAAAACCGGTCACTCAGCCCGGACGATACCGGCCCGCAGCGCGGCTCTCGCGGCGATCCGGGAGCAGCGGGAAAAAAACACGCGCTGCTTCGGCGGCGCGGAGGAGGACAAACCGATTTTCCGCGCGCCGCGCGGCGGGCTGCTCGGCGCACGGTGCGTAAAAAAGGACATCGACGAGCTTTGCAAGGCCGCCGGGATCGAACGCTTTTCCGCCCACGCCTTCCGTGATACCTTCGCCACGCGGGCGGTGGAGTCGGGGATGCAGGCAAAAACCCTGCAGGAGATCCTCGGCCATGCCGATATCGGGATCACCATGAACCTGTACGCGCATGTGATGGAAAGCACCAAGCGCAGACAAATGGACGCGGTGGAAGTCCTGCCCGCTGCCGCGCTCTCCATAATTTAATAAATGTTAAGGATTCTCCCCGATATTGGACTTGACGCGGAGAAGTGGTTGTGGTAAAGTGATGTCGCATTACGGTAAAACGAATAGGAGACGTTAATAAAATGAAAAGATTTGTCAGTTTGCTTCTGGTGTTTTGCTTCTGCGTCGGACTTGCCGCCTGCGGCAAATCGAATGCTTCTTCCGCCTCTCCCAGCGCCGATGCGTCCCCGGCTACTCCGACCGAATCCGCCGCTCCCAGCGCACAGCCCGCGCCCACGGCTGAGCCCACGGCCGAGCCTGTGAATCTTCAGGAACTGGTTGATGCCCTCAACGCGGAGGAGCAGGCGCAGCGCACCGCGGATGACCCCTCTGTCGGTGTGTTTGAGGTCGCAAATACGGCAAACACCATTAACTATAAGTTCGCTATGAGCATCTTCCAGTATGTCATCATGATGGCGCAGGCCGGCGATGCCGAGAACCTCAACGCCTACAATCGCCTGCTCAACTCTCTGCCCCCGCTGGAGGCATCTCTGGAAAATGCGCTGCACGAGTCCCAGCCCGGTCTGAACGTTGTTGTCTACCTGATGTCGGACGAGTATTCCAACGAGGTTGCGGCCGTCGTTGAAAACGGCGCGATCATCTACGATCTGGTCAACGGTGTCGGCACCGCGCCCAAGGATATCACCCCTATTCTTGAGAGCCAGGAGCTTCCTCCCGAGGTTCAGGAAAAGCTGGATGAGATGAAGAATTCGCTCAACCAAAACGGCTGATTGACGATCCTTACAGACAAAAGCCTCTCGCTTACGCGGGAGGTTTTTTTACGCCCGTGTTTCCTGTTGACAAAACGCGGTGCGGCGGGTTAAAATTTGAACAGGGCAACGACCCATCATACTATTATTTTCAAAAGGAGGAAACGTCATGGACGCTGGCAGTACCGGCACAGCGGCAGGCCGAAGGCGACTGCGGGATATGTTCACGCGCGTTTCCGCAGCTTAGTCAATTGCCGTGCTTTGGCCTGCGTGTCGGAAGCCTTCCTGGACGGACACCCGAAAGGAGGAATCCCCGATGGCAGAGCAGTTTGTCACACTCCAGAAATCCCTGAAAAAACTGCTTGACGAGAAGAAGTATCAGACGCTCAAGGACGTGCTGGGCACGATGAACGGGGCGGATATCGCCGCCGTGTTCGAGGATCTGGATGAGGAGCGCACGCCGCTCCTGTTCCGCCTGCTGCCCAAGGAGCTCGCGGCCGAGACCTTTGCCGAGCTCAGCCCCGAAATTCAGGAGCAGCTGATCACGGGCTTTTCGGACAAGGAGCTGCGTGAGCTTGTGAGCGAGCTGTACGTGGACGACGCGGCGGATCTCGTCGAAGAGATGCCCGCGAACGTGGTCAAGCGCATCCTCGCCCAGGCTGACCCCCAGATGCGCAGCGAGATCAACCAGATCCTGCGCTACCCCGAAAACTCCGCCGGGTCCATCATGACCACGGAGTATGTATCCCTGCGCCCGCAGATGACCATTGCCGAGGCCATCCAGCGCATCCGCCGCACCGGTGTGGACAAGGAGACGATCTACACCTGCTATGTGACGGTGGAGCGAAAGCTGCTCGGCACCGTGTCGGTCAAGGACATGCTCCTTGCGCCGAATGAGAACATCCCCGTCTCCGAGATCATGGACGAGCATGTCATCTCCGTCAATACCATGACCGACCAGGAAGAGGTCGCGCAGATGCTCTCCAAATATAACTTCCTCGCCCTGCCCGTGGTGGACACGGACGGACGCATGGTCGGTATCGTGACCTTCGACGACGCCATGGACGTCCTTGTCGAAGAGACCACGGAGGATATCGAGAAGATGGCCGGTATGCTCCCCTCGGAGAAGACCTACCTGCGCTCCACGCCCTGGGACCTGTTCAAGCACCGCATCCCGTGGCTGATGCTGCTGATGGTGTCGGCCACGTTCACCGGCATGATCATCACCGGCTTTGAGAGCAAGCTTGCCGCTCAGGTGGTGCTGACGGCCTTCATCCCCATGCTGATGGACACCGGCGGCAACTCCGGCTCCCAGGCATCCGTCACCGTGATCCGCGCCCTGTCCCTGGGCGAGCTGGAGCTGCGCGATTTGCCGAAGGTGGTGTGGAAGGAGATCCAGACCGCCGTGCTGTGCGGCGTGGCGCTGGCTGCGCTGTGCTTTGCGAAGATCATGCTCTTTGACCGCCTGCTGCTCGGCAACACCGACATCACCGCCCTGACCGCCTTTGTGGTGTGCGCAACCATGGCTGTGACGGTGCTGGTGGCGAAGGTCGTGGGCTGCACGCTGCCGATGGTGGCCAAGAAGCTCGGCTTCGACCCCGCCGTCATGGCAAGCCCGTTCATCACCACGATTGTCGACGCCCTGTCTCTGCTGGTATACTTCGGCATCGCCAGCGCTTTATTATTTAAGTAAATAAGGAGGAATACACCATGGCAAACAAGTACGCCGGAACACAGACCGAGAAGAACCTGGAGGCCGCCTTTGCCGGCGAGTCCCAGGCCCGCAACAAGTATACCTACTTTGCCTCCAAGGCCAAAAAGGAGGGCTTTGAGCAGATCGCGGCCCTTTTCCTCAAGACCGCCGAGAACGAGAAGGAGCACGCCAAGCTCTGGTTCAAGGAGCTCAACGGCATCGGCTCCACCGCCGAGAACCTGGCCGCCGCGGCGGACGGCGAGAACTACGAGTGGACCGACATGTACGAGGGCTTTGCCAGGACTGCCGAGGAAGAGGGCTTTCCCGAGCTGGCGGCCAAATTCCGCGGCGTGGCTGCCATCGAGAAGCACCACGAGGAGCGCTACCGCGCGCTGCTGAAAAACGTGGAGGCCCAGGAGGTCTTCAAAAAGAGCAGCGTCAAGGTATGGGAGTGCCGCAACTGCGGCCACATCGTGGTGGGCGAGTCCGCGCCCGAGGTGTGTCCCGTGTGCAACCATCCGCAGGCGTACTTTGAAGTCAACGCCGAGAACTACTGAGGTCCGTCTATGCCGCAGATCGAACTGTTCTATTTAAAATCCTGCCCCTACTGCCGCAACGCGAAAAAGGCCATCGACGAGCTGACGGCGGAGAACCCCGCCTATGACGGCATCGACATCAGCTGGATCGAGGAAAGCGAGCAGCCGGAGATCGCCGAGGCGCGCGACTACTACAGTGTGCCGACGATCTTCTGGAAGGGCGAAAAGCTCTACGAGGCGCACTTCACACACAGCTACGACACCATCAAGCAGAACATCCGCGCGGCCTTCGACAAGGTTTTGGCGGGATAAAACTTCATAAACACATGGCCTCTGTCAGGAAAAAACTTGACAGGGGCCTTGCTTGTTATTAAAATATGAGAATGATTATACAAAGGGAGGCGCAGAAGATGATACGCCAGAATCTGCATTGCCACACTACATACGACGATGGCCGCGACGCGCCGCACACCATGGTGCTCGCCGCGTACAAGGCCGGGCTCAGCTCCATCGGCATCAGCCTGCACTGCCCCCTCGAGGGGGAGGAGAGCTGGACCTGCTCCGGCGGCGATGAGGCCCTGTTCATCGAGGAAATGCACAGCCTGCGGGCGATCTACGCCGGGAGGATCGAGGTCTGGTGCGGCCTGGAATACGACGTGGACGCGCAGCGCCGGTCGGTGCCGCCCTACGATTATATCATCGGCGCCTGCCATATACTCGACGGCATGCCCATCGACTATGACCCCGAAAGCGCGTCCTACCTGATCGCCTGGCACGGCGGGGCGGTGAAGGCCGCGCAGGCGTATTACGACCGCATGACAAGCCTTGCCGCGATGCCGGAGGTATCCATCGTCGGGCACTTCGACCTCATCACCAAGTTCAACGAGCGGGACGCCCTCTATGACACCGCCGCGAAGCCCTACCGGGACGCCGCCTTCGCCGCTATGGAGAAGCTCAGCGCCGCCGGGAAGATCTTCGAGATCAACACCGGGGCCATCAGCCGCGGCTGGTGCAGTTCCCCCTACCCCTCGGAGGAGCTGCTGCGCCACCTGAAAAGCATCGGCGGGCGCATCCTTGTCAGCTCCGACGCTCACAGCGCCGACGCCATCACCTGCGCCTTCGATCAGGCCGAGGCCCTCGCCAAAGCCTGCGGCTTTGCCGAGCTGTGGCAGTTTACCGGCCACGGCTTCGAGGCGGAGAGCATATAATTTTGTATATTCCATTAATGAAATGAGGAACCCATATGAACAAGTATCTCAGCATGAACAAGGACGAAATGCGCGCCGAGCTTTCTTCGCTCATGACGCAGTACGAGGCCGTCAAGGGCCGCGGGCTCAAGCTCGACATGTCGCGCGGCAAGCCCGACCCCACCCAGCTCAACCTCAGCATGGATATGCTCAGCCAGAACCCCTATGAGCTGATCTACAGCCGCAAGGGCACCGACGTGCGCAACTATGGCGAGCTGGCTGGCGTGGACGAGGCCAAGGAGCTGTTCGGCAACCTGCTCGGTGTGCCGATGGAAAACGTCATCATGGGCGGACAGTCCAGCCTTGCGCTCATGTACGACTGCGTCATCAAGGCCCTGGTCCTCGGCGTCTACGGCGGCGAGAAGCCCTGGGGCCAGCAGGGCACCATCCGCTTCCTCTGCCCCGCCCCCGGCTACGACAGGCACTTCCGCATCTGCCAGGAGTTCGGCATTGAGATGATCAATATCCCCATGACCCCCGAGGGCCCGGACATGGAGCTGGTGCGCCAGTACGTGGAGTCCGACCCCGCCGTCAAGGGCATCTGGTGTGTCCCGAAGTACTCCAACCCCCAGGGCTACACCTACTCCGCCGACACCGTGCGCGCCTTCGCCGCCCTCAAGCCCGCCGCCGACGACTTCCGCATCTTCTGGGACAACGCCTACATCGTCCACGGCTTCAGAGAGCAGGACGACGAGCTGCTGAACATCTTCGACGCCTGCAAGGAGTACGGCAGCGAGGATATGGTCTACGAGTACATGTCCACCAGCAAGGTCACCTTCTCCGGCGCGGGCGTCGCCGTCCTCGCGGCCAGCGCCAACAACGTCAAGTTCCTGCTCCGGCAGATGGGTGTGCAGACCATCGGCTACGACAAGATCAACCAGATCCGTCATGTCCACTTCCTCAAGGACGTGGAGGGCGTCAAGGCCCACATGAAGAAGCAGGCCGACTACCTGCGCCCCAAGTTCGACTACGTGCTCACCGCCCTCGACAAGGGCCTCGGCGAGTACGGCATCGGCTCCTGGACCAATCCCAACGGCGGCTACTTCATCAGCTTCGACGGCCTGCCCGGCACCGCCAAGCGCTGCGTCGGCCTGTGCGCCGACGCGGGCGTCAAGTTCACCGGCGCGGGCGCGACCTTCCCCTACGGCAAGGACCCCGAGGACAAGAACATCCGCATTGCCCCGTCCTTCCCGTCCATCAGCGACCTGCACGGCAGCATGGAGGTCTTCTGCCTCTGCCAGCGCATCGCCGCGCTCGAAACCCTGATCGCGCAGTAAGATGAAAACCGTCATTGCCTCCGATATCCACGGCTCGGCGTATTACTGCCGCCTGCTCCTCGAGCGCGTGAAGGCCGAAAACGCCGACACGCTCCTGCTCCTGGGCGACACGCTCTACCACGGGCCGCGCAACGACCTGCCCCGGGACTACGCGCCCAAAGAGGTCACCGCCATGCTCACGGGGCTTTCGATCCCCGTTTTCGGCGTGCGCGGCAACTGCGACGCCGAGATCGACCAGACCGTGCTGGGCTTTCCCATCATGGCCGACTACAGTCTCTTCATCGCCGGGCGGCACAAGATCTTCGTCACCCACGGTCATCTCTGCACGCCGGAGGAGCACCCCCGCCTCAATCCGGGCGACGCCTTCCTCTTCGGGCACATCCATGTCCCCGTATGCGAGGAACGCGGCGGCATCCTCATCCTGAACCCCGGCTCCTGCTCCATCCCGAAGGAGTCGAGCCCTCACAGCTTCATGACTTACGAGAGCGGCGTCTTCCGCTGGATCGACCTCGAGAGCGGGGAAGCGTACAAAGAATATCGCTGGGAGGAATGAGCCGTGTATGATCTTGAACGCTTCGTGAAGGCACAGGAGTACGACTACGACACCGCCCTGCGGGAGATCCGCGGCGGGCGCAAGCGCAGCCACTGGATGTGGTACATCTTCCCGCAGCTCAAGGGCCTTGGCTACAGCTCCACCTCCCAGTATTACGGCATCCGCGATCTGGACGAGGCGAAGGCATACCTGCAGCACCCTGTCCTGGGGCCGCGCCTCGTGGAGATAAGTGAAGCGCTCCTGACGCTGGACACCGATGACGCCGGCACCGTCATGGGTTATCCGGACAATCTCAAGCTCCATTCCTGCATGACGCTTTTTGAGCTGGCCGCTTATGATCTGGCCGCGCCGGAGCTGCACGTCTTTTCCCGCGTAATGGAAAAATACTTTGCCGGACATTTTGAGCTGGCCGCTTATGATCTGGCCGCGCCGGAGCTGCACGTCTTTTCCCGCGTAATGGAAAAATTCTTTGCCGGACACCAGGACAGACGCACCCGTGAGCTGCTGGGGAAATAATTCGATAAACGCAAAAACACGCTGCCCAGGCGGGCGGCGTGTTTTTGCGTTATGAAATGATTGACAATCTATGTCAGATTATGTAAAATGCGTCTGAGGCGTTGTCGAGTGAAAAAAGGCGGTTCCGCTACATCTCCGTAAGGGAGGTGTTGTTAATGCCGATTACATTGACGTTCCATATCCTCGGATATACCGTAACGATCCGTGTAACAAGCAGAAACCGCCACTCTGACCAGTGACGGTTTCTATAACAATGTAGAAACATAAACCGGGCGGAGCCGCTTTTGGCAACGCCTTTTTATGTGCTTATTATAGCGGAGCCAGCGCGAAAAGTCAAGAGGGCATGCCGGTTCTCGCCCCGGGCGCGTTCCCCGGTTTTTTTATCCCAGATAGCTGTCGACGCCGTTGGAATAGTAGATGCCCAAGGTGGAGTCCGCGTCGGCGTAGATGTCGTAGCCGGGGATGGCGTCGTAGTTGGGGGCCTCCTGCGGCGCGGGGCGCGGAGCGGCGGGCTGCTGAGTCGGCTGGGGCGTTGCGCTGGGCGCCGGGGTGGCGCTGGGCGCGGGCGTTGCCTGCGCCGGAGCGGCGACATTGCCGTTTGCGTCGGTGGGCGCGGGCAGGCTGATCGAGGTTGCCACGCCCTTATCGGCGTTGGAGCCGGAGGTGCTGGTGCTCGTGGTCGTGCCAGAGCTCGTCGTTTCGCCGACGTCGATCCAGTCCATGTCGAAGAAGTCCTCGTCCTTCATGGCAAAGCCCACCATCTGGATATGGGTCCAGTCCTCCAGGCAGGTGTAGCACACATAATCCGCGTTGTCGTGATGCCAGCCGCCGTCGGTATCGGTGATGCCGTAGCCGGTGTTGACGCCGTCGGTCGTGAACACGCACTCAAGCGTCACCATGCGGTCACCGGAGAGGATATAGGCCGCGTCCCCGATCTTCACCTCGGGAAGTCTGGCAAAGTCCTGGTTGGAGTGGTCGGCGATGATGTTGCCCACGGGATCGTCATAGTACAGCAGGGCGCTGTCCTCCGAATCCACCACGTCCTGGCGCAGGACCTCGGTGCTCTTGTTCTGGGGATTCTCGCCCTCGTTGAAAAGTGCCACGTCGATTCCCACGGAGGGGATGAGCAGACGGCCCTCCATGTAGGGACGGTTATGCATCTCGCGCCAGACCGTCTTGTTTTCGTCGAGCCGTGCCTGTACCTCGGGGGAGACGGGCTTTTCCGTCGGCGTCGGTTCCGGCGTGGGGGCAGGCTCGGGCGTCTGCGTGGCGGAGGGTGCCGCGATCGCAGTCGGCGCGGTAGTGGGCGCGGGCGCGTTCTGCGCGCAGCCGCACAGCAGCAGGGCCAGAATCAGGGTCAGAATGAATAAAGCTCTTCTTTTCATGGCGTTCTCATTTCTTTCCTATTCGTATTTTCTTTATATTACATAATTTTTCCCTATTGTACCACACATTTCCCGCAAATACCATAGTAAATTCATTTTACAATTGTGAAACATTTTCCCGCTTATTCATGTAACAATTGTCTGTTATATTAAACATGCAAGCAGCAAGTACCTCATTTATAAATGAATCCTTCTTAACTTTGCAGAGCGGTCAGGCGCTCTGCTTTGTTATTTTAAAAAAATTATACCGGTTTTCCTCTCTGCCGCCCGGTGATTTCCGGCAATTATGAACGGCAATAATTAAATTTGTAAAATTCCGTTTTCTATATATAGTGAGCAAATCCGGCACAATATACAAATACTTGTGATTCATCTGACGCATTTGTGAATAGATTTTAAACGATTTAACAAATACGAAACAAATGCTTGACAAATGTGAAATGTAGAGCTATACTGTGCCTGCACGAAGGGAAAAGCTTCGTGACATATTTAAGGAGGACATATCCAAATGAAGAAACTGCTTGCACTCATTCTTTGCGTGATGATGTTCGTCGCCATTATCCCGACGAGCGCATTCGCAGCCAGCATCTCCGGCGGTGTTGTTCCCAGCAACAGCGGCTGGTACGACAAACAGGTCAGCGTTCAGGCCATCAAGGACCTGAAGGACGACATGAAGGCCATGTACTTTGCCATCACTGCTGACCAGACCGTCTTTGGCGTTGCCAAGGCTTACCACGATCTGGCCGACGGCCTTGCCAAGAACATGTTCGACGGCGTTGACAGCGTCAAGATCGCTGGCACCACCATCTACCACGACGATCTCGTCGACAACGTCAGAGTCTTCATCAAGCAGACCATCGGTGCTGAGATCATGAAGGAGCTCGACTCCAACAAGAACGGCTGGTACGATGCTGACAACGGCACCTACAATCCCGAGAAGTACCTGAAGGCCTTCTCCGATGCTGCTACCAAGGCTGTCAACAGCGCCAAGGCTCAGAAGGGCCTCGAGTCCCTGGTTTGGGGTCTCGCTGCTCTGAAGGCTCAGAAGGCTGTTAACGACGCCGGTGAGACTCTGTACTACGACATGGTCGATTGGGGCATGGACAAGTACGACGAGTTCGGCTTCGAAGATTTCCTCAATGGCGGCCAGCTCTTCATCCCTGGCAAGGATTCCACCACCTGGAGCCAGTACGCCATGGGCAGCACCGCTAATGGGGATGTCGCCATTGACGCTTACCCCGCTCTGGTTGCCATGGGCTTTGCTTCCTGATCAATCACGCAACAGAATCTAATCACTGATCCTGACAATCAGTGAACCACGCACAGGCCCTGCGAAAGCAGGGTCTGTGTTCTGTTTTGGCATGGATGCAGTACATTATAATACAGGTTCCTGCAATGAAAATGAAATCCCCGGTGAAAACGTGCGATATGGCGTATCACCGGGGCCTTTTTGCGGATGAACAGATCAGGGGCGGTCCCGCGCTGTTATTTCGTCAGATCCTCGTAAATTTCACCGTAGACAGCAGCTCCCTGAGCGGCGCGTAGTCCGGCAGGGTCGTGACCTCGTCGTCGTACCCGGGCGTCTTCTGCACCGTGACCAGCAGATAGCTGTGCTGATCGTCCGGGATGGGGAAGTGCATGGCGACATTGTCCCCGTCGAGCACCCAAAGCCCGTCCAGCGCACCGCAGCTGTACGCGTTGCAGGCACTGTACTTTTCCCGCAGGGCGGCGCTGTGGGCGGCAAAGTCCTCGCCGCTGTAATAGGCCGCGTACTCAAGCTGGAGGTTGAACTCCTCGCCGTAGACGATGGCAACATGGGAGGCGCTGGAGTAGTTCAAAAACTCATCCTCCACGATGGCAAAGCTGAACTTCTCGGGGTCGTAGTCCATGCTCAGCTCCACGGTGGCGGCATCCTGATAGCCGGAGATAAAGCTGTAGACGCCGGTACGGAGATTGGCGGGCCTCGCCGCGGGGGCAGGCTCAGAAACGGGGGCCTCGTCCTTCGGCAGCTTCTGCATCAGCACCGCAAGCCCCGAAGCCACAGCGCCCGCGGCGGTCAGCGCCAGGGGCACGATCACTTTCCATTTTCTCAACATAGCGGACACTCCTTAAAATTTTATTTCCCCTCGAGGCCCTCCTGATACACGCCTCTGAGGTAGTCAAAATCGTCGTAATAGATGAGCACATCGTCGCCGTCGGTGTTCTTGATGCGCACGGTGTCGTTGATGCGCCGGACAAGGTCGAACATCTCCTCGGCATTGTCGGTGGTGAAGAGAATGCAGCCGAGCGGGCCGTAAGGCCGGATCGGGTCGCCAACGCAGGCGAGGGAATCCACCGTCACGCCGGGGAAGCTTCGCACCTCGTCCAGACCCTCGATGGAGCCGATGGTGCCGCCCTTGTCGTTGGTCCAGAGCATATAGCTTGTGGCGACGCGCCTGAAAGCCTTCTCCTGGGAATGGGGCAGCTCAGCGGGATCGTTCTTTTTCCCGAGGGCGTAGTCCACGATCCAGGCGATGGTGTCGAAGCCCAGCAGGTCCTTGAAGGGGACGAACATCATGTCGCCGTCGAGACGGTAGCCCATCTCGATGATGTAGAAGTGCCCGTCCTCGTCCAGCATGGCCTGGGTCCAGGCGTAGCCCTCCCTGCAGCCCACGCCCTGCAGGACCTTCTCGATGGCGGGATTGATGTCCCGGCAGAAGTCCTCAACGTGGTTGGAGAGGGTGGAGGTGATGGAGTAGCAGAACTTGGGGTAGCCCGGCTGGGCATACATGGCGCAAAGGCCCAGCAGGCTCACCTTGCCGTCTGCCAGGGCGTAGGTGCCGTACCACTCCTCGCCGTGCAGCATGCGCTCCACCACGAGCTTGCGGCTTTTGGACATGGAGCGCGCGTAGTCGCAGGCCGCCAGCATCTCCTTCTCGTCATGACAATAGCTGATGCCGCGGTTGCAGCTGAGATCAATGGGCTTTACAACCACGGGGTATTTCACCTTGTCCAGCTCCTCGCGCGTGGGGGGATCGGAGAGAAAATAGTCGTCGGCAAGCGGCGCGCCGAGTTTGGTCGCCAGGGCCTTGTAGTCCACCTTGTCGCGGGAGTAGTGCCAGGCCTCCGGCGTGCAGTAGCAGGGCAGGCCCAGCCGCGCGCACAGCGCCATACACATTTCCAGGTTAAATTCGCTGATGCCGCACACCACGGCGTTCACGCCTTCCTCGCGGCACTTTTTTTCCAGCGCGTCCAGATCGCCGGTGTTGATCATCCAGTATTCATCCGCTTTGAGCTTGCCGGGGGAGTGCTCGGGCTCCAGATAGTCGGTGACAATGGTGTACACGCCCTGCTTCTTCGCGTAGTCCAGCATGAGCAGCGAAGCGTAGCTGGTGCCGAGCATCAAGAGTTTCTTCATGTGTTCGTGTTTCTCCGTTCTCTGTACATTTTATGAGACAATGACCTGATACCAGGAATCATCGGACATATACTTCTCCAGGGTCTCACGGTCGGGGAAGTTCAGCACCAGCGTGCCGATGGCCTTGTTGGCGCCGGAAAAGCCCTCGATCTCCTCGCCGGGCGCGACCCAGTAATCCTCCTGTACCACATAGGGCATGACCGCGGGGTCGATCTGCACGGACTGATAGATCCCGGCCTGCCTGCCGTGCAGGATGATCTCGGCCCAGTGGCCTTTGTAGACGGGGTCGGACATGTCGTCCACCGGCAGGCCGACCGCGGCCCGCACCGCGTTCTGCACGAGTTTTGTGCCCGTCGCCATTTCCAGCACCTCGCTCAGACGGTTGCCGCCGCCGCGGGGGGTGCACTCCATGATGTAGGCCCGGCCGTCGGTGCCCTGGCGGGTCTCAATGTTGAAGACGCCGGTCGTGATGCCGAGCAGGGTCATGAGCCGCTGCAGCTCGGATCTGAGCTCCGCCTGGATCTCCTGCGGCATGCCGGAGGGCCAGGAGTAGGCCGCCGGGGTATAGGGGTTTTCGGCCTCGCGGTCGAAGCGCTGCTCATCAAAGGAGCAGTAGCAGAGGACCCCGTCCTTCACGAAGCAGTCCGTGTCCGAGGAATAGCCCCGCTGGGTGATGAACTGCTCAATGATGAAGGCCCCACTGTGGGAAAAGTCGAGGGCATAGTCGATGGCGGCCTCCAGCTCAAAGAAGCTGTCCACGCGCCTGACGCCCTTGCTGCCCGCGCAGTCCACGGGCTTGACGATACAGGGCCAGGTGAAGTTTTTGGCGTCAGCGAGCGCCGCCTGCCTGTCGGTATAGCTGTGGGCCCAGGG
This sequence comes from Oscillospiraceae bacterium, assembly GCA_902799075.1. GTDB lineage: Bacteria > Bacillota > Clostridia > Oscillospirales > Oscillospiraceae > Limivicinus. Next base: position 61,761 of record CADBYZ010000004.1, on the reverse strand, counting down.
GACGGTGAAGCCGTTGTCCCGCAGGAAGGCGCGAAAGCGCCCCTTGTCCTGCAAAATGCAGGTGGATTCAAAGGAGGCGGGGGAGGGCAGGCCCAGCTTCTCCGCAACGTATGCAGCCGTCACGACGCCGGGATCGCAGGCAAAGCTCATCACACCGTCGATCTTAAGCTCCCGCGCCGCATCCAAAACGGCGTCCTTGTCGAGAATGCTGATATTGAGGTATTGATCGCTCAGCTTGTGGGCGGCGTTGTCCGGCAGGTAGTCGCAGGTGATGACATGCAGCCCCAGCGCGTGGGCCTCCCGGATCACCGGGCGCAGATAGTGCGCCCCGCCGAGCAGCAGCAGTTTTTTCTGATTCATGCGGTTTCTTCCTTTCCGCGGTGCAGGATTTTCTGTACGATCTCCCAGATGTAGCGGAAGCTGTCCACCTTGAAGAGGATCGAGCCGCCCACATAGAGGGCCGCGCCCGCCGGCACCATGATGAGAAGCTTCACGAAATCGGAAAGCCCCGTCCAGGTCACGGGCAGGATAAGCGCGCCCATCGCAAGCGACAGGAGCATCGCCGGGGCGGCGTCCCTGAGCTGCTGGGGGATCGTATAATGCAGGAGCTTTCCGTTGGGCCAGGCGTTGATAATGACGGACGCAAAGCCGTTGAACAAAAGCCCCAGCATGATCGCCATGACGCCGTAGCGCATCGTGACGAGCAGCACGGCGGTCTCCAGCACCTTCTTGATGATCTCGAGATACAGGAAGATGCCGCTGTGCCCGGTGGCCTTGATGGCGTTGAGGTTTGCCGTGTGCAGGGGCCAGAGGGCGTAGTACAGGCAAAACAGCTGCATGTACGGAACGCTTGGCATCCACTTCTCCGTCAGCAGCAGGCGCACCAGCGGCTCTGCGCACACGGCGAGTCCCGCCATCAGCGGCATCAGCACATAGGTGCTCACCCGGATGGCCCGCCGCGTCATCTCCCTCACGCGCTCGATGTCGTCCTGCTCCGAAGACAGGACCGGCAGCAGCACGCTGTCGAGGGAGGCGTTCACGTTTTCCATGATGAGGTTCGGAAACTGCTCGGCCCGGTTATAGTAGGCGAGATCGGCGGTGGAGTAGCGCAGGCCGATGATGAACTGATAGAGCTTCAGATAGGCCGTGTCCAGAAGCTGGGAAATCAGCAGCTTCCAGCCGTAGGAGATGAGCCCGCCGAGTCTCTGCCAGGAGAAGACGGGCTTGGGCCGCCAGCCCACCGTGAGCCAGAGGATGGCGGTGTTGACCGTGACGTTCACGAGCTGCTGGAACACCAGCGCCCACACGCCGTAGCCGAGGCAGGCGAGCGTGATGCCCACCACGGCGGAGAAGAGCGTGCCGCCGAGGGTGGCGAAGAAGAAGCGGCGAAACTGCATGGTCTTGGCCACATACGCCTGCTGCACGTTCTTGACGCCGGACACCACGATCGTAAGCCCCAGCACCCGCACCACGGGCACCAGCGACATGTCTTTATAAATGCGCCCGATGAGCGGGGCCGCGAGGAACAGCCCCAGGTACAGCACCAGACAGAAAACGAGGTTAAAATAGAAGACGGAGGAGTAGTCCAGATCGTCCGTGTCCTTTTTCTGGATGAGGGAGTTTGCCATGCCGCTGTCCACGAACACCTGCAAGATGGAGGTGATGGCCGTGACCAGGGCAATGCTGCCGTAGAGCTGCGGCGCCAGCAGCCGCGCCAGCACCACGGACACCGCGAAGTTTACCACATAGGTGCCGCCGCGCTCCATGAGCCGCCATATGAAATTGGTGATGACGGATTGCTTTTTATCCATAAGAGAGAGGTCTCCCGAAAAGTCTGGTTAATCTCCGTACCCGCGTTTTTTGCGGTGCAGGCGCTGGATGCCGGGCAGCGTGCATTTGACGAAATTCTTGAGCTGGTAGTCAAAGGGCTTGGCCCGGAGCAGCTTGTCGTAAGGGGCTTTGCGCTGTTCGCGGTCCCGGCCCTCGATATACATGAGCTCGAACTCGTAGTCGCGGATCGTGCGGTCGACAAGCTCCCGCACCTCCTGGGGCGCGTGGGGCCGGAAGGCGCGCAGCATCTCGATCCTGCCGGTGATGAAAAGCCGCAGCTTGTCGTACTGCCCGTCCACGCCGGTGCTCCAGGCGCTCGCGTTGGAGTTGACGCGGTAGACGGACATGAAGCGGTCGAGGAAGTGGATCGTGCCGTTGAGACGCAGCCACAGTGCCTCGGGGTAGTCGCCGAAATCGTACTTGCAGGCAACCTCGTAAAAGTCCGTAGCCTGGTCGAGAATGTCCTTTCTGGCAACCAGAGAGCTCGTATGATAGGCGCCCGGCATGCCGGGGACAATGTTGGAAAAGTCCACGCTGCCCTCGTAGCGGTCCAGCAGCGGCTCGATGTGCCCGTCGCCGCAGTACTCAAGGACCGTATTGTGCACGCACGCGGAGCACTCCGGGTGCGCCTCCAGCCAGTCCACCTGGCGCTGGAGCTTCGTGGGGTCGGTCCAGTAGTCGTCACCCTCGCAGTAGGCGACGTATTTGCCGCGGGCGTTGGGGAAGAAGACGGTCCGGTAGACGTCGATCTTCTGGGAATAGAGGTTCTTTTCCTGATAGAAGGGGCGGATGATGTCCGGGTACTTTTCGGCGTACTCGCGGATGATGTCGCGGGTGGAGTCGGTGGATACATCGTCGTTTACCAGCACCTCGTAGCGGAAGCGGGTGCGCTGGTTGACAAAGCCGTCCAGCGCGTCGCGCAGAAAGGCCTCGTGGTTATAGGCGGTGCAGAAGACCGACACCAGGCACGCGTCCGAGACGGTTGTGCCGGGATAGTCGTCATAAGGCAGCTTCCGCAGATTTTCAAGGGAAAGCGGCCGCATCGGCAGCTCGCCGAAGCGCGCGGTGGTGTAGCCGCGCTTTTCGCGGTAGCGCCGCTGGATGGCGGGGAAGAGGGTCTTGAGCTCGTTTTTGGCGCGGTAGGCCAGGGGCTTGGAAGCCAGGATCTCGTCGTAGGGCGGCTTGCGCTGGTCGGCGTCCCGGCCCTCGATGTACATGAGCTCAAATTCCTTTTCGAGGATCGCCCTGTCCACCACGTCCAGCCTGTCCTTCGGGGCCCAGGGCCGGAAGGCGCGCAGCAGCTCGAGCTTGCCGATGATGAACTCCCGCAGCTTGTCGTACTCTCCGTCCACCGCCGCGCTCCAGGAGGCGCTGCCCGAGTGGATGCGGTAGACCGACATGCACTCCTTGAAGCAGCGGATGGGGCCGTTTACGTACAGCCACAGTCCGTCCGGATGGTCGCCGAAGCCGTAGCGCAGGCCCACAAAGAAAAAGTCCTGCGGGTTTGCGATGATGGATTTTTTCGCAACGACGGAGCTTGTGTGGAAGGAGTAGGACATGCCGTTGCACAGATCCTCAAAGCGCACGTCGCAGTCGGCGGGATGGTTTAAGAGCGGCCTGTCCTTCTTCCCGTCGCCGCCGCAGTAGTGCAGCATGGTGTCATGCACGCAAGCGGAGTATTCCGGGTGCGCCTCGAGCCAGTCCACCTGGCGCTGGAGCTTGTTCGGATGCGTCCAGTAGTCGTCCCCCTCGCACAGGGCGATGTACTTGCCGCGGGCCTGGGGGTAGAGCACCTCCAGACACAGGTCCTTGCCCTGGGAATAGAGGTTCACCGGCTGGTAAAAGGCGCGGATGAGCCCTGGGTACTTCGCTTCATATTCGCGCATGATCTCCGCCGTGTGATCGGTGGAGGCGTCGTCGTTGATAAGGATCTCGATGGGGAAGTCCACCTTCTGCATGAGAAAACCCTCCAGCGTATCGCGGAGGTATTTTTCATGGTTGTAGGCCAGACAGCAGATCGAGACAAGGACGTTGTTTTCCATAGCAAGCTCCAGAAAAAGTATTACTTGGATTCTTATAGTGTTGTTGCTCAAAAGACATGACCTGCGCATTACGCAGGCAACAGCCTCTGAGCGATAAAGCAGCTTATTCTCCCAGCAGCTTTGCGGTCTGGGCTGCGACCTTCGCGTTATTGAGCACCAGCTTGATGTTGGACTCGAGGCTGTCCCCGCCGGTGAGCTCCACGACCTTGGCAAGTAAGAAGGGGGTGGTCTCCTTGCCGTGGATGCCCTGGGCCTTGGCCTCAGAGAGCGCCTGCTCGATGGCGGCGTCGATGGTCGCCTTGTCCATGGCGTACTCCTCGGGGATGGGATTCGTGACCAGCATGCCGCCCTTGTAGCCGAGACCGCGCTGGGCGCGGAACATGGCGGCCAGCTCCTCGGGGGAGTCCACGCGGTAATCGACCCCAAAGCCCGACTTGCGGGTATAGAAGGCGGGCAGCTCGTCGGTGCCGTAGCCGATCACGGGCACACCCTTGGTCTCGAGGTACTCGAGCGTGAGGCCGAGATCGAGGATGGACTTTGCGCCCGCGCAAACCACCATGACCGGCGTCTGGGCAAGCTCCTCGAGGTCGGCGGAGATGTCCATGGTCGTTTCCGCGCCGCGGTGCACACCACCGATGCCGCCGGTGGCGAAGATTTTGATGCCCGCCATGTGGGCGATGATCATGGTGGTGGTGACGGTGGTGGCGCCGTCGGCCTTTCTCGCTACCAGCGCGGGCAGATCGCGGCGGCTGGCCTTGGCAACGCCGCGCCCGGTCTTGCCGAGGTATTCGATCTCCTCACGGGTAAGGCCCGCCTTGAGCCTGCCGCCGATGACGGCGATGGTGGCGGGAGTTGCGCCGTTATCGCGGATGGTCTGCTCGACTAAAAGCGCGGTTTCCACGTTCTTGGGGTAGGGCATGCCGTGGGAGATGAGCGCGGCCTTCACTTCGGGGGAAATGTCAAGATACTGATTCATAATTTACTCCTGTAAATAGCTTTTTTGACGGGAAACATGTTATAAAAGCCTTCTCCTTGAGGAGAAGGTGCCCCAGTGTCGCAACACTGGGGCGGATGAGGTAGAGCTGACCGCCTCTGAGTGGTATCGTACAGATGCTGAGGCTTCGCTTACTTGGCTTTGATATAGGGCTTGCCGTTGGCGGCGGGGACGCGGGACTTGCCCACGAACAGCACCAGCACGATGACCGTGACCACATAGGGGATCATGGAGATGAGGTGCATGTTCACGCCGGACGAGCCGCCCAGCACCACCTTGAGGCCGGAGCAGAAGCCGAACAGCAGGCAGCCCAGCAGCGCGCCCTGGGGGCGGAACTTGCCGAAGATGACCGCCGCGATGGCGATAAAGCCCTGGCCGACGATGGAGATGGGCTTAAACTGGGTGGAGAGCGTCATGGTGACACAGGCGCCGCCGAGGCCCGCCAGAAAGCCCGAGATGCACACGCAGGCAAAGCGCATGGCAATGACGTTGATGCCCAGGGTCTCACAGGCCTGGGGATGCTCGCCGCAGGCGCGAAGGCGCAGGCCGAAGCGGGTCTTGTAGAATACGAACCACACGATCAAAACCGCGATAAACACCAGATAGGTAGAGGCATAGGTGGCGAAGACGTTGTCCATGAAACGCCCGAAGGTCGTCGCGGTGTCAAACAGACCGGAAAACAGCTTGGGCATTTTCTGGGTGGCAGACAGGGGAATGGTGTCGGTGGAGTTGAACATAACCTTGGCGAGCATGATCACGATGCCGGGGCCGAGCATGTTGATGGCGGTGCCGGCAATGGTCTGGTCCGCGCCGAGATTGACGGTGGCGATGGCGTGGAGCATGCCGAAGAACGCGCCCGCGAGACCGCCGCAGAGAAAACCGATCCAGGGGTTTCCGGTAAAGTAGGCGATGACGGTGCCGGTAAAGGCGCCGGCGGTCATCATGCCCTCAATGCCGATGTTGACCACGCCCGAGACCTCCGAAAAGCAGGAGCCGAGTGCGCCGTACAGCAGCGGGGTGGAGTAGGCCAGCGTGGCAAAGAGAATGATACCCAGGGTGTTGATGAAGTTCGTCATTTCTTATTGCCCTCCTTCTCTTCTGCTTTTTTGATGGCTGCCGCCTCCGCGTTGCGGTTCGAGCGGGACTTGAAGCGCTTGAGGTTTTCAAAGATCACGGAGATGGCGATGAAGAAAACGACGGTGCCGACGATGACGTTGATGAGCTGGGTGGGAACACCTTCCAGATTCAGCTTGCTGCCGCCGTACATCAGCGCGCCGTAGAAGAGACCGGCCACCAGCACGCCGAAGGGATTGGAGCAGCCGATCAGGGCCACGACGATGCCCGCAAAGCCGAAGCCCTCCTGACTCGTAAAGATGGAGATACGCTTGCCCATGCCCATGACTTGAAGCGCGCCCGCCAGTCCGGCAAGAGCGCCGGAGATGGCCAGCGCCGTAAGGATGGAGCGGTTGACGTTAATGCCGGCGTACTCGGCCGCAAATTTGTTGGAGCCGACCGCCTTGAGTTCAAAGCCCAAGGTGGTCTTTTCAATGATGAACCAGACGAGCAGCGTCGCGATGATCGCAATGATGAAGCCCCAGTTTGCCGTCGGGGCGAGCCCGGCGCTCTTGATGAAATCCTTGGAGAAAAGAAGGCTCGCGTTGTCGGAAATGTTCTTGGTGGCCTCGGCAGAACCGTCGTTTTTGATGGCGGGAATGCCGGCAATGAAGTTGGAGAGATAAAAGGCGATCCAGTTGAACATGATCATGGACAGCACTTCGTTGATGCCCCATTTGGTCTTGAGCACGCCGACGATGATGCCCCAGAGAGCGCCTGCCGCCATCGCGGCGAGAAAGCACAGGGGAATGAGCACGGGCTTGGGGAGATTACCCGCAAGGATGCCGGTGCACACCGCCGCCATGGAGCCGACCACAAACTGGCCCTCAGCGCCGATGTTGAAAACGCCGGTCTTGAACGAGAAGGCCACCGACAGGCCCGCCACGATGTAGGGCACCGAGTAGACGATGACGTAGGAAAAGCCCTTGAGACTGGTTACGCTGTTAATGAGCCTTCCATAGGCTGCGCTCACGGAAAGATTCATGATCACAAGGAACACCGCGCCCACCAGAAAGCCCAGCAGGATGGACAGCAGGATATGGATGAAGCGGTTTTCCGAAATGATGTCGAGGAAGCTTTTGTTCTTTGTCATGCCTTTTTCCCTCCTCCTGCCATCATCAGGCCCAGATCGTTTTCGTTGGCGTCCTTGCCGGGGATGGAGGCGACGATCTGACCGTCGAAGATGACGTCGATAATGTCCGAAAGACTCATGATCTCGTCCAACTCAAAGCTCACGAGCAGCACCGCCTTGCCCTTGTTGCGCTGGTCGACGATGTACTTGTGCACATACTCGATCGCGCCCACGTCCAGACCGCGGGTGGGGTTGACGGCGATTAGCAGGTCCTTGTCGTTCTGTACCTCGCGGGCGATAATGACCTTCTGCTGGTTGCCGCCGGAGAGGGTGCCCGCCGGACGCTTCTCGCTGCCGGAGGGGCGGATGTCATACTTCTCGATGGACTCGCTCGCATGGGTGAAGATGGGATCGCGCTGCAAAACGCTCTTTTTCGCGAAGGGATCTTTTTCATAGTTCTGCAGGATGAGGTTATCCTCGATGGAGAAGTCCAGCACCAGACCGTGCTTCTGCCGGTCGGCGGGGATGGAGGACACACCGTGCTGAAAACCGAAGGCGGGCGGCTTGTTGAATACGTCCGTGCCGTTTACCAGCACCTGGCCCTTCGTTCCCTTGCGCAGGCCCGTGATGACCTCGACAAGCTCCGTCTGGCCGTTGCCGTCGATACCGGCTATGCCGACGATCTCGCCGCGCCGCACCTGGAGATTGAGGCCCTTGACGATCTCAATGCCGCGGTAGTCCAGACAGTGCAGGTCCTTCACGTCCAGCACCACGCCGCCGGGCTCCTGCTCGGGCTTGTCGACCTTGAAGGTGACCTTGCGGCCGACCATCATGGCGGCCAGATCGTTTTCGTCCACCTTCTCCACATCCACGGTATCAATGTACTTGCCCATGCGGATGATGGTGCAGAAGTCGGCGGACTCCTTGATCTCCTTGAGCTTGTGGGTGATGATGATAATGCTCTTGCCGTCCTTGACGAGGTTGTGCATGATAGCGATGAGCTCTGTGATCTCCTGCGGGGTGAGGGAGGAGGTGGGCTCGTCCAGAATCAGGATATCCGCGCCGCGGTAGAGGGCTTTCAGGATCTCCACGCGCTGCTGCATGCCGACGGAGATATCCTCGATCTTCGCGTCGGGGTCGATGGACAGGCCGTAGCGCTCGGAGATCTCGACCACGTTTTGGCGCGCGGTGGCCATGTCGAGCTTGATGCCCTTGGTCGGCTCGGTGCCGAGGACGATGTTCTCCGTGACGGTGAAAGGCTGGACGAGCATGAAGTGCTGGTGTACCATGCCGATACCGGCGTCGATGGCGTCACGGGGATTGTTCATGACGATTTTCTTGCCGTTGACCAGGATGTCTCCCGAGGTGGGCTTGAGCAGGCCGTAGAGCTGGTTCATCAGCGTCGACTTGCCCGCGCCGTTTTCACCCAGGATCGCGTGGATCTCGCCTTTGTGGACGGTGAGGTTGATGCCGTCATTGGCGACAAAATCGCCGAAGCGCTTGACGATGTTGCGCATTTCGATGACGGGCGTGTTCATGTCCACATACTGTTTTGCCAAATTGACCGCCCCCTATAAGATAAATTATCTCTCTTCTTTCCGCCGGTGAGACGCCGCAAAACCGGGACAGGGCAAGCGACCGGGCAGCGCGGACCGGATGCGCATGAAATCAGATACTGTATTATAACACAAGACCTTGTGCTTTTCTACCATTTCTTGTTTCAATCTGATAAAATATAAAAATCCCGCCGCCTTTCGGCGACGGGATGGGGATTCAATTGCTCTGCTTATCAGCCCAGAGTAAAGGTGGGGCAGTCAGCGGTGCTGGTGGGAACAGTCAGGGTGCCGTCGATGATGGCCTTCTTGGCAGCCTCGACCTTCTCGAGCACGTCAGCGGGGATGTGGTCGCCGGTGGTGGCGAAGCCGACAGCGCCGTCAGCGAGGGTGTAGTGGTGCTCGCCGCCCTTGAACTCGCCGGCCTTGAGATCCTTGGCGATGGCAACGCAGCCGGCGCCGGTGTCCTTCAGAGCGGAGGAGACGATCCAATCGTTGTTGAGAACGGCAGCCTGGTCGGCGTCAACGCCGATACCCCAGATCTGAGCCTCGGCGCAGGCGTTCATGGCGCCGGTGCCGGTACCGCCGGCAGCATGATAGATAACGTCGGCACCCTTGGTGATCATGTCCTTGGCAGCGGTGTTGCCGCCGGCAATGTCAGTGAAGGAGTTGGCGTTGTACTGGAGAACGGTGGCATCGGGGCAAGCCTCGAGAACACCGGTGATGTAGCCGACACCGAAGAGATTCATGGTATCGGAAACCATGCCCTGGATGTAGCCGACGGTCTTGCTCTGGGTCATGTAGCCGGCGATCAGGCCGACGAGGTAGGAGCACTGCTCCTGCGCGAAGGTCAGGCAGGCGACGTTCTCGAGATCGGCGTTGGTGGCGTCGTCGATGATGGCAAACTTCACGTCGGGGTTGTCGATCGCAGCCTCGCGGGTGGCGTCAGCCAGCATATAGCCGACGGTGATGATGAGGTCATACTCTTCGTCAATGAAGGTGTTGATGTTGGTCTGGTAGTCGGCATCGGTCTTGGACTCGAGGTAATTGACCTCAAAGCTGGGGTCTTCCTCGGCCAGGGCCTGGAGACCGGCCCATGCAAACTGGTTGAAGGACTGGTCATTGACGCCGCCGACGTCGGTGACCATACCGATCTTGATCTTGTCGTCAGCGTGCGCGGTGACGGTCAGAGCGAAGATCATGCACAGAACGAGAGCCATTGCGATGATTTTTTTCATGTTCTTTCCTCCATAAAATAAATTTTGGACGAATGTTGTATGTGCGGAAAACCCCGCGAAAAAATTATATCATGGTGAAGGGAGAAAAACAAGGGCAAGTTTTGGGATTTAAAGGCAGAGACACGGCGGCGGGAAAACCCGCCGCCGTGCGTTCATACGATTCTCTTGTCTCTGACCTGGGCGTCGTAGTGCTTGTTGAGGAAGGGGCGGATGACGTAGTAGATCAGCTTGTTTTCGCCGTTGGTGATGTAGAGGGCGAAGGTCGCGGCAAAGAGGATCAGCGCAACGAGCGCGATCTTGCCGAGCAGCTTCAGCAGGAACGCAAGTGCTTCTTTCATTTTCACTTACTCCTTTCTCAGTATGCCTGGGAGTCGTCAAATTCGACGATGGTGGGGTCGAGCGGCTTTTCGTTGAGCACGACGGACATGTAGTTATTCACGCAGTTGCGCATGTCCTGACGGGAGACAGTGCGGCTGTCCTCCAGGTCATGCTCGATGAAGATGAAGTGGAAGCCGAGGTCGCGGGCCTGCTCCTCCATCATGGCGTGCACGCCCAGCATGCCCTTGCAGGCGATGTTGTCGTTCATGAGCACCATGTCGCAGTTGAACTTCTTGGCCCAGTCCCAGACGGCGTTGACGTTGTCCCAGCCGCCGACGGCGTGGTGGCGCATGGTGGCGCGCTGCTCGAGGGCGGTCAGATCGTCCAGGGCCTTCTCGCGGTCGGAGGTGTCGATCTGGTTGTAGCCCATGGTGGAGTCCATGTTGAGAACGATGGTGATGCCCCAGCAGTTCTGCGTCCAGGTGGGGAAGTCGGTGTAGTAGACAGCGGACGGCCCCCACAGGAAGGCGCGGTGGCGGGTCTTGCCGCCAAAGGGCCGGTACTTGTCCTCGTAAGCCTTGCGCATGATCTCAATGACCTTGCGGTCGATCTTGTTGAAGTAGGGGTCGGCGCCGTTGGCGGACTGCCACTCGTAGAGCTTGTAGAGCGTCTCGGCGATGCCGGAGAGGGCGGAGTAGGGGGTCTTGAAGATCTCCCACTTTTCAAGCTCGATGGCGTTCTGCTCGTTCATGATCTCGGCGTACTTATAGAAGGTATCCCAATCGTACTTGACGCCGTAGTGCTCCTCGACGAAGGCGATGGCGTTGAGAAGCTCCTGACGGGAGTAGGGGATGGCCTCCTTCTCGGCGTGCTGCATGGCCATGGTGACGGGGAAGTCGGGCAGGCCGATGCGGCGGCGCTGGAACATGGAGGTCGCCTCGGAGGCGTTGCAGGGCATGTTGGTCGAGAGCATGACCTTGCCGAGGATGGGGAAGGCGTCGTCAAGGGCAACGCCCGCCTCTGCCGCGCACCTGGAGCACACGTCGGCCGCCAGCCCGAAGGACTCGGCCACGTCGATGTAATAGGGCTCGATGTGCTGGTCGATGTCGCAGATGATGAACTCCGGCAAGGTCTGCATGGGGACGGGGGTCAGGCCCTTGAAGCCCTTGAGGAAGAGGGGCGGAATAGTCTCATCGAAGGGGATGCACTTGTCGGAATCGGGCCCGCCGCCGAGACGCTTGTCGTTTGCGAGGATGAAGGCGATCTTCTTGGTGAGGTTCTGGACGATGCCGTACATGTTCATGTGCGCGATGCGCAGCTCCGTGCCGCGGTAGCCCTCGAAGAGCCTGTCGATGAACATGAAGGTGCCGAGGTAGGAGCCCATCCAGCGGTACTCCCAGAAGCCCTTGAGGATGGGGAGGGGGGCGGAGGCGACCATGCCCGCCATGGCGGCGAGGTTCTTGAGCCACGCGGAGTAATCGTAGAAGGTGTCCTTAACGCCGCGCCACTCGCGCCATTTGGCGACGCCGGTCTTGTCGCAGTAGCGGCTGCGCTGGCCGCCGACGCCGTGCTCTGCCTGCCACAGGGGGTCGAAGCGCTCAAGCTTTTTGTCGACGGCGTCTATGAGCTTATCGGTAAACTTCATCGTTATTTCCCTCCGTGAATCTGCTTGATTTCCAGCGACTCGATAAAGGCCTGGAAGCGGGTGCGCAGCTGGCCCACCGCGCCGAGGGCATATTCCTTCTCGATGGTGCAGCAGGGGATGTGAAGCTCGTTGGTGAAGATGTGGTTTGCCAGCACCTTTTCATAGCTCCAGAACTCGCAGAACTTCATGTTCTCGTAGATGACGCCGTCGGCCTTGAACTCCTTGACCAGGCGCTCGACCTCGTGGTGGCGCTGGTCGATCTTCATGCCGTCCATGAAGCGGGCGCACTGGTTCCAGTGCAGATAGTGGCGGCACACGGCGTCGAAGGCGGTCTCGCCGTCGCGGACGGTGATCTGCTCGCGGCTCGGGAAGGAGCCGAAGCAGTAGCGGTCTGCAACCACCATGGCGCCGCAGGACTCGATGAGCTTGGTAAAGTCGGGGTCGTCGACCTCGGAGCCGACGAGGGCCACGCGTGCGCGGAAGGGGAACTTCGGCTCCGGCTCGCGCTTTTCAAGCTCCCACAGGGTTTCCCGCAGGTAGGGGAGGATCAGCTCATGCGGGCAGACCTGGCTTACCAGCTGGATGACGTGGAACTCATAGCCCGTGATGTTGGGGTTGTCTGCCCGGCGGTGGTCGCCGATGGCCTCGATGATGGCGCTGACGGCGTTGTGGTCGTCGATGGCCTTGCGGATGGCCTCGTCGGAGATGTCGACGCCGTAGTGCTCCCGGAGCGGGAGCAGGATGTTCTTGCGCAGCTGGACCTTGTAGTATTCAAGGTTGTTTTTGTCGCCCTTCATGGGCGGGTCCATGATGGTGGTGAAGAAGCGCTCGTTCTTCACCGGGTGCAGGAGCTCAAAATGCTCCTCCATGCGCTCCATGGTGGCGCAGGACTCCGCGCCGAAGAGAGCGTTCAGGTAGTTGTAGCCGCCCTCGATGGCGCGCTCGAGGATGGAGCGGGCGTAGGGACATGTGCGGTTGGTCATGTAATAGCCCGCCACGTCCGTGGATGTGCAGCGCGGCGCGCGCAGTCTGGACGAGAAGCAGCCGGGGAGGTTCAAAAGCGTCTCGGGGATGTAGTAGCAGTTATACCCCAGGGCAAGCTTTCCGTCCTCGGTGGCCTTGGTCACAAGCTCATTCTGCGCGTCCTGCAGCAGGTTCTCGAAGTAGATCAGATGTTTCAGATCCTTCAAGCAGGTACACCTCTTTTCTGTTTATTAAAACCGATTGAAAACGTATGTGCTGATGAAAAGTTTATCATATCCGCCCCATACAGTCAAGAACGGAGGAGGGATTTACGGCTTTTGTACAGTGCTTTCACATTGCCTTCCCCTCAAGGGGAAGCCGATTCCGCACCCCTTGCAGAGGAAGGCAAAGGGTCGATACCCACAAAATAAAATTTACCTCACATTTACAACTCCCCCCTTGCGTCCGAGCGGGAAAGATGGTAAGCTAATACCAACAGTATCCCATTACATACTTTACTGAAAAAGGAGTGCATGTCATTATGCTTAAAATTATCATGGGGCTCAAGGGCTCCGGAAAAACGAAGGAACTGGTCGGCCTTGTCTGCAAGGCTGTCAGCGAGGGCGAGGGCGACGTGATCGTCATCGAGAAGGACCGCAAGCTCACCTACGACATCCCCTACCAGGCCCGTCTCATCGACGCCGGCAGCTACGACGTCGGCACCTACGAATTCTTCAAGGGCTTCATCTCCGGCATCCATGCCGGCAACTATGACATTACCCACTTCTTTATTGATAACTTCTATAAGCTCGTCAATGACCGCGACGAGGCAAGCGTCGTGGCCTTCATCCTGTGGCTGGCCGATTACGCCGAGCGCGAGAAGATCGAGTTCGTGATCTCCATGAGCTCCGACCGCGAGAAATGCCCCGAGGAGCTTAAGCAGTACCTGATCTGAGACAGATTCATATAACAAAACCACCTGCTCCGGCAGGTGGTTTTTGTTATGTGCGTAAAGCCGGGATCCACTTTTCCAGCATCCCGCGCACGGCTTTGTCCAGCGGCTTGATGATCCAATCCGCAAGCTGCGCCAGTACCGCCGCGCCGAGAAAGCTCGAAAGCCCCACCGGCAGCATGAACCAGAACTGCGTGTTCAGATCCGGCACGGCCGCTTTGAACCGGGGGTATATCAGCGCATCGGTGATCCAGGACAGCAGATAGATCGACAGCGACAGGGAGGCAAAGTACTTGACCGCCGCCTGCACCTTCTCGGGGAAGCGATCGGCCCCGGCGTTCTGCAAAATCACAAAGCACAGCAGCGCCGTGACATAGCCCTGGTAATGGTCGTGGCGCGTCACATCGATGGTCCACTCGCCGCCCGGGCCGAGCAGCAGCACGTCTATTCCCACAAACGCCGCCACCAGCACCAGCAGCAGGCCGAGAGCCTTCTTCGCCGACACCCGCGGGCGCGTCCTGTGGAGATACGCGCCGGTAAAATAATACGCGATGGGGGAGAGATTTTTCCACCACACGGTCATCAGGTGTACCGGGCGGTGCAGCAGGCTCGGCAGGATGGAGAGATACAGAAAGGTCCCGATCAGCACCAGCCGCTGCTTATTCGACTCCAGACCGTTGAACGCGAGATTCAGAAACGGGATCATCAGGAAAAGCCCCAGGTACATCAGCAGATACCAGGCGTACTCGATGCTCTCGAAGCTGATGAGCTCACTGACCATCCGGTGCAGGCCCAAAGGCTCATGCAGGAGGAAAGCGCGGGCAAGCCAGGCAAAGGCGCTGCACACGAGATAGGTGATATAAATGCGCACAAAGCCCAGATAATACCGCGCCGAGAGCTTTTTCTCGGAACAGAGATACCCGGTTAACATAATAAACATGGCAACGCAGGTGCCCACGATCATTCTCAGACCGATGGAGGCGAGCTTGATGGGAAAGGCGGTGTCGAACTCGTAAAGCCCCGTGTTGTCGAAAAAGTGGGAGAACACGATGAACAGCGCCGCCACGGCCCGCACAAAGTCCAGATTGATGTCATGCTTTTTTGCCATCACTTCACCACCACATTCTCTTTTCCGAGCCGTTCCTCCAGCTCCAGCACCAGCCCCTCGTGGATGAGGCAGCTTGCGCCGATGCGTTTTTTCTCCTCGGCGCAGTAAATGATCATCTGCTGTGTGCCGGGGAACATGGTGAGGATCAGCTTGATCCGCTCAAGCTCGGGGTCGGACGCGCTCTTGAGCTTGACCCAGAGCTTGGCTTCCTTCGGCGGGGCGCTCTTCTCCGTCGGGAGATTCGCGTCGGAGAGGGGGCGGATGCTCTCCACCATGAGCTGGGGCTCCTTCTCGTCGCGCACGGAAATACGTCCCTTGACGAGCAGCGCGGCGTTATCTTTGACGTAGGCCCCGCCGGAGTCCAGCGCCCGCTGGAAGGCCATGAGCTCCATGGAGCCGGTGTCGTCCTCCAGCATGATGTAGCTCATGAGAGTGTTGTTCTTCGTCGTGCGCGTGCGGGCGGATTCCACCACGCCCGCTACTGTAATCATCTGATTGTCCTGGAAGCGGCGCGGCCCGTCCTCGGAGGCAAAGTCGCCCGTCACAGCTCCGATGGGCACCGCGCCGATGCGCCGCACCGCGTCCCGGTAGCCGTCCATGGGGTGACCGCTCAAATACAGGCCCGTGGTCTCCTTCTCCATCTGCATCTTCTCCATGGGGGTATATTCCTCCACATCGGGAATAGGGATGACCGCCGGGGCCTTCTGCCCCTCATCGTTAAAGTCGCCGAAGAGGTCGAGCTGTCCGGAGATATTGTCCCGCGCCGACTGGGCAATGGAGTCCAGCACCGCGCCTGACACCTGCATCAGCGCCCGGCGCTTATAGCCCATGGAGTCGAAGGCCCCGGCTTTGATGAGGTTTTCGACCGCCCGACGGTTTAATTCCTTGCCGTTCATGCGGCGGCAGAAGTCCTCAAAATCGGTAAAAGGTCCGTTTTCCGTGCGTTCGGCCACCATCTGGTCGATGGCGCCCCAGCCGATGCCCTTGATGGCGACGAGGCCGTAGCGGATGTTCTGCCCGGCCACCGTGAAGTTTGCCCCCGAGGCGTTCACGTCCGGCGGCAGGAGCTTGATGCCCATCTCCCGGCACTCGGCGATGTATTCCGCGACCTTGCCGCTGTTGCCGAGGATGGAGGTCAGCAGCGCCGCCATGTACTGCTGGGGGTAGTGCCGCTTCATGTAGGCCGTGCGGTAGACGACGATCGCGTAGGAAACCGCATGCGCTTTATTGAAGGCGTAGCTTGCGAAGTCCAGGATCTCGTCATAGATGGAGTTTGCCGTATCCTCCGGGATGCCGCGCTTTATAGCCCCGTCGATGCCGCGCTTTTCGTCGCCGTGGACGAAGGCGATGCGCTCGGCGTCGATGACCTTGTGCTTTTTCTTGGACATGGCGCGGCGGATGTTGTCCGCCTGCCCCAGCGAAAAGCCCGCGAGGGAGCGGAAAATTTCGATGACCTGCTCCTGGTACACGATGCATCCGTAGGTGACCGCGAGGATGGGGCGCAGGCTTTCGTGCTTGTATTTGATTTTCTCCGGGTGCTGGGACCATTCGATAAACTTCGGGATGGAGTCCATGGGGCCGGGGCGGTAGAGGGCGATGATGGCGGTGATATCCTCGATGCTCTTGGCCTTGATCCCGGTACAGACGCCCGTCATGCCCACGCTTTCAAGCTGAAACACACCCGAGGTGTGGCCCGCCGCCAGCATGTCGAAGGTCTCCTTGTCGTCCACCGGCGCGTCCGCCACGCGAAAGTCCGGCTCCTTCTCGCGCACAAGGCGCTCCGCGTCGTCCAAAACCGTGAGGTTCCGAAGCCCCAGAAAGTCCATCTTGAGAAGCCCCAGCTCCTCGAGCGTCGTCATCTGGTACTGGCACACCACAGACTCGTCGTTCATTGCCAGCGGCACATATTCGTAGACCGGCCTGTCCGTGATGACGACCCCGGCGGCGTGGGTGGAGGCGTGGCGCGGCATGCCCTCAAGGGCCTTGGCCACGTCGATGAGGCGCTTGACTTTCTCGTCCCCCTCATACATGTCCCGCAGGGGTTTTGATAATTTCAGGGCCTCGTCGAGCGTCATATTGAGGGCCATGGGCACCTGCTTTGCCACCGCGTCCGTCTCGGCGTAGCTCATGTTCAGTACCCTGCCCACGTCGCGGATCGCGGCCCGCGCGACGATCTGGGCCACATGGTCGTGGCCGTACAGACGGTTTACATAATCAATAACCTCGCCCCGGCGGTTGACGCAGAAGTCCACGTCGATATCCGGCATGGAGACGCGCTCGGGGTTTAAGAAGCGTTCAAAGAAGAGGCTGTATTTGATGGGGTCCACATCGGTGATGTGCAGACAGTAGGACACCACGCTGCCCGCCGCGCTGCCGCGTCCGGGTCCGACGGGGATGCCGTTTCGCTTGGCATAGCCGATAAAGTCCGAGACGATGAGGAAGTAATCCACAAAGCCCATGCGGTGGATCATGTCCAGCTCATAGTCAAGCTGTTTGTGGATCTCAGGCCTGTTGGCAAAGCGCTCTTGAAAACCCTTTTCGCACAGCTTCCGCAGATATTCCCAGCTGTCCGTCTCGCCCTGGGGGAGCTTGAAGCGCGGCAGCTTGTAGTTGCCGAACTCAAAGTGGAAGTCGCACATGTCCGCAATTTTCTGCGTGTTGTCGGCGGCCTCGGGCAGCTCCGGGAACAGCGCGCGCATCTCGTCCTCGGACTTTAAGTAAAACTCCTGGGTCTCAAAGCGCATGCGGTTGGGCTCGTCCACGGTCTTGCCGGTCTGGATGCACATGAGCACATCCTGGTAATAGGCGTCGGACTTGTCGATATAGTGCGCGTCGTTCGTGACGGCGAGGGGAATGCCGGTCTCGCGGCTCAGACGGATGAGCCCCCGCGCGGCCCGTTCCTCGTCATGAATGCCGTGGTTCTGGATCTCAAGGAAAAAGTATTCCTTCCCGAACAGGTCCCGCAGCTCGAGCGCCTTGGCCTTCGCGCCCTCGTAGTCGTCGTGAATGAGCATCTGGGGGATGGCTCCGGCGAGGCACCCGGAGAGGCACACAAGGCCCTCCGCGTGCTCATGCAGCAGCGCCCAGTCGATGCGGGGCTTGACGTAGAAGCCCTCGGTAAACGCGGCGGAGACCATATAGCAGAGGTTGCGGTAGCCCGTCTCATTGCGGCACAGGAGGATGAGGTGGGAGTACTCGTTGTCCACGCCGTGCACGCGGTCGGTGCGGCTGTGGGGGGCGACATAGACCTCGCAGCCGATGATGGGCTTGACACCCGCCGCCTCACAGGCTTTGTAGAAAGCCACGGCCCCGTACATGACCCCGTGGTCGGTGAGCGCGACGGCGGTCTGTCCCAGCTCCTTTGCGCGCGCAGGGAGCCTCTCCGTCCGGCACGCGCCGTCGAGCAGGCTGTACTCGCTGTGAACATGTAAATGCACAAAGGCCATGGCTTGTCTCCTTTGGTCGTATAGCATAAATGCCTTCCCCTTGAGGGGAAGGTGCCCCAGCGGCCCAGGCCGGCTTCTCTTGCCCCTTCGGGGCAATTCACCTTCTGCTCACACTGGGGCGGATGAGGTGAAAGTCACCACCTCTGGGCGGCATTGTACCGTCGGCAAGGGTGACACCTCATCCGTCTCGCCCCTCGCGGGGGATCGGGGCGATCCACCTTCCCTGCGGGCCTCTTCTGCGGCAAAAACCTGCCCCCGGCAGCTTTTTGCTTCGCATAAGTCCTCAAGGGGAAGGCAAGGGATCACGTCTCCGGCGTATAGTTCATGAGCTTTTTCAATCTGTGGCTCAGACAGCTCTTGCTGACCTTGGGGAAGCTCAGCTCGGCAAGGTCGGCCAAACTTGCCTCGGGGTTCGTGATACGCAGCAGCGCTGCGTCCTTGAGCGTCTCCGGCAGTACGTCGAGACTGCCGTAGTCCTTGACAATGCGGCGGATGGCGGCAAGCTGCTCCTGGGCGGCGGCGACGGTTTTGTCCGCGTTTGCGCTGTCGCAGTTGATCTGCCGGGTGACGGTGTTGCGCATCTCCTTTTCCACCTTGGCGGTCATGACGCCCATGGCGGTGCTCGGCGCGCCGATGGCGGTGAAGAAGTCGGCGATGGCGTCGGCCTGCTTGAAGTATAACAGCGCGTTGCCCGCCCGCTTCGTCTCGCGCGGGGAAAAGCCCATGTCTAAAAGCAGCGTGTATACCTCGCGGCTCACGCTCTGGTGGGCGGTGGCAAGCTCCAGGTGGTAGCGCTTCTCGGGATCGGTGACGCTGCCGCCCGCGAGGAAGGCGCCCCGTATGAAGGCCGCGCGGCAGCTCTCGTCCTCCAGTACGCCGAAATTGACATGGTGGGAGAGGGTGCCGCCGATCTCCGCGCCGAAGGCGTCAAAGATCTGTGCCAGCTTCTTGGGGGCGGTGACGGCAAAGCTCTGCTTGCCCGCTGCCCCTTCGGGCGGGAGCTGGTCGAACGTAAGGGAGAAGGCGCGTTTGAAAAGCTTCGGCAGGCGCTGGGCAAAGTCGGGGCTCGCGGTGATGATGCGCACCTCGCGCGCGTCAAAGCTGTGGCAGTACAGCAGCACGCCGTAGCACTCGGCCACGGCGGCGTCGCGGCGCTCCAGCCGGTCCCGGCAGAGCTCGCGCTTGGCATCGGATGAAAATGACATGGCGTACCTACTTCTTGATGTCGCGGTTGACGTTCTCGGCGTTGATGCCCTTGGCCTTGAGATACTCGGTCAGCGCGGCCGCAATGGCGACGCTGCGGTGCCGCCCGCCGGTGCAGCCCACGGCGACGAGCAGGCTCAGCTTGCCCTCCTCCACGTAAAGCGGCAGCAGAAAGTCCAGCAAGTCCTCCACCTTCGCCATGAAGCTGCGGGCGTCGTTGCTGTCGAAAACATACTGGGCCACGGGCCTGTCAAGGCCGGTGAGCGGGCGCAGCTCCTCGAGGTAATAGGGGTTCGGGAGAAAGCGCACATCGAACACGAGATCGGCGTCGAGCGGGATGCCGTGTTTAAAGCCGAAGGCCTCCACCGTGACCTCGAGCTGCCGCTTGGCGCCCGAGGGGGCAATGAGCTCAAAGAGCCTGCTCTGCAGCTGCCCCAGCGTGAGATTGGAGCTGTTGACGATAAAGTCCGCCCGTTCCCGGATGGGGGCCAGCAGGTCCATCTCCTGGTAGACGGCCTCCTCGATGCTGCCGCCGCGTTTGGCCAGCGGGTGGGGCCTTCGCGTCTCCTTGTAGCGCTTGACGATGGTGGGCACGTCCGCGTCCATGTACAGGATGCGGCAGGCGCAGTTCATGTCCTTGAGCTGGTCAAGCGTTTTCAGCAGCTCGTCAAAGCCGTTTTTGGCGCGCACATCTGTCACCAGCGCGACCTTTTCATAGCGGCCGCCGGTCGCGATGCACAGCTCGGCAAACTTCGGCATCAGCGCCACCGGCAGGTTATCCACGCAGTAGTAGTCCAGGTCCTCCAGAACGTCCGCCGCGCGACTCTTCCCCGCGCCGGAAAGACCGGTTATGATCAAGAAATCCATATGTCACCTCTATCTCTTTGAAAGTGTAAAGTGGAAAGTGAAAAGTGGAGATATGGTGTCCGCTTTGCGGACAATTTTAAAGTGCCGAAGGCACACCTTCACTTCACTTTCCACTTTTCACTCTTCACTTTCTCCAACGCCCCATACCCGGTGCAGCGGGACCTGGGGGCCGTGATCCTCAAGCTTGTAGTCCGGCGGGAGGATGATCATCTCCGGCTCGAGCGCGACCTTGCTGTGCTCCCAGACCGTGCGGCGTATGTGCATCATGAGATCGTACACATCGTGGGACGTGGCGGAGCCTGCATTGACCACAAAGCCCGCGTGCTTTTCCGACACCTGCGCCCCGCCCACGGTATAGCCCTTTAAGCCGGCCTCGTCGATGAGCGCGGCGGCGAAGCCGCCCTCGGGGCGCTTGAAGGCGCTGCCCGCGGAGGGGAGGTCCAGCGGCTGCTTCTCGCGGCGTTTGGCGTTGAGCTCGCGCATTTTCCCGGCAATTTCTTCAGGCTCGCCCTTTTGAAGGCGGAACACCCCGCTTAAAATCACGCAGCCCGGCATCTTCTGGAAAAAGCTTGAACGGTAGCCGAAGGCGCACTGCTCGTTTGTGAGTTCATACAGCGCCTGCTCGGGCAGAAAGTGGATGACCACGCTCTCCGCCGCATCCTTGAGCTCCCCGCCGTAGGCCCCCGCGTTCATCATCAGACCGCCGCCCACGCTGCCGGGGATGCCGGAGGCGAACTCCAGCCCCGTCAGGCCGTTTTGCTGCGCGAAGCTTGCGAGCCTGGAAAGCGAGACCCCCGCCTCGGCGTAGATCGCGCCGTCCGGCAGCAGGAACATCTTTGTCAGCTTCTCGGTGGAGATGATGAAGAGATCCTTCAAGCCCTCGTCGGGGAAGAGGATGTTGGTGCCGTTGCCGAGAATGTAGGGGGCGAGCTCGTGCTTTTTGAGCAGGTAGCAGAGCCTTGTCAGTCCCGTCACGTCCTGCGGCGCGGCCAGCGCCCGAACGGGCCCTCCGATACGGAAGGAGCAATGGCCGCTCATGGGCTCGTTTTCCTTGAGCTCCAGCCCCGGCATCTCCTTTTTGATCTCCTGAATCGCAAGTTCCAGCTGTTCCATAGAAATCTCCAAATACTTACTAAATAAATACAAATCGTGTTTGAGGGAGCTTTGCTTCCTCAAACACACCATAAGCCGAGCTTAGCGAGGCCTCGCATCGACCAAACGCGGCGTGTCACGCACCGCCGCGTGCGATAAATGCGAGTCTCTCAAATGCGAGCATTGCTCGCATTTGACTCAAAGTAACCCCGCGTCGATCGCCATGTCGTGCTCCATCGCCAGCGCTTCGGCGGCGTTGTAGCCCATCTTCTTCTGGCGGTTGTTCATGGCGGCAAGCTCCATGATGACGGCGAGGTTGCGCCCGGGCCGCACCGGGATCGTGACCTGCGGGATCTCCACGCCGACGAAGCTCGCCGTCTCGCTGCTCAGGCCCAGACGGTCATAGGCTTTGGTGTTGTCCCAGGGCTCCATCATGATGACCAGATCCACGTTGCTCTGGGGCTTGACGGCGCCCATGCCGAACAGATGCTTGACGTTGACCACGCCGATGCCTCGAAGCTCCATATAATATCTTATGAGCTCGGGTGCGCTGCCGATGAGCGAATGGCGGCTGACGCGCCGGATCTCCACCGCGTCGTCGGCGATAAGGCGGTGGCCGCGCTTGATGAGCTCCAGGGCCGTCTCGCTCTTGCCGATGCCGCTGTCGCCCATGAGCAGGATGCCCTCGCCGTAGATCTCCACCAGCACGCCGTGCACGGTCACGCGTGGGGCGAGGTATTTCTGCAGCGAGTGGATCAGGTCCGCCTGGAAGGCCGAGGTGTCCTCGTCGGTGATGAAGACGTTGCGGTCATATTTGCGGGCCATCTCGATGCACTCGGAAAACGCGGACACGCCGTGGCAGATCACCAGCGCCGCGATCTCATGCTCCATGAAGCGCTCGAAGGTCTTGAGCCGCTCCTCGGGGGAGAGGGTGTCGAGGTAGGTGCTCTCGACCCGGCCCATGATCTGGATGCGGGTGGGGTCGAAGTAGTTGTAAAAGCCGGTCAGCTGCATGGCGGGGCGGTTGACGTCGGAGTTGGAGATCAGTGCCTCCTCGTAGTCGGAGGAGAGGTTGAGCGGCTCGAGCCCGCCGTGCTCCTCCACGAGCTTCTTGAGCTTGACGGAATACTTGCTGCGCATAGTCGTTCACGCTTACCCTTTCTGAGAAATCGCTTACCCTTTCTGAGAAATGTCTGTTATGATCGTATCCTCCATTTTACCCATTTTCAGTGAATTTGGCAAGCTCTTTTCCACACATCCGGGCGTTGACCGCATGAAAAAACTTTTTCTGGCAAACTGCAAAATTTTCCTTGCATTTACCCGGACCATCTGCTATTATAAATGAGCTGTCTGCCTGACAGCCAACACATGCAAGGAGGTGCTTCATCCATGGCGAAGTGCGAATTCTGCGACGTCAGCCACTCTCACAGACGTTCCAACCGTACCTGGAAGCCCAACGTGAAGCGCGTCAAGGCCATCGTCGACGGCTCTCCCAAGCACGTCTACGTGTGCACCCGCTGCCTGCGCAGCGGCAAGGTCACCCGCGCTGTGTAATTCAAATAATTACCGAAACGAGCCTGTCCCCAAAAGGGACGGGCTCTTTTCGGTTTTAAAACCTGCCTCCCCTTTTGGGGAAAACAGGGCTCCCGCGGTCCTTGCCTTCCCCTTGAGGGGAAGGCAAAAAAGAATGCGCAGCTTTCGCCGCGCATTCCTGAAAGTTTCACTTAATAGGCAACGCCCCAGAAGATCATGTGCTTGGCCGGTTTGCCGCAGCAGGCGCAGACCTCGTCCAGCTTCTCCTGCTTGAAGGGGATGCAGCGGGAGGACATGCCCGCCTGCTCCTTCATCTTAAGCTCGCATTCCACATCGCCGCACCACATGGTCTTGATGAAGCCGCCGTTCTTCTCCTGCAGTTCCCTGGCTTCCTCCACGGAGTGGGCCGCGTAGATGTGCTCGTCCAGGTTCTTTTTGGCCTTGTCATAAAGCCCCTGCTGCACCGCAGCCAGAAGCTCCGGCACCTTCGCGGTCAGCTCTTCGAGCTTGACCTGGGTCTTCTCGCCGCTGTCGCGGCGCACCGCCACGCACACGCCGTTTTCGATATCCTTGGGGCCCAGCTCCACACGCAGCGGCACGCCCTTCATCTCGTACTGGGCGCACTTCCAGCCGAGGCTGTTGTCGCTGTCGTCGAGCCTGACGCGGATGCCTGCGGCCTTGAGGGCCTCATACAGCTCGTTTGCCTTCTCGAGAACGCCCGGCTTGTGCTGGGCCACGGGTACGACCACCACCTGGATGGGGGCCACCATCGGGGGCAGGACCAGGCCGTTGTTGTCGCCGTGGGCCATGATGACCGCGCCGATCATGCGGGTCGTGGAGCCCCAGGAGGTCTGGAACGGGTACTGCAGCTTGTTGTCGCGCCCGGTGAAGGTCACGTTGTAGGCACGCGAGAACTTGTCGCCGAAGTAGTGGGAGGTCGCGCCCTGCAGGGCCTTGCGGTCCTTCATCATGCACTCGACCGTGTAGGTGGCCTCAGCGCCCGCAAACTTCTCCTTGTCGGTCTTTCTGCCGCGCACCACGGGGATGGCGAGGACCTTTTCAAAGAAATCGGCGTAGCAGTTGAGCTGCTGCTCGGTCTCGGCTTTCGCCTCTTCGGCGGTCTCGTGGATGGTGTGGCCTTCCTGCCACCAGAACTCGCGCGAGCGCAGGAAGGGGCGGGTGGTCTTCTCCCAGCGGATGACGGAGCACCACTGATTATAGAGCATGGGCAGCTCCCGGTAGGAGTGCAGCACGCGGGACCAGTGGTCGCAGAACATGGTCTCGGAGGTGGGACGGAAGGCAAGGCGCTCCTCGAGCTGCTCGCTGCCGCCCATGGTGACCCAGGCGACCTCGGGCGCAAAGCCGTTGACGAGCTCGCCCTCTTTTTTCAGCAGGCTCTCCGGGATCAGCACCGGCATGGCCACATTGACGTGCCCGGTCTTTTTAAACTCCGCGTCCATGATCTGCTGCATATTCTCCCAAATGGCGTAGCCATAGGGGCGCAGGATCGTAAAGCCCTTGACGGAGGCATACTCCACCAGCTCCGCCTTGCGGCAGATATCGGTATACCACTGGGCAAAATCGACCTCCATATCGGTGATCTGCTCGACTTTCTTGTCTTTCGCCATAAAACTACCTCTCAATCGCCAGGGCCCTTGCCCCGCCGTAATGTCGGCTCATTGCGCCGTGTCTACATATTTTATAGCGGTAAGGGAGGCTTGTCAAGACTTTGAAAATTTCATTTGCCGAAGCCGGTCGAAAATTTTTGTCTTTTTTTTGTAATATTTATCTTGACCAAACGAACGGGAAAAGGTATAATCACGATGAACACCGGTTGGAGGTGACCCCTATTAACAAACAGAGATTTCTGGCAGAGCTCGGGAGACTGCTGACCTTCATGCAGGATGACGACAGGATCCGCGCGCTCGAGCTGTATAATGACATATTTGATGAGGCGGGCAACGACACGGCTGTGCTCCAGCTGCTGGTCTCCCCGACGCGCCAGGCGGTGAACCTCGCCCGCGCCTATGATGCGAGGGACCGCAAATACCGGACCGACGACGGGCAGGAGCCCGCCTATCAGCTGGTGATCGAGGATCTGCGCCGCGAAGCGCTCACGCTCATTCCCGCAGAGCCCAAGCCCGAGGAGGGGCAGGTCTCCCTCTTCAACGATCCGGCGAACACGGAAAATGTGTTTGACAGCCTCAACCTCGGCATCCTGCCCGAGGACCACACCGAGAGCGCGGAGCCTGCACAGCCCGCCGCCCATGAGTCCGCCTTCTACCCCGATGAGGACAGGGAAGGCGAGAGCGCGCCCCTTGTGCCGCCGCCCGCCGTCCCGCAGGCTCCCGTCGAGCCGGTGGCCCCGGCTGCGGAGGAAGCTCCCGCCCCGGAGACGGACAAGCTCTCCGATGTGGACGCCTTCCTCAAGGACTTTACGCTCAAGGACGATTTTGCCGCCGCTGAGCAGGCGGCGAGTACCCCGACACAGATCCCGTCGATCCCGGATGAGGACGCTCCCCAGCCGCTGCCGGAGCAGCCTGTAAAGAAGGAAGAGCCCGCGAGCGCACATGTGCAGGAAAAGCCGCATCATGTGGATGTCAGCACCCTGTCCCTGGAGCCGGAGGAGCATCCGGCGCGTATACAGCCGCAGGAGGAGCATCCGGCCCGCACGCAGCCGCAGCGCAAAAAGCTTTCCGTGAAGGACCTGCCGGATCTGACAGGCCCTGCCGAGCGGGAGGCAAACGTGCCGCTTTTGATCCTGTTCATTATACTGGCGATCCCGCTGGGGCTTCTGTGCCTGGGGCTGATCCTGGGGGCGGCGCTGCTCACACTGAGCATGGCTGCGGTTTTCGGCTTTGTGGGCATCAGCGGTCTGATCGCGGCCTTCGGCTTTACGGTGTTCGCGGATATCCTGCTGGTGTTCGGTCTGTCGCTGGCGGCCACGGCCATCGGTCTGCTGCTGGCCTGGACCTTCATCTGGCTGCTGATCGGCGCGATCCCGGGCTTCATCCGCTGGGTCCTGGCGCTTGGCCGCAAGCTGTGCTATAAGGAGGTGTCGGCGTGAAAAAGGGCTGGAATATCATCCTGGTCATCGTGGTCATCTGCATTGCGGTCGGTGCCGTGTGCGCCGGCGTCGGCGTGCTGACGGGCGCGGACTTTGACCGCATCGGCTCAACCCTCGAGGAGTATGTCGCCGAGCAGCACAATGTGGACGCGGACCTGTTCATCCACGAGTGGGTCCCCGAGGTGGCGGGCATCCTCCACGACGAGATCAGAAAGTAACGACAGAACATTCAAGACTGCCGTCTCAGTGTACCGTGTCATTCTGAGCGCAGCGAAGGATCTTGGCCTGCAGCACAGCGGAAAAGATCCTTCGCTCCGCTCAGGATGACAGGAAGTCTGAGACGGCTTTTTTATGAAAAGCACTTGCTTTTCGGGAGAGGATTCAGTACAATTAAACAGAATGTGCCGGGGAGGTCTGAACCATGCAGGAAAAGCTGATACGCCGCCATCTGATCTTCTCGGGCGTTGTCCAGGGCGTGGGATTTCGCTGGCGGGCAAGGCAGGCGGCCAACGCCGCGGGCTGTACCGGCTGGGTGCGAAACGACTATACCGGCACCGTGTCCATGGAGCTGCAGGGGACCGAGGCCCGGCTTGACCAGGTGCTCCGGACACTCGAGCGCGCGCCGTGGATCCGCATCGAAGACATCAACAGCCGCCTGATCCCGGTCGAGCCGGACGAGCGCGGCTTCGTCACCCGGGACGATGAATGGTAAAAAGTTTACAGGAGGATATGACCATGAACCTGCACGAGGAACTGATTTTGCATGACTGCCCCTACTGCGGCGGGGCCGGGCTTCTGGAGGAGGAGCAGGGCTGGTGCTGGTACGCCATGTGCCTGGACTGCGGCGCGCAGACGGCGCAGATCGAGTATAAAAAGCCCGAAGACCGCGCGGAAGCGGCACGCAGCGCGGCGCGGCTCTGGAACTTCGGCAAGATCATGCGCAGCGGCATCGGCGACTGAGCGGTCGGCATATTTGGGGATTGAAAAAAAGCGTGTCTTATGTTAAGATACTTTGTCGAAAGGTTGACAATACAGGACGCGCTGCGTTTTGGCGTCTCAGGAAGGAAATACACCCATGATCGGATTCTATGACTATACCGTGATCCTGACCTATTTCTCGCTGCTGTCGGCAACAACGGGCATCGTTGTGTCGCTCTCCGGCGGCGGGCATCCGTATTACGGCTGCCTCTTCCTGCTGTTCTGCGGGTTGTGCGACGCCTTTGACGGCAAAGTCGCCCGCACCAAAAAGGGCAGGACCAAGATGGAGATGGACTTCGGCATTCAGATCGATTCCCTGTCCGATCTGGTGGCCTTCGGCGTGCTGCCCGCCTGCATCGGCGCGGCGCTCATCCGCGTGTCCCCGTACCTGACGAACATGCTGGAGGGCCTGCCCGTGCGCTGGGAGACCGCCTCCTGGAAATTTGTGCTGCATGCTTTCCTGGTGCTGTATGTGCTGGCGGCGATGATCCGCCTGGCCTACTACAACGTGACCGAGGAGGAGCGGCAGAGCAAAGAGAAAAGCGCCCGCAAGGAATACCTGGGCCTTCCCGTGACCTCGGCGGCGCTGATTTTTCCCTTCGTGCTGCTGCTGCAGTACCTGACAAGGGCGGACATCACCGTCGTCTACCTCGCGGCCAGCATCCTGACGGGGGCGCTGTTCATTACACCGATCCGGGTGGCAAAGCCGGGACTTCGCGGCATCCTCATCATGGTGGGCATAGGCGCGCTGGAATTTTTCCTTTTGCTGTTCTGGAAGGTGATCGTGAAATGAAGCGTCAGGGCATCGCGCCGCTCCCCGCCGGGGCGGCGCTGCGTTTTTTATATGAAAAGAAGGCGGGGCGGGGCCTGCTGAAAATCGCCGCCTCCCGCCCGGTATCAAAGCTTGCGGGCAGATTCATGGACTCGCCGCTGTCGCGTCCGCTCATTAAGCCCTTTGCCCGCGCCGTCGGCATCAATATGGCGGACTATCTGCCGGTGAGGTACGACTGCTTCAACGCCTTTTTCTGCCGCCCGATCCGCAAAAGCCTGCGCCCCGTCCCGGACGAGGCTGAAAGCTTCATGGCCCCCTGCGACGGGCTTCTGAGCGCCTATCAAATCACGGACGGCCTCGTCCTGCCCATCAAGCAGAGCCGCTACACCATCGCGGACCTGCTCGGCAATGATCCCGCCGCCGCGGATTTTCAAGACGGCGTGTGCTTGGTCTTCCGCCTGTGCGTGCAGCACTACCACCGCTACGCCTACGCAGACGACGGGGTGATCGTGAGCAGGCGTTTCCTGCCCGGTGAGCTTCACACCGTGCGGCCCATCGCGCTCGCGGCCCTGCCGGTCTTCATCCGCAACTGCCGGGAGTATACGGTCATGGACACGAAAAACTTCGGCCGCCTTGCCCAGATCGAGGTCGGCGCCATGCTGGTCGGGCGCGTGGAGAATTACAAGGGCGCGGGCGTCACGTTCCGGCGCGGCGAGGAAAAGGGACGCTTCCTCTACGGCGGCAGCACGGTGGTCCTGCTTTTGCGGAAGGACCGCGCGGAGCTGGACAGAGAGCTCTTTGAAAACACCGAAAACGGCCTCGAGACCCCGGTAAAGCTCGGGGAAGTGCTGGGGCGCAGCTACCCATAATAAAGTGCCTGTTTCGTAGGGGCCGACGCCCTCGGCGGCCCGCGCGGTACAACTTGAAAATATGCAGAAATCCCCGGCGAAAACGTACAATTGTACGAATTCGCCGGGGATAAGTACAATTATTCAGACTCTACTGCCGGGCCGCCGAGGGCGTCGGCCCCTACAATGTCAAGTGGTTTTTTTCACAACTCCATTTTTCATGTGACCAGCTTCCGCAGTCCCGGGATCTTCAGCATGACCCAGGTCAGGCACGCGGGCAGCAGCAGGAAGCAGGCGTAGCACAGCGGGTAGAGCCACACGGCGCTGTACTGCGTGAGGTCAAAGTGCCGGCTGCGCACGGCGTCGAGGAAGATGGGATGCATGAGGTACATCCCGAAGGAGCAGGCCGAGAAGGTCTTGACAAAGCTCCAGAGCTTCGGCGGCAGGGTCTCGATGCGCTTGCACAGGCAGAAAATGAAAGCCGCCGTGAGCGCGGAGGAGATCGACAGATCCTCATACAGGGCATCCGAGGCCGCGCCGATGGAGATCGCGTAGCGCCGGTTGAGAAACGCGATCAGCAGCGCCGCCGCGAGAGAGGCGCAGCCCAGGGACGCGAGCTGTTTTTTGGATAGCGTCTCCTTATATAGCACATAGCCCAGCGGCATCATCACAAAGTAGCGGTAATAGCGAAAATCGTAGGGCGCAATGAGGGCCGCAAGCCATTCGGGCTTATCGGGCAGTGCGTTCAAGGTCGCCTGCACGCAGACGATGGCGGCAAGCAGGATCGCGCCGCGACGCACATTGTCGTGATTGTTGTGCAGCATCCCGTGCAGAAGCGGCAGGGCGCAGTAGCTCATCGCCATCGTGGGCAGGAACCACAGATGGAAGTAGCCCCGCAGCACCAGCGAAAGAAAGTCCTCGCCCGGTGTATGGTAGTGGAGGAACAGGGCGTCGATGCCGTTTAAGATCAATGACCAGACATAATACAGCACCAGCATGTGTCCGGCTCTTTTGAGGTGCTTTTTGAAATCCAGCTTCTCCCGGCCCAGGAAAAGCGTGCCGCTGACCATGAAAAACAGCAGCACCGACGAGCGCAGAAACACGCACAGCAGGTTGTAGACGGCCCAGGCGGGGGCGGCGGGATCGAAGTCCCAGAACAGCATCCCCGTGTGCCCCAGCACCACCATCATGCAGGCCAGCACCCGGCATACGTCAAGACTCGCTTTTCTCATGCGTCGGCCTCCTTGGCAGAAAATTTGACCGCGATCACATCCCCCATGCGTTTGACCGAACCGTCATAGGGGTAGACGGGCATGCCGTCCGTCTCCAGCGCCGCCGCCTCTTCCTCCGAGGCGAAGGGGATGTCACAGCCCAGATACTGACTGATGATGTCCTCGGCGTAGGCCACGCTCCCCAGCTCCAGACTCGGAAGCTGCAGCGGCGCGTCGGTGAAGTGCCGGTCGATGTCGTAGCTGAGCGCGGGGGCGTCGCCCACGATGGCAAGGCGGTCGCCCTCGGCAAAGCCCGGGGTCTCCATCACGCGCGTGAGCAGCGTGGTATAGAAGCTCTTGAGCTCCTCAAAGCGCAGATAATAGCGCAGATACAGGGCGTTTGCGCAATAGATGTTCCCGCAGAGGATCACCGCGAGCGCGAGCGCCGCGAGGCGTTTAAGCGCCGGGGCCGGAGCGGGGGACCATCCGTCCAGAAGCGCCGCGCACAGCACGTACAGCGACGCGAAGCTGTAAAGCGACAGGGAGTGGATGAAGCCGCTGTCCGCCAGCAGGTACAGGCAGTAGCAGCTCAACGGCCAGAGAAACAGGCACAGCCCCGCAAGAGCGAGGGAGGGCAGGTCGCCCTTTTTCCGAAGCTGCGCGAGCATCGTGACACCGACGATAAGCAGCAGCGCCAGGTGCATCACGCGCGAGACCTTGTTCGGCACATAGCCGAAGCGCCCGTCGAGGAAGGTCATGAGCCAGGACTTGTACACCACCAGAAAGCGGCGCGGGAAGCTCAGGGAATCGTTGACGGCCTCCTGCAGAAGAGGGAGATTCAGCAGCTTCAGCGCCGCCAGCAGCGCAAGACCGTAAAGCGCGAGCGCAAGCAGCAGCATCGCGAGCATCATCACGCCCTCGCGGAAAATCGTGAGCGCGGTTTTTTTTGTGCGGCAGAGCTGCACGATCATATAGATCACGCAGAAGCTGGCAGCTATGGAGAAGTAGCCCTGATAGATGCTGCACGAAAAGCCGATGAGCAGGGGAGCGGCGATCCAGCGTCCGCGCCTGCCCGTGATAAAGTACCACACGCCCGTCACGGTCAGCAGCAGAGAGACGGCGTAGGGCGCGGCGGTGAAGGTATAGAGCATGGTGCCCGCCTGGGCGGGGAAGCTGACAAAGGCCCCGGCAAGCAGGATCTGCAAAACCGGGCTCTTGATCTCAAAAAGCCGTACCGTGATGCACACCGCCGCCGCGAGCAGCAGGATGCTCATGAGCCCGTAGATCCAGGGCATGGACACATCGGGCATCACGAAGCGCAGAAGCTCCAGTCCGTAGCGCCCGGAGGGCGTGGTGATCCCCTTGCCGAAGAGGCCCAGGGGGTTCAGATCATCGCCCACGGGGATCTTGTTCGTCATGCAGAAGCCGTAAGCCAGAAGCGAAAAGCCCAAAGCGGAAAAGAAGGGCAGGCGATTTTCATTGTAAAGTCGTTTTATTTCCATATGAGTCGATATTTGATTGACAAATCTCATAACATACAGTACTATCTTGACGGGGCGTTGCCACGCGATAAAGGCGGTTCCGCCACATCTCCGAAAGGAGGTGTTGCTGATGCCGATTACATTGACCTTCCATATCCTCGGATATACGGTTACGGTCACGGTAAAAAGCAGAAACCGCCACTCTGGCCAGTGACGGTTTCTAATATTTTGTAGAAAACCTAACGGGCGGAGCCGCATTCAGGCAACGCCTTTTATATTTTCATTATAGCGAGTGCAGGCATCCTTGTCAAGAAAAACATAGGAATCAAGATGCTCAGTTCCTCAGACTGTGCAGCGGCGCCGGTATTCTGCCGCCGCGGGCGATGAACTCACTCGCGCTGCCGCGGTGCAGCGGCATGATGGGCGCCGAGCCCAGCAGCCCGCCGAAGTCCACGCTGTCGCCCACGGTCCTGCCCTTGACGGGGATGATGCGCACGGCGGTGGTCTTGTTGTTGACCATGCCGATGGCGGCCTCGTCGGCGATGACGGCGGAGATGGTGTCGGCGTCGGTGTCGCCGGGGACGGCGATCATGTCAAGGCCCACGGAGCACACGCAGGTCATGGCCTCAAGCTTGTCGATGCAGAGCGTCCCTTCCTTGGCCGAGGCGATCATGCCCGCGTCCTCGGACACCGGGATGAACGCGCCGGAGAGGCCGCCCACATGGGACGACGCCATCACGCCGCCCTTTTTGACCGCGTCGTTTAGAAGCGCGAGGGCCGCCGTCGTGCCGTGCCCGCCGCAGCGCTCCAGGCCCATGATCTCCAAAATCTCGGCCACGCTGTCGCCGATGGCGGGGGTGGGGGCCAGAGACAGGTCCACCACGCCGAAGGGCACGCCCAGGCGGCGGGACGCCTCCTGCGCCACCAGCTCGCCCATGCGGGTGATCTTGAAGGCGGTGCGCTTGATGGTCTCGGCCACCACGTCAAAGCTCTCGCCCTTGCACTCCTTGAGCGCGTGGGCCACAACGCCGGGGCCGGAAACGCCCACGTTGATAACGGTCTCCGGCTCGCCCACGCCGTGGAAGGCGCCCGCCATGAAGGGGTTGTCCTCCACGGCGTTGGCAAACACCACGAGCTTGGCACAGCCCATGAAGCCGCGCTCGGCGGTCTCCTTGATGATCCTGCCCATGAGGGCCACGGCGTCCATGTTGATGCCGGCCCTGGTGGAGCCGACATTGACGCTCGCGCACACAAGCTCGGTTTCGCTCAAAGCCCCGGGCAGAGAGCGGATGAGCTGCAGATCGCTATCGGTAAAGCCCTTGTGGCAGAGGGCCGAGAAGCCGCCGATGAAGTTGACGCCGGTCTCCTTTGCCGCTTTATCGAGGGTGCGGGCGATGGGGGCGTAATCCTCCCCGGCGCAGGCCGCCGCGACCAGCGAAACGGGCGTCACGGAGATGCGCTTGTTGACGATGGGGATGCCGAACTCGTCCTCAATGTCGCAGCCGGTTTTGACGAGGTTCCCGGCACAGCGGCAGATTTTGTCATAGATTTTGCGGCAGCAGGCGTCCATGTCCGTGTCCGCGCAGTCCAGGAGACTTATGCCCATGGTGATGGTGCGCACGTCCAGATGCTGCTGGTTGATCATCTGGATGGTCTGCAGAATTTCGCTGCTGTTGAGAAGATAGCTCATGGCGGCACCTCAGACCTTGTGCATGGCGTCGAAGATGTCCTGACGCTGAATGTGGATGTCAAGGCCGCGCTCCTGCCCTTTGTCGGCAAGGTAGCGGCTGAGCTCCACAAAGCTCATGCCGCAGTCGGTGAGGTCCACCAGCATGATCATGGCGAAATACTCCTGCAAAAGCGTCTGGCTGATGTCCAGGACGTTGATATCCTTCTCCGCGAGCAGCGCGGTCACATAGGCGATGATGCCCTTGCTGTCTTTGGCAAATACACTGACGATAGCTTTCATAGTCGGTATGGTTCCTTTCAGCGCAGGTTTTTGTTAAGTGTGGAGTTAGGAGTGTGGAGTGTGGAGTTATGGTGTGCCTTCAACACGATAGAAATTGTCCGCGAAGCGGACACGTTAACTCCAAACTCCTAACTCCAAACTCCAAACTCATAAGGCGTCAGCCTGAAAAGTGCTGACACAGGTGCCGCACGCAGCATTTTTCGCATTCCGGCTTTCTCGCGTCGCACACGGCCCTGCCATGCAGGACCAGACAGTGGCAGAAGTCGGAGGAGCGCTCGGGCGGCAGGATCTTTCTGAGCTCCATTTCGATCTTCACCGGGTCCTTGAGATCGTCCACCAGGCCCATGCGGTTCGAGAGGCGTATGCAGTGGGTGTCCACCACCGTGGAGCCGGGCACCCGGAACACATCGCCGAGGATGAGGTTCGCCGTCTTGCGCCCCACGCCGGGCAGGGCGGTCAGCTCCTCCATCG
Organism: Oscillospiraceae bacterium; assembly: GCA_902799075.1. GTDB lineage: Bacteria > Bacillota > Clostridia > Oscillospirales > Oscillospiraceae > Limivicinus. Next base: position 27,995 of record CADBYZ010000004.1, on the reverse strand, counting down.
TGCGCGGCAGTTCGCCGCCGTACTTTTCCAAAAGCACCTGGGAGCACTTGACGATGTCCCTCGCCTTGGCCCGGAAAAAGCCGCAGGAGTGTACGTATTTCTCAACCTCGGAAACATCGGCCTCCGCGAAGGCTTCGAGGGTGGGGAAGCGCGCAAAGAGGGCTGGGGTGATCTGGTTTACGCGCTCGTCGGTGCACTGGGCGGCAAGGCGCACGGAAAACAAAAGCTCATAGTCCTTGCCCCAGTCAAGCGTACAGCTTGCCTCGGGGTATTCCTCCAGCAGCAGCCGCACGATCTCCCGTACCTGTTCGGGTGTCCGCATGGTGTTCACCTCATCTCATCAGGTCGATCGCGCCGCCGCATTCCACGGTGTCGATCTCCTGTCGGAAGTAGGTGCCGCGGAAGAGATACTGCACCTGCACCGGGAAGCTCTTCTGCTGTCCGGGGGCGAGGTTCAGCACGTGCTCGGTCGTGGCGATGAGGCTTGAATGGAGGTTGACGTTGTCGTCGATGTCCAGCGAGGGGGTGTCGGCTGTCTGGTAATTGTCGCCGACAGAGACGTTGACGGCGCCGCGGGACTCCTGGATCTGGATCGAGTAGGACTCGAGATAGACCTTCACGCGCACGCCCACATGCTGCTCATCCAGCAGCAGCGCCTCCCAGTCGGCCCGGACGTTCATGGGAACACCGGTATTAGAGACAAAGGAGCCGGTGCCGATGACCTGTCCCACCGGAACGGGCGTGGCCGTGGGCTTCGGCGTGGGGGTGGGCGCGGGCGTCGGCGTCGGGGTAGGCGCGGGCGTCGGCGGCACGGGGGTCGGCATGATGGTGGAGACGGGCATGGGCGTCACAGTGGGCGCAACCGTCGGCGCGGGCGTCGCGCGGTAGGGGTCATAGCCCAGGCTCTCGACCTCCTTCTTCTCCCGTTCCATATCCAGCAGCAGGGTGATGGCGGTGGCCATCACCAGCAGAAATACAACAATAAACAAAATCGCTTTGATTTTCCCTTTACGCATATATGTACTCCTTTACGCAAGTATTGGCATTATACAGCACAGAGCCGAAAATGTCCACACGAAGCTTGAACATCTGCCATGTTTTGCCAAGAGTTAAGACGAAGCAAAAGGGAAATTCAAAGAATTTCTTTTACAAACGCGCCGCAGGGTGATATAATTCCTTTATTATGGTTTACGAAAGGGAGGGCGCGCCATGTATCAGCCGCTTGCGGACGAGATCCGCCCGGAATCTCTTGACGATGTGGTGGGCCAGCGGCACATCCTCGGCAAGGGCGGGCTTCTGCGCCGCATCGTGGAGAGCGGGCAGATCCCGAACATGATCTTCTACGGCCCCTCGGGCACGGGCAAAACAACAGTAGCCCGCATCATCGCGCAGCGCACCAACCGCTCCTTGAGAAAGCTCAACGCCACCACCGCGGGCATCGCCGACATCAAGAAGATCATCGACGAGCTGGACACCTTCCTCACACCGGGCGGCGTGCTTTTGTACCTCGACGAGATCCAGTATTTCAATAAAAAGCAGCAGCAGTCCCTTCTGGAGTTTATCGAGGACGGACGCATCACGCTCATCGCCTCCACCACCGAAAACCCCTATTTCACCGTCTTCAACGCCATCCTCAGCCGTTCGACCGTCTTCGAGTTCAAGGCCATCACGCCCGAGGATGTAAAGACCGCGGTCGAGCGCGCGGTGAACATCATGAACACGCGGCGCGACACGCCCCTCACGCCCGAGGAAGGCGTGCTCGACCACATTGCCGCGGCCTGCGGGGGCGATGTGCGAAAAGCCATCAACGCCGTGGAGCTTCTCTTCTCCGCCTCCGAAAACGGGGTCATCACCCTCTCCGACGCCAAAGCCATCACCCAGCGCAGCGCCATGCGCTACGACCGGGAGGGGGACGAGCACTTCGACATCCTCTCGGCCCTGATGAAGTCCCTGCGCGGCTCGGACCCGGACGCTGCCCTGCATTACCTCGCGCGGCTTCTGGAGGTAGGGGACCTCATCGGCGCGAGCCGCCGCATCCTCTGCTCTGCCAGTGAGGACGTGGGCCTTGCCTGGCCCATGGCGGTGCCCATTGTGAAGGCCTGCGTGGACTCGGCCCTGCAGCTCGGCCTTCCGGAGGCGAAGCTGCCGCTGGCGGAAGCCTGCATCCTGCTTGCCACCGCGCCCAAATCCAACACCGGCGTCATGGCCATCGAGAAGGCATGGGCGGACGTGCGCGCGGGGAAGACCGGCAATATCCCGCGGGAGCTTCAGAACGTCCACGCCGACGGCACGGGCTTTGAGCGGGAGCAGGGCTATCTCTATCCCCACGATTTCCCAGGCCACTGGGTAAAACAGCAGTACCTGCCCGACGCCCTCCGGGACGTGAAATACTACGAATACGGCGACAACAAGACCGAGCAGGCGGCAAAGCGCTACTGGGAGGAAATCAAGAAATAATGGACATTCAGGTCGGCGACATCCTCACCATGAAAAAGGAACACCCCTGCGGCTCCAAGCAGTGGCAGGTGCTGCGCACGGGCGCGGACTTCAAGCTCAAGTGCCTCGGCTGCGGGCATGAGGTCATGGGCGCGCGCAGCAAGTTTGAAAAGAATATCAAGCAGGTGCAGCGATGAACGTGGTCTACATGCTCCGCTGCTCGGACGGCTCGCTCTATACCGGCTGGACAAACGACCTCGATAAACGTCTCAAAACCCACGCGGCGGGGAAGGGCGGCAAGTACACCCGCGCCCGCCTGCCGGCAGCCCTCGTCTATACCGAGCGCTTTGAGACCGAACACGAGGCCAGATGCCGCGAGTGGCACATCAAGAGGCTTACGCGCGCGCAGAAGCTCGCGCTTATTAAGGAGGCGGAACATGCGAAGAACGGAGCTTGACCTCTGCCGCGTTTTTGCCTGCCTGCTGATCCTGATGATCCACGCGGCGGCGGACATCTACCACGAGCTGCCGCTTCCCGGCGCGGCCTTCTTCGCCGTGACCTTTTTGAGCACCCTGAGCCGGGGCGGTCTGCCGCTGTTTTTCATGCTCACCGGGACGCTGCTTATAGCGCGGGAGAAGCTGGATCTCAGACAGAATTTTATTCACCGGGTGCTGCGCTTTACGGGCATGTATTATCTCTGGTCGCTTTTCTATGCCCTGGCCCGCGCGGCCTCGGGCGCGTTCGAGGGGCCGTATGACTTCCTGTACGCCGTCATCGCGGGGCACTATCATCTCTGGTTCCTGCCCGCGATGGTGATGGTGTGCCTGTTCCTGCCGGTGGTGCACGCGGCGCTCCACGGGGGCGAGCTGGACGGGCGCTATGTCGTGGGCCTCTTCCTCTTCCTCGGCGTTTTCCTCGTCAACTGCAACCTCACCCCCGACCCCGCGCCGCTTCTTTATCGCTTTACACAGAATTTCAGCCTTGACTACCTGCCGTATCTGGGGTATGCTGTCTGGGGCTGGTATTTGTCGAAACGGGAGTATTCCCGCCGGACACTGCTTCTTGCGCCGCTTGCCTTCCTCGCGGTGACGCTGGCGGCGAGTGTTTTGAACCGCTGGTATTCGCTGTATAAGAATACGGCGGACGGGTGGCTCTTCCACTTCTTCTCTCTGCCGACCTTTTTGCAGTCCACGGCGGCTTACTGCTTCTTCCTCGCCCTGAAGGGGAGGACATTTCGCCGCGTGAAGCTATTAACGGAGCTCTCCGCCTGCACCCTCGGCGTGTACCTTACGCACCCGCTGATGATCAACGTGCTTGAGCGCTTTGGCCTTGCCCCGACGCCCGCGGCGCCGGTATCATCCCTGCTGGTTTTCTACCTGGTCCTTGCGCTTTCGTGCTTTGCGCTGGCGTTCGTACTGAGAAAGATCCCGCTTGTGAAGCGGCTGTTTTGAGATATTGAGATACAGAGTATTTACATATAAAGGATAGAGACATGAAAAATTTCCTGAAGATCGCCTGCCTGGTGCTTTTGATCGCGGAGCTGCTGCTGCTGGAGAAGCTGCGCATCGAGACGCCCATGACCACCGTGTCGCGGGTAAAGACCGCGGGGGAGACGGTGCAGACCTACACCCCGGCCCAGCAAAACCCGAACCTCATCACCTACACGCCGAGCCCCTACACGCCCGCGCCCGTCAATACTCCCGCGCCGACGCCGGAGCCGACGCCCGAAGCGCCGCAGGAGTACGTCATCTCCTTTGTGGGCGACTGCACCCTCTGGTCGAACCAGAACTACCAGTCCCATCCCGCGGGCTTTGCAGGCGTGCTGAACGGGAACTACGCCTATCCCTTCTCCAACACCGTGCGGTTTTTCAAGGACGACGAGCTCACTCTTGCCAACTGCGAGTGCACCCTGACGGATAACCCCAACATGACCTACGATTACACCCAGGTGGTCTTCCCGTTTAGGGCACCCACCGAGTACGCGGAGATCTTCAAAGAGGGCGGCGTGGACTTTGTCACCACCGCCAACAACCACATGATGGACTGCTATCAGGCGGGCGCGGACAGCACCTACGCGGCGCTCGAGGCCCACGGCGTCCCCTACGGCAAGGAGGGCGAGGCCCGGATCATCACCACGCCCCACGGCCTGAAAATCGGCATCTACTGCTCGGGCACGGACCTTGCGCCCAACCGCGACAAGGCGGTCAGCGCCGTGCGGCAGATGAAAGGCGAGGGCGCCGAATATGTCATCTGCGCCTTCCACTGGGGCCAGGAGCTCTACTATTCGCCCAACCAGGCCCAGATCGAGCTTGCCCACGCCTGCATCGACGCGGGGGCGGACATGATCTACGGCAGCCACTCCCACTGCCTCCAGCCCATTGAGAAATACCGCGAGGGCGTCATCCTCTACAGCTGCGGCAACTGGGTCTTCGGCGGCAACACCATGCCCTCCGACCCGGACACCGCCATCTTTCAGATCCGCCTTGTCCGCGCCGACGACGGCAGCCTCACTCCCGTGGGCTTCGACGTGATCCCGTGCTGCGTCAGCAGCAACATCGAGGGCGCCAACACCAAGGCCCAGAACTACAACAACTACTGCCCGACCCCATACGAGACGGACTCGCAGGAGTACATGCGCGTCATGTCCAAGCTCTACGGCGAGTATCAGCCCGCCTCCCAGGGCGCGGATTACTCCGACTACTACGCGAGCCTCGGCTGATTTTACCGAAAAACAGACATGCGCCGTCGGGAGACCCCGGCGGCGCGGCGCTGTCATCACAGAAACAGGAGCAATAATGAACGGCTTTTCCGACGACGGCTATATCATCGACCAGGACTACTTCGACGAATACGAATACCGCACCATGCAGGCCAGCATCAACGGCTGCGGCTGGATCGCGGCCTACAACATCCGGCACTTCCTGGGCCACAGCGTGAGCTTCCAGGCGGTCATGAACGAGATGGACTACATGCACTCCCTTCGCATCCCCGGCCCGACCACCATGCCCGTCATGCGGGGCTACCTGAGAAAGTACATCCCCGCCATGACCGAGCACATCGGCAGGGAGGCGGCCTTTGAGGCGGCAAAGGGGAGCGAGGCGGGCATCCTCCGCTATACCGAGGAGGACGTGCCGCACTTCATCTCCTACATCCGCAAGGGCGAGGGCTACCGCTTCTTCAATGTCAACGACGGCCTGGAGGACTACGTTTCCAGCATGGACATGTTCTTCAAAACCCACGTCCTCCCGCCGCACTATGTCTCGATCTTCACGCTGTAAAACCGCAAAACCCCATTGACCGCGGGGCTTTTACCTGTTAAAATACTTTGAATACCTTCCCATGTAAGGAGAAAACCTATGAAAACACCCGTTGAGCTCAACGGCAAGACCATCCTCGTCACCGGCGCGCCCGGCTTTATCGGGACCTATCTGGTCATCCGCCTGCTGAAAGAGCTCAAAAGCGGCACGGTGGTGTCCCTCGACAACATGAACGACTACTACGAGGTCAGCCTCAAGGAGTGGCGCTTAAAGCAGATCGAGCAGGCCGCCGCCGCGTCGAAAGTGCGCTATGAATTTATCCGCGGCTCCATCGCCGACAAGGCGCTGGTGAACAGCCTCTTTGAAAAATACTGCTTTGATGTCGTGGTGAACCTTGCCGCCCAGGCAGGCGTGCGCTATTCCATCGACCACCCGGACGTGTACATCGACTCGAATATCATCGGCTTCTATAATCTTCTCGAAGCCTGCCGCCGTTACCCGGTCGAGCACCTGGTCTACGCCTCCAGCTCCTCGGTCTACGGCGGAAACAAGAAGGTGCCGTTTTCCACCGACGACAAGGTGGACAACCCCGTCTCCCTCTACGCCGCCACCAAGAAATCAAACGAGCTTTTGGCCCACGCCTACTCGAAGCTCTACAACATCCCCTCCACGGGCCTGCGCTTCTTCACGGTCTACGGCCCCGCGGGACGCCCGGACATGTTCTACTACAGCGCCACCAAACGCCTCGCCGCCGGGCAGATCATCCGCATCTTCAACTTCGGCAATATGATGCGGGACTTTACCTACATCGACGACATTGTGGAGGGCATCGTGCGCGTAATAAAGGGCGCACCCGAAAAACAGACCGGCGAGGACGGCCTGCCGCTGCCGCCCTACGCGGTCTACAACATCGGCGGCGGACAGCCGGAAAACCTGCTGGACTTTGTCGCAACGCTCCAGGAGGAGCTGGTGCGCGCCGGGGTCCTGCCCGCAGATTACGACTTTGAAGCCCACCGCGAGCTTGTGGGCATGCAGCCGGGCGACGTGCCCGTGACCTACGCCGACTCCGCAGCCCTCGAGCGGGACTACGGCTTCACCCCGCGCATCACCATCCGCGAGGGCCTGCGCGCCTTCGCCGAATGGTACAAGGACTATTACAAGTGCTGACCGGCCAGGCGCCGGAGAAAGGATAACGCTATGAAAATCACCGTTGCGGGCGTGGGTTATGTGGGCCTGAGCCTTGCCGTGCTGCTCGCCCAGCACCATGAGGTCACCGCCATCACCACCACCGGGGCCAAGGCCGAGAAGCTCAACAACTGGGAAAGCCCCATCCAGGACGACGAGATCGAGCGCTTCCTGGCGGAGGCGAAGGCGGGCAAGCGGGTACTGAACCTCCACACCACCACCGACAAGGCCGCGGCCTACGCCTCGGCGGAGCTGGTCGTGATCGCCACCCCCACAAACTACGACAGCCAGAAAAACTACTTCGACACCTCCAGCGTGGAGGACGCCATCGAGCAGACCATGGCCCACAATCCCGACGCCCACATGGTCATCAAGAGCACCATCCCCGTCGGCTACACGGCTTCCGTGCGCGAAAAGTACCGCACCGACCGCATCCTCTTCAGCCCCGAGTTTCTGCGCGAGTCCAGGGCCCTCTACGATAACCTCTGGCCGAGCCGCGTCATCGTCGGCTGCGACGAGGCCTCCCGCCCCGTGGCCGAGCGCTTTGCGGAGCTTCTGGTCGAGGGCGCGGAGAAGAAGGACATAGACGTGCGCTTCATGGGCTTTACCGAGGCCGAGGCCGTCAAGCTCTTCGCCAACACCTATCTCGCCCTGCGTGTCAGCTACTTCAACGAGCTTGACACCTATGCCGAGATGAAGGGCCTCAATACCCGTGAGATCATCGACGGCGTGTGCCTCGATCCCCGCATCGGCAGCCACTACAACAACCCCTCCTTCGGCTACGGCGGCTACTGCCTGCCCAAGGACACCAAGCAGCTGCTGGCAAACTATGAGGATGTGCCGGAAAACCTCATCCAGGCCATCGTGGATTCCAACCGCACCCGCAAGGACTTCATCGCCGACCGTGTGCTGGAAAAGGCGGGCTACTACACCGCCAGCAGCATGTGGAACGCGCAGAAGGAGCGGCCCATCACCGTCGGCGTCTACCGGCTCACCATGAAATCCAACAGCGACAACTTCCGCCAGTCCTCCATCCAGGGCGTCATGAAGCGCATCAAGGCCAAGGGCGCGACCGTCATCATCTACGAGCCCACCTTAGAGGACGGCCAGACCTTCTTCGGCTCCCTGGTGGTCAACGATATCGAAAAGTTCAAGGCCGGGTCCGACGTGATCCTCGCCAACCGCTTTGATGAGCAGCTGAAGGACTGTGAGGACAAGGTTTACACCCGCGACCTGTTCAGAAGAGACTGAGGCGGGCGTGTGTGACTGTATTGTGACAAAACCTGTGATAAGATAGACCCGTAAGCAGTAGAAAGCAGATATGTAAAGGACAGACAGAAGATCGGAAAAAGGTCGAATAAAATGAAAGCCCTTGACGATCTGACCATGGAAGAGGTAGCCGGCGGCGTAATCGTGGACTACGGCGACGGAAAGAAATACTGGCTCGTGCGCCAGAACGGCGCGGTCATTTCCCCGGTGCCGGGCAAGGAGAAAGCCGTTGAGTTTGCCAAGGCCTACGGCATCAGCACCCAGATCATGACCAAAGAGGAATACGCCCGCCACTTCGGCAGAGAGCAGGTCTGGTAAAGGCCGCCCTCCCGGCGCAGCGCGTGACAGACAAACGACAGGAAAACAAGCCCCGTTTCCGACAATCGTCGGGAGCGGGGTTTGCGCATCCGGCGAAAAATACTTGCGCAAAGATTGACGATTTGATAAAATAAAAAGGTTGAATAGGCATGGGATCATGACTTATGTAAACAACAATATGTCAACAATAGTAGGTAAATCAAATTCCGTCAACAATATTATGGTTCTAATATTATGTAAATCAAATCGGAGGACTTGCGGGTGAGGAGAAGGACAAAACGTGTTCTGGCCGTCGTGCTGGTGCTGCTGGCGGCAGCGCTGCTCGGCCTGGTGGGCTGGCGTGTGTGGAAGGAAAAGCAGCATAACGAGGCCGTAAGCCGAGCCGCAGCATATCAGGCCGCGGGGAACTACTATGAGGCGCGGGATCTGTATCTCTCCCTCGGCATGGAGACGGAGGCCGCCGAATGTGAAGCTCTGCGCGTACAGCAGGAGATGAAAAACGCCTACGCCGCCGCCGAGGCACAGCTTACGGCGGGGGAGTACCTGGACGCGAAGGACGCCTTCCTCGCCCTCGGGGACTTTGAAGACGCCCCGACACGCGCGCTCGAGTGTGACTTCCGAAGGGCTTCGTCCTACGCGGACGCTGACCGTCTGTCCGAGGCCATCTCCCTGCTCGGCACGCTGACGGACTGGCCGGAGGCGGAGACACTTATGAAAGCGTGCCGGGATAAGCTCTATGACCGGGCGCTCGAGGCGACCTACGCCTGCCGCCTGGACGAGGCCGTGCGGCGCTGGAACGAGCTGGGGGACTACCGCGACAGCCTGAAGCTCAAGCAGCGCTGTCTCGACCGCATCGTCGCCATGGCGGAGGGGACCGACGAGCCGGTGAACTACTCCGAGTACGCGGGCACCGACCTCGGAAAGGGGATTTTGTACTACCACCGCCTCGGCCTCATCTACGTCCCCAAGGACGCGGGGCCGGAGACTTCCTGCCTGATCTTCTACCCCGGCGGCTACGATGAGGCGCTTGCCAACAACTACCTCACCGAGTATGTCTACGCCCCCGACCCGCCGAACGCCATCATGCTCCTGTGCTACGCAAACGGCTACGGCCATGTGGCGGACAAGGTGGAGGACTCTTACCGGGCCCTCGAGCAGGCGGCGATCGAGAACAACGTCTTCCTGCACGATCTGGTGCTCTGCGGGGCCAGCATGGGGGCCTACACCGCCTGCCAGGGCGCGGCGATCCTCTGGGAAAACCACGGCCTTGCCGCCAAAACGGTCATGACCTTTGACGCTGGGCTCCACTGGGAGGTGGAGAGCCATGTCATGAGCCCCGAGCAGTGCGACAGCACGGCGAAAGCGGGCACGCGCTTTTACCTGTTCGAGTTCGGCGGCGTGGGCATGAACAAGCGGGCCATCGAGCTCATGGTCGCCCATGGCAACAACGTGACCGTCGTCGAGTGTGCGGGCGGCGGGCACTACGGCATCATCACCGACGCCATCGAATACGGCATGATCGACTGGGCCCTCGGCCGCGGCGAGCGCCCGGTCAACAGCAATTATAAGTATTACCCGCTCGACCGCAGCTCCACCTATCCCTACGGGGTGGGATAACATATCAAAACCATTGAAGAGAGAAAAAAGCGCCATGGAACAAAAAACCGTCAAAAAAACAATCCGCTCAGCCCAGCTCAAGATCTACGCCATCGCCCTGCTGATGACGGGTGCGGTGAGCGAGCTCGTCTGGACCGTGTTCAACGCCGTGCACCGCAACAGGGAGCTGCCCTTCAACATACTCTATGGTCTGGCGCTCTTCGTCGCCGCGATGCTGATTTACCGGTGGCTCAAAAAGGACCTGCCTGAAAGCCCGGACGTGAGCGAGGAGGAAAAGGAGTTTCTCTGCGCCCTGCACGACCAGTACCTAAAGCGCCTGCTCCATGCCATCGCGCTGTTTGTCGCGGCCTTCGCGGTCTTTATCGGGGCGGAGCTGAGCTTCTATTTCTTCGGCAATTCCAAGGCGGCGGAGCTGGGGGAGAACATGGCGTCGAACATCCTGCTCATCCAGCTGCCGCTTTATCTGCTGATCAAAAACAGCCTCGGCCTGCGCCTTTTGAACCGCTGGGTCGGCAGCCGGAACGAGAACCTCACGAAGCGCCACCTCTGGGGCATGGCGCTGATCTCCCTGCTGTACTGGGCCCTTGTCCTCGCCGCCACGGTCATCTTCCGGGATAAGCTCCAATATCCGGCCAACGCCATGATCGCCGCGGGCATCGCCTTCCTGCTGCTGGTGTTCGCTTACGATGTCACGCTCAGAAAGAATATCGCGCGGCGGAACATCGTATTCAACCGCCTCTCCGTCGCCATCTGGACCGCGGCGGCGATCCTTGTCCTGCTCTTTGTCGTCCTGCGCCGGGAGACCTGGTACACCCAGCCCTACATCAATTCCGTCCCCGTCGTCACCCGCAGCCCCTGTCCCATCGAATACGACGACGAAAGCGGCGTCTATACCATCACCGCCCGGGACGGGGATTTTAAGATCCTCCACCTGACGGACATCCACCTCGGCAACTCTCTCTATTCTTACCACAAGGACATCAAAGCCCTGCAGGCCTGCTACGATGAGATCAATTACGCAAAGCCTGACCTTGTCATCGTGACGGGCGACCTCTGCTTCCCGCTCGGCATCATGTCCATGTCCCTCAATAACTCCGCCCCGGTCAACCAGTTTGCGGCCTTCATGCGCAATGTGGGCGTACCCTGGGCCTTCACCTACGGCAACCACGACACCGAGAGCATCGCCTCCATGGACCGGGAATCCCTCAACGATGTGTACATGTCCCTGTCCTTCAAGACCTCGGGCCTGCTGCTCTACCCCTATATCCAGCCGGAGATCACCGGGCGCAACAACCAGCTCATCGAGCTCAGAAACGCCGACGGCACGCTCAACACCGGCCTCTTCCTGCTTGACTCCAACGCCTACACCGGCGAGGGCATCAACGTCTATGACTACATCCACGACGACCAGGTGGACTGGTACGCCGCCCAGGTGGAGCGCCTGAACGCAGAGGCGGGCAGAACGGTGCCCTCCATGGTTTTCTTCCACATCCCCCTCCAGCAGTACCGCACCGCCTATGAGCTCTACATGGCGGGGAGCCCCGAGGTCAAATACTTCTTCGGCGAAAACGGGGAGCAGATGATCGACAAGGTCTGCTGCTCCGACTACCCGAGCAGGCTCTTTGACCGCATGCTCGAGCTCGGCAGCACCACGGGCGTCTTCTGCGGACATGACCACTACAACAACATGTCGCTCGAATACAAGGGCATCCGCCTGACCTACGGCATGAGCATCGACTATCTCGCCATGCCGGGCATCGAAAACGACACCGCCCAGCGCGGCGCGGAGCTCATCACCATCCACCCGGACGGCACCTGGGATCTCAGACAGATCCCGCTCACGTCTATACAGGGATAAAAACAACAACAGCGCCGCACGAATTGTGCGGCGCTGTCTGCGTCTTATCGTCTTACATTCTCTTCCACTTTGCGCCGTGGGGGATGTCGGTGACCTCGATCCCGGCGGCCTTGAGCTCGTCGCGGATACGGTCGGCCTCGGCGAAATTCTTGGCCTTCTTCGCGTCCTGGCGGGCCATGATCTTTGCCTCGATCTCGGGGTCTTCTTCGCCGGATTCGGACACGACGGTGAACTGTCCCGCCGCGACCTGCTGGCGCTTGAGCTCCTCGCGCTTCACACTTGCCTTTTCAAGCAGGCTCAGACCCAGCACAGTGTCGAACGCGCCGATGGCCTTGAGCTTGGTCGCGTCATTGGTCCTGGCCTTGAGCACGTCGTAGAGCGCCGTGACGGCGAGGGAGGAGTTGAGGTCGTTGTCCATGGCGGCGCGGAACTTCGCGTCCAGCTCGTTGAAGGCGGCCTCGTCGACTTCCCCGTCCTCGGGTTTGAGGGCGGCGATGCGGGCGATGAGCTTCAGGTACGCGCCCTGGGCGTTGTCGAGGTTTTCCCAGGTGAACACCAGACTCTTGCGGTAGTGGCTCTGCAGGCAGAAGAAGCGGTAGGCGAGGGGATCGTAGCCCTTCTGCTCGAGCAGAGAGACGGTCAGAAACTCGCCGCTGGACTTGCTCATTTTGCCGGAGGTGGTGTTCAGGTGGAGGACATGCATCCAGTATTTGACCCAGGGATGGCCAAGATAGGCTTCGGACTGGGCAATTTCATTGGTGTGGTGGGGGAAGGCGTTGTCGATGCCGCCGCAGTGGATGTCGATGTTCTCACCCAGGTGCTTCATGGAGATGCCGGAGCACTCGATGTGCCAGCCGGGGTAGCCCACGCCCCAGGGGGAGTCCCACTTGAGGGCCTGGTCCTCGAACTTGGACTTGGTGAACCAGAGAACGAAATCGTTCTTGTTGCGCTTGTTGGTATCTTCTTCCACGCCCTCGCGCACGCCGACGTTCAGGTCCTCCTCTTTGAAGTCGTTAAAGACGTAGTAGCGCTCGAGCTTCGAGGTATCAAAGTACACGTTGCCGCCGGCAAAGTAGGCGTAGCCCGTGTCCATGAGCTTCGAGATGATCTTGATGTAATCGTCGATGCAGTGCGTGGCGGGCTCCACCACATCGGGGGTCTTGATGTTGAGCTTTGCGCAGTCGTCGAAGAAAGCGTCGGTATAGTACTGCGCGATCTCCATGACGGACTTGTGCTCGCGCTTTGCGCCCTTGAGCATCTTGTCCTCGCCCTCGTCGGCGTCGGAGGTGAGGTGGCCGACATCGGTGATGTTCATGACGCGCTTGACGTTGTAGCCCGTGTAGCGCAGGTACTTCTCCAGGATGTCCTCCATGATGTAGGAGCGGAGGTTGCCGATGTGCGCGAAGTGGTAGACCGTCGGGCCGCAGGTGTACATCTTGACAAGGCTGGGGTCGTTGGGAACAAACTCTTCCCGTTTACGCGAGGCGGAATTGTACAGGATCATTGATATTAACTCCTTTTATGAACAGGATAGAAAAGCCGAATAATGCAAGAGACTAAAGAGAAGCGGCGTTTTTGTGTCCGGAATTGGTGACATTGTAGGGGCCGACGCCCTCGGCGGCCCGACGGTGAAATCACAATAAACGCACTTATCAACAGCAAAAACAAACTGTATATAAATGACCACTAGGGATTTCCACACAATTTGAGACTGTACCGTGCGGGCCGCCGAGGGCGTCGGCCCCTACGGTGAAACAATAAATACGACGAAGAAATAGCGTACAGCGTCAGTCCGCGTCTTGAAACACGTCCTTGTTCTTCATAAAATACTCGACGCCGGAGTAGATCGTGGTGATCAGAATCACGGCGGAGACGAGCATGTTCAGCCAGGGATACCGGGTGAACACCAGCACGAAGCACAGGCCCACCATCGTACAGGTGGTCTTGACCTTGCCGGACCAGGCGGCGGCGATGACGCGCTGGCGCTCGGCGGCGACAAGGCGCAGGCCGGACACCGCAAATTCCCGGAACAGCACCACGGCCACGACCCAGCCGGGCATCTGCCCCTTCTCCGCCAGAAAGCACATGGCCGACAGCACCAGCATTTTGTCCGCCAGCGGGTCCATGAACTTGCCGAAGTTGGAGACCTGGTTGTAGTGCCGGGCGATGTAGCCGTCCAGCAGGTCCGAGAGACTGGCGAGGATAAACACGACGGTGGCGGCGATGCGGTGACCGGTGTAGCAAAGCACCAGGAATACCGGGATCAGCGCGATACGCGCAATGGTGATCTTGTTGGCAGTAGTGTTCATGCTCACTCCTCCTCCAAATGCCCGAAGAGCAGGCCGTCGTCGGTATCGTCGATCACGACACGTTGGATATCGCCCGCGCGGCCGGGGCCGTCAAAGAAGACCTGCCCGTCGATGTCGGGGGAGTCGGCGTAGGAGCGTCCGTAGAAGCTCTGACTTTCCTCGTCGAAGCCCTCGCACAGCACGTCGATAGTCCTGCCCACAAAGCTCCGGCAGAAGTCCTCCATGATCGGGGCCTGGAGCTCCAGGATCAGGTCGGCGCGGCGCTGGGCCTCCTCATAGTCCGCATGCTCCATCTGCGCGGCGGGGGTCCCTTCCTCGGGGGAGAAGGGGAAGACGCCCACACGCTCGATACGCGCTTCCCTCAGAAATTCGCACAGCTCCTCAAATTCGGCTTCCCCCTCGCCGGGGAGGCCCGCGATCAGGCTCGTGCGCAGCACCAGACCGGGAACGCGCTCGCGCAGCGTTTTGAAGAGCCTGCGGATATCCGCGCCCGTGCCGCGGCGGTTCATGCGCCTGAGGATCTGATCGTTGATGTGCTGGATGGGGATGTCCAGATACTTGACGATCCTGGGATTGTTCGCAATCTCGTCGATCAGCTCCTCGTCGAACTGATCCACATACAGGTAATGCAGGCGCAGCCACTCGATGCCCTCAATTTCCGAGAGCTTCCGGCACAGCTCCGCAAGACAGCGTTTCCCGTAGAGATCGGTGCCGTAGCGGGTGATGTCCTGGGCGATGACGATGAGCTCCTTCACCCCGTGGGCAGCCAGGTCCCGCGCCTCCTCCAGGATATTCTCCATGCTCCTGGAGCGGTAACGGCCCCGGATGAAGGGGATGGCGCAGAAGGCGCAGAAGTTGTTGCAGCCCTCCGCGATCCTGAGATAGGCCCAGCCCGGCCCGGTGGTCACGACGCGGGGAATCTCATCCACCGGCGCGCTCTGGTCGGAAAAGAGGCTGCACGCGCGCCGTTCCATGACGGCGTTGGCGGCAAAGACAATGTCCTTGAAATTACTGATGCCGAGCACCGCGTCGATCTCGGGCAGCTCGTTGAGGATCGTGTCCTTGTAGCGCTCGGACAGGCACCCCGTCACGATGATGCCGCCGAGGCGTCCCGCCTTTTTGAGCTCCGCCATCTCAAGAATGTTGTCGATGGCCTCGGATTTCGCCGCGTCGATGAAGCCGCAGGTGTTCACGATCACAAGGTCGGCCCCGTCCGGGTCCGGCACCAGCGTGAAGCCCGCTTCGCTCATCAGATACAGCATCTGCTCGCTGTTGACCAGGTTCTTGGCACAGCCCAGGGAAATCATTGCAAAGCTTTTATTCGTAGCTTCCATAGCTTATTCCTCATAGTCAAACGACGCTCTTGCCCGTTCAAGCGCCTCACGGATCTCCTCACCGCTGTAGCCCCGGCGGCAGAGGGAGGCGGAGAGCCTGCGCACCGCGTCCCGGTCTTCCGGATCGCGCAGCTTCGCGGCCACCAGGCGGTCAAGCTTTGATGTGTCCTCCGGCATCTCGGAGAGGGCGTCGTCCCACAGCTCACGCGGCACGCCCCGGCGCATAAGCTCCTGGCGCACGCGCCCCTCGCCGTAGCCCTTCGCGGCATAGTGGCGCACGACGGCGGCGGCGTAGCGCTCCTCGTCAAGAAGCCCGCGCTCCACGATCCACTGCACGCAGTAATCGGCAGTCTCCTCGTCCGCGCCCTTGTCGCGCAGCTTTTTATTCAGCTCCCTGGCCGACATCTGCCGCTGGGACACAAGCTCCAGCGCCTTTTCCCGGCTGAGCGCCTTCTTCGACTCCCGGCGCAGGATGTCCAAATCCTGCTCGCTGAGCTCCCGCCCGGCGAAAAGCCGCAGCTCGGTCACGGTGCCGAGGGTGGTTTTGACCTCGCTCTCGTCCTCCAGCACCACCGTCACATGCTCGGTGGTGGTCTGTTTCAGGGATGTGATGCGCATGGGCGGGGCTTAGTCCTCCTCAAAGTCCGCCGCGCTCACGTCGAGGGCGGGAGCAGGGGCGGCGCGGCCGGAGGCCATGGCGGCCTTCATGGCCTGGGGGCTCATGAGCTTGTGGGCGTTGTCGCGGATCTCCTGCTCGATCTTGTCGCAGACCTCGGGGTTGTCGGCCAGGTACTGCTTGACGCCGTCGCGGCCCTGGATGCGGTTGCCGTCCACGG
The DNA here is from genome assembly GCA_902799075.1 of Oscillospiraceae bacterium. Lineage (GTDB taxonomy): Bacteria > Bacillota > Clostridia > Oscillospirales > Oscillospiraceae > Limivicinus. The sequence continues at coordinate 11,576 of CADBYZ010000004.1, read as the reverse complement.
TGAACCACGCGCCGGCCTTGTCGATGATCTCAAGCTTGACGCCGAGGTCCACGATCTCACCGATCTTGGAGATGCCCTCGCCGTACATGATGTCGAACTCCGCTTCGCGGAAGGGGGGCGCGACCTTGTTCTTGACGACCTTGGCGCGGGTGCGGTTGCCGACCATCTCGCCGTTGACCTTGAGGGTCTCGATCCTGCGCACGTCGATGCGCACGCTCGCGTAGTACTTGAGGGCGAGGCCGCCGGGGGTGGTCTCGGGGTTTCCGTACATGACGCCGATCTTCTGGCGCAGCTGGTTGATGAAGATGACGGTGCAGTTATTCTTGGAGATCGCGCCCGCAAGGCGGCGCATGGCCTGGCTCATGAGGCGGGCCAGCGCGCCTACCACGGTGTCGCCCACCTCGCCCTCGAGCTCCACGCGGGGGATGAGGGCGGCGACGGAGTCGATGACCACCACGTCCACGGCGCCGGAGCGCACCAGGGACTCGGCAATGTCGAGGGCCTGCTCGCCGGTATCGGGCTGGGAGATGAGGAGACTGTCAATGTCCACGCCGAGAGCTCTCGCGTAAGCGGGCTCCAGCGCGTGCTCCACGTCGATGTAGGCGGCCTCACCGCCCGATTTCTGGGCGGAGGCGACGGCGTGCAGGGCCAGGGTGGTCTTGCCGCTCGCCTCGGGGCCGTAGATCTCAATGATGCGGCCTCTGGGGATGCCGCCGATGCCGAGGGCCAGGTCCAATGCCAGAGACCCGGTGGACAGCGCCTCGACGTTTACGTTGATATCGTCGCCCAGACGCATGATGGTGCCCTTGCCGTAATCCTTCTCGATCTTGGCGATGGCGGTTTCCAGCGCCTTCTTCTTGTCGGCGTTTGCAGGCGCGACGACCGCGGGGACCTTTTTCTTTTCAGCCATGGTTATTCTCCAATCTGCCATGTTTTCAGGCAAGTAATGATGTACGAAGTTTGATATAAAGTTTGGAGTTTGGAGTTTGGAGTTTGGAGTTAACGGGGTCCTGCTCGTGAAGAGAGTATAAAACTCCACACTCCACACTCATAACTCCACACTGTTTTACATTCTCCCGACAACCGCCCTTAGCACGCCTCTCGTGTCCCTGTGCACGGTGCAGGCGGAAAAGCCCGCCGCCATCAGCATATCGGCGACCGTGTCGGCCTGGCCCTCGCCGACCTCGAAGATGATGAGGCCCTGGGGGCGCAGGAGGGTCTTCCAGTGCTTGATGATGCCCTTGTAAAAGCGCAGACCGTCCTTGCCGCCGTCGAGGGCCCACATGGGCTCGTAATCGCGCACCGAGCGGTCAAGGGCCGCGATCTCGCCGCTTTGGATGTAAGGGGGATTGGACACGATGAGGTCAAAGCTCCCGATCCCCAGCGGGGGAGAGGCGAGGGCGTCGGCCTGCATGCAGATGACGCGGGTGGTCAGGCGGTTTAAGTTCACGTTCTGGCGGCAGATCTCGAGGGCGCTTGCGCTCAAATCGACCGCCACCAGCTTCGTCGCGGGCAGCTCGTGGCCGACGGCGCAGGTGATGCAGCCGCTCCCGCAGCAAAGATCCAGTACCCGCGCGTCCATCTTCCAGCCGGTGAGCGCTTCCTTGCTCAGATCCACCAGCAGCTCCGTATCGGTGCGCGGGATGAGCACATCCTTCGTCACCTTCATCGGCAGGCCGTAAAACTCCCAGTCGCCGGTGATGTAGGCCACGGGTTCACCCTTGAGCCGCCTGTCGGTGTACTCCTGCACCAGCGCCTCCACCTTGTCGGTGGTGTAGAGGTTCAGATCCCGCAGAAGCTGCTGCACGGTCTTCCCGGCGGCGGAGGCCACCAGGACCCGCGCCTCGAGGGCGTAGGCCTCGATCTCGGCGCGCTTTAAGGTGTTGCGGGTATTGATGTACAGTTCGTTGTAGGTTTTCAAAAGCGTTCAGCTCCCCCAGGCGTCGCTGCCCTGTTCGTCCGGAATGACAAGCTCGATGGCGCGGATGGCGCACTCGATCATGCTGTCGTCCGGCTCGTTGGTGGTGATGCGCTGCAGCCACTTGCCCGGCGCGGAGAGCGCGGCGGACAGCCAGTTGTCGTGCAGGCCGCACCAGCGGTTGATCTCATAGCTGATGCCCACCACGACGGGCAAAAGCAGCAGGTGAAAGCCCATGCGGGCGAAGGTATTCTGCACGCGCACCACGGAGTTTACCAGGATGCTCACCACCACCACGACCAGCAGGAAGCTGGTGCCGCAGCGGGGGTGGAAGCGGGACTCGGGCCGCACGTTTTCGACCGTCAGCTCCTTGCCGTGCTCGTAGCAGAAGATGGTCTTGTGCTCGGCGCCGTGGTAGGAAAACAGGCGCTTGACATCGGGGGTGAGGGTGACGAGCTTCATGTAGGTCAGCAGAATGATGACGCGGGTGAGGCCCTCGGCGATGTTGCGCACAAAGAGGCTCTCGGTCAGGGGCTTGATGAGGCTCACGATCAGGGCGGGCAGGAAGATGAACAAAAACAGGCTCAGCGCGATGCCGAGCACCACCGCCACGCCGATGATGATGTTCTTGGCCTTCTCCTCGGAAAAGTGGTTGTTGATCCACTGGTCGAGCTTATCCGGCTCGCCCTGCTCCTCGAGGGGGACGAGGCTTGCCGAGTAGGTGAGGGCCTGCATGCCGTTTATCATGGAGCTGAGGAAGATGGCGCAGCCGCGGATGAGCGGCCAGCCGAGGATCGGGTAGCGGTCCTTGATGAACTTGAGGTCTTCGGTCTTTTCCACAAGCCCGTCCGCCGTGCGGCAGACGATGGCCTGCTTCTTCGGTCCGCGCATCAGGATGCCCTCGATGAGGGCCTGACCGCCGATGGATGTCTTGAAATTGCAGGATGTGGGATTTTTCAAAATTGCATTCTCCTCTGTATGTTGCGATAATGCGGGGATTACTTCCCGCCTGCGTTGAGTTTCGCCCCGATGGGAAGGGTCACCGTGACCTGACAGCCGCCCTCCTTGCCGGGGGCGTTGGCGATGTCCAGGGTGCCGCCGTGGCGGGTGACGATCTCGTCGCAGACAGCCAAACCGATGCCGGTGCCGCGGTTCTTGGAGCTGCCCTTGTAAAACTTCTCCTTGACGTGGGGAAGCTCCGCCTCGGGGATGCCGTGGCCGTAGTCGCGCACGCGGATGCGCACCGCGCCGTCAATCTGCTTGAGGTCTACGTCGATGCGCCCGCCCTCGCCGCCGTGCTTCATGGCGTTGTCGAGCAGGTTCAGAAACACCTGCTTTAACCTCTCGGAGTCGCCGGGGATGAGCGGGATCTCGGATTTCGGGCCGCGGTAGTTGACCTTCATGCCGCCCTGCTTCATGAGCTCCCCGTAAGTAAACAGCGCGTCCTCGAGCTCGGCGGCAATGTCGATGAGCTCGATCTGCAGATTGAAGCGCCCGTCCTGGATGCGGGTAAATTCCAGCAGCTCCTTGACCATGTTGGTCAGCCTCTCGGCCTCCTTGGAGATGATCTGGATGCCCCTGAGGGAGTCGCCCTGCACCGCGGGGTCGTAGGCGATGGTCTCGGCCCAGCCGGTGATGGCGGTCAGGGGGGTGCGCAGCTCGTGGGAGACCTGGGAGATAAACTCCGTCCTGGTCTTCTCGGCCAGCGCCGTTTTCTCGGAGATGCCGTTGATCTCCTCGGCGAGGTAACCGATCTCGTCAGGCTCAAAGTCCTCGGTCTTGAGCCCAAAGCTGCCGGTGGCGATGCGCTTTGCAAATTCCCGCAGCTTCTCGAGCGGCCCCGCCACGCAGAACCGGAACCAGACATTGACCGCCAGCACATACACGCACAGGGCGATATAGATGGCGGTGGCCCAGTTCATGAGCCCGTGCGTGGAGGCCCAGGTGCCCATCAGCAGCAGGGCCAGCGCCGCGATGCTCGACAGCAGCAGCTGTGTTCGTAAGTTGCCAAACATGAATCGTACTTCCTAATTTGAGTTTGAAGTTTGGAGTTTGGAGTTTGGAGTTTGGAGTTTAAAGAGTGGAGAGTGAAGTTATGGTGTTCCCTTTCGGGGGACGGATTGAATTCTTTTCCATGCCTTGAAAGCGTACGCTTCGCGTTACTGTTGGCGGAGCCTTTTTTTATCGCGGCGGAGCCGCTCCTTAACTCCACACTCCACACTCAAAACTCCACGCTTTCTCAGTACCCCCACTTATACCCGTAGCCCCACACGGTCGTCAAATACTCCGGCTCGGTGGGGTCGTTTTCGATCTTGATGCGAAGTCTCCGGATATTCACGTCCACGGTCTTGAGCTCGCCCGTGAAGTCGCTGCCCCAGACGGCGGAGAGGATATCCTCGCGGCTCATGGCCTTGCCGGGATTTTCCATAAAGAGCTTGATGAGCATGTATTCGATCTGCGTGAGCTTGAGGCGCTGCCCGTCCTTTTCAAGGGTGCGGTTGCGGGTGTTGAGCAGGAAGGGCCCGCTCACGATCTCGGTGGAGGATTTCTCCGCGTCGTCCACGCCCAGACGGCGGATGAGCGCGTCGACGCGGGCGGTGAGCTCGGCGGGGGAGAAGGGCTTGGTGACATAGTCGTCGGCCCCGGTCATGAGGCCGGTGACCTTGTCGATCTCCTGGTTCTTCGCGGTGAGCATGATGATGCCCATCTTCGAGCCCGAGGCGCGGATGCGGCGGCAGACCTCAAAGCCGTCGATGTCCGGCAGCATCACGTCCAGCAGCGCAAGGCAGATGTCGGGATTGACCTTCCACTTCTCCAGCGCCTCCTCGCCGGTGCCGGCTTCGATGGGCTCAAAGCCGCTGCGGCGCAGATTGATGACCACAAAGCTGCGAATATTGGACTCGTCCTCCAAAACCAGTATTTTCTTCATCTCGTGTGTACCCCTTATTTTATATAGTAGATAATTCAAAGTCAATGAGATTGCAATATACTCTCTAATTATAACATGACTCTGACAAAAATAATAGACAAAGTTTCAGAAAATTGTATTTCTTTTTGCATGCAATGTGCAAAAGGTTACATAACGCCATTAACTCCGCCATATTTTACATTGATTCTTTCGGAAAAAGCTGGTAAAATACGCACATGGGAAACGAAAAGAATGTGGTGCTGGGCATCCTGGCGCATGTGGACGCGGGCAAGACCACGCTGTGCGAGGCCATGCTGTACCTCACGGGAAAACTGAAAAAGCTGGGAAGGGTCGATCACCGCGACAGCTTCCTCGATACCCATGCCCTGGAGCGGCAGCGGGGCATCACCATCTTCTCCAAGCAGGCCGTCCTGCCGCTGGGGGAGGGGAGCCTGACCCTGCTGGACACCCCGGGCCACGTGGACTTCTCCGCCGAGGCCGAGCGCACGCTTCGCGTACTCGACTGCGCGGTGCTGGTCATCTCCGGCACCGACGGCGTACAGGCCCACACGGAGACGCTATGGAAGCTTTTGGAGCGCTATCATGTTCCGACCTTCTTATTCATCACCAAGATGGACCTGCCCGGCCCCGGCCGCGATGCCCTGATGCACGAGCTGAGCTCGCGCCTTTCCGAGCGCTGCGTCGATTTCGGCGGCCCCGAGCGTGACGACGCTGTCGCCATGTGCGACGAGGGGGCCATGGAGGAATACCTGGAGGGCGGCAGCATCGGGGACGAAACTCTGCGCGGCCTGATTGCCTCCCGGCGGCTCTTCCCGTGCTTCTTCGGCTCGGGCCTCAAGACCGAGGGCGTGGGCGAGTTTTTGGACGCCCTGGAAAAATACGCCCCCTGTCCCGCCTACGGGCCGGACTTTGCCGCGCGGGTCTATAAGATTTCCCGCGACGCCCAGGGAAACCGCCTGACCTGGCTCAAGGTCACGGGCGGGAGCCTCAGGGTGCGCACATTATCAAAATATAACGACGCCGAGGGCAACCCCATCGAGGAAAAGATCAGCGGGCTTCGCGTCTACTCGGGCCAGAAGTTCGACACCGCCGAGGAGGTACGGGCGGGCTGGGTCTGCGCGGCCCTGGGCTTAAGCGCCGCAAGACCCGGCCAGGGCCTGGGCGCCGCCGCCGACGCGGAGGGCCCGGTATTGGAGCCGGTCATGAGCTACCGGGTGCTGCTTCCCAAGGGCACGGATCCCATGCTCCTGCTGCCCAAGCTCATGCAGCTTGACCAGGAGGACCCGCAGCTGCACGTGGTCTGGAACGCGCAGTCCAAGGAGATCAGCGTCCAGCTCATGGGCAAGATCCAGGCGGAGATCTTCAAAAGCATCGTCCGCGACCGCTTCGATACCGAGATCGAGCTTGACACCGGACGTATTTTATACAGGGAAACCATCAAAAATACCGTGGAGGGCGTGGGCCATTTCGAGCCCCTGCGCCACTATGCCGAGGTGCACTTATTGCTTGAGCCCCTGCCGCCCGGCAGCGGCCTGAGCTTTGACAGCATCGTGCCGGAGGATGTGCTGGACCGCAACTGGCAGCGCCTGATTTTGACGCACCTTGCCGAAAAGCAGCACAGGGGCGTGCTCACCGGCTCACCCGTCACCGACATGCGCATCACGCTGGCAGCGGGCCGCGCCCACCTCAAGCACACCGAGGGCGGGGACTTTCGCCAGGCCACCTACCGCGCCGTGCGGCAGGGTCTCATGCAGGCGGAGTCCGTGCTGCTCGAGCCCTGGTACAGCTTTGTGCTGGAAGTGCCCGCCGAGCAGATCGGCCGGGCCATCACCGACATCCGCGCCATGAACGGGGACTTCTCGTCCCCCGAGGAACAGGGCGAGTACCTGCGCCTGGAGGGCGCGGCCCCGGCGGTGAAGCTCAATCATTATATGGAGGAGCTGGTCTCCTGGTCCCACGGCCGGGGCCGCCTGAGCCTCACGCCCTGCGGCTACCGCCCGTGCAGTGAGCAAAAGCGCATCGTGGAAGAAATCGGGTATGAACCCGAGCGGGACGAGGAAAACCCCGCCGACTCCGTCTTCTGCGCCCACGGGGCGGGCATGAACGTGAACTGGCGTGAGGTGCCGGAATACATGCACCTCGAAAGCGTTTTGAAGCCGAAGCAGGAGGAAGCGCCCGCAAAGCCCATACAGCGCTACCGGAGCCTGAACATCGACGACCGGGAGCTCGAGGCCATCATGGAGCGGGAGTTCGGCCCCATCCGCCGCCCCGAGTACCGCGCCCGGCAGGTAAACGCCGCCGTGACGGAGGTCTCGCAGATATCTTCCAGGAAAGAGCACATCATCGTCGACGGCTACAACCTCATCTTCGCCTGGGACGAGCTCAAGGCCCTGGCGCGCGACCGTCTGGACCTTGCCCGCGAGCGGCTCATGGACATCCTCTCGGGCTACGCGGGCTTTACGGGGGCAAGGCTCGTGCTGGTGTTCGACGGCTTCCGCACGCCGGGCAACCCCGGTTCCCGCACGGAGTACCACAACATCTCGGTGGCCTTCACGAAGGACGGCGAGACCGCCGACGCCTACATCGAGCGCATCGTCGACGAGATCGGCAAAAACTACGCGGTGCGCGTCGTGACCAGCGACAACCTCATCCGCCTGTCGGCCTTGCGCTCCGGGGTGCTCAGATGCTCGTCCGGGGAATTCAGGGGCGAGGTGGAATGGGTACTCAGTCAGATCGAAGAGGTCTTGAAAAAAACAAACTTCAACGCACATCAGACGAGGCTGCAGGATGGACAAAGAAGAGATTCTTAAACGGGCCGAGGACCTGGCGCGCCGCTGTGAGGGCCGGGGCACGCCCACGAATACCGGCTTTCTCACCCCCGCCGAGCGCTGCGCCCTCGAGCACGACCAAGCCCTCCGGGAGGCGAACATGGTCTTTCACGGCGGCCACCCGGACGCCGAGCGCTGTATCGCCTTTTTCCTGCCCGACTGGATGGAGGCGGACGCCCTGGACGTTTCCGAGCACATCCGCGCTATCCGCCTCACCGCCGCCTTCGGGGAACCGGGGCACCGGGACTATATGGGCGCGATCCTCGGCATGGGGGTCGGGCGCGAGTGGGTCGGCGATATCCTGGTCGAGGGACATGAGGCGATCGTATTATGTCAACCGAGCGTCCTGCGGCATTTGCTCAGTATCGACAAGGTGGGCCGCTGCGGGGTGAAGGCGGTCGAAATCGCGCTTTCAGAGATCCCGGTGCGCGGGAAGAAGACGGAGGAGCGCCGCTTCACGGTCATGAGCCCGCGCCTGGACGCGGTGGCGGCGGGGCTTTTCCACCTTTCGCGCACGGAGGTCACGCGCCAGATCGCGGCGGGGCTTATCCAGCTCAACTACACGGAGTGCTTAAAACCCGACGCGCCTGTGAAGGAGGGCGACGTGCTGACCTTACGCGGCACCGGCAAGGGAAAAGTCGCCGGGATCGGCGGCAGCTCCCGCAAAGGGAGAATGTTTGTGACAGCGGAGCTGTACAGATAGAACTTGCCTCCCCCAGCCGCTTGCGGCGATTGGGGGAGGGGGACCGCTTCAGCGGTGGAAGGGGTTTGTAAGCTGACGCACAACTCCCTCAGCCGCTGCGCGACAGCTCCCTCAGAGAGGGAGCCAAAGAAGAATTGCGAGGCTATTTACATGAGAGCATACAAACGTTTATTGCGCTATGCGGCGATCGACACACAGAGCAACGGAGACAACGACGCCGTCACCCCCAGCACCGAAAAGCAGTACGCCTTTTCGTGGCTTTTGCACTGTGAGCTGCAGGACCTGGGGATGAAGCGGGTCTACACCGACCCCCACGCCTACACCTACGCCTTCCTGCCGGCAAGCCCCGGCTGGGAATCGGAGCCCGTCATCGGCCTGATCGCACACATCGACACGGCCCCGGCCTTCTCCGGCACCGGCGTGAAGCCGCAGACGCACTTTGACTATGACGGGGGAGACATCGCCCTCGGCACGTCCGGGCTGGTGCTCAGTCCGCGGGACTTCCCCGAGCTCAAAAACTGCGTGGGCAAGACCATCATCACCACCGACGGCACCACGCTCCTGGGCGCGGACGACAAGGCGGGCGTTGCCGAGATCATGACCGTGTGCGAAACGCTCATCCATTCTGACCGGCCCCACTGCGCGCTGGCGGTGTGCTTTACCCCGGACGAGGAGATCGGCCACGGGGCGCGGCTGATGGACTTCAAGCGCTTCGGCGCGGCCTTTGCCTACACGGTGGACGGGGACGCCCCGGAGGAGATCAACTACGAGACCTTCAACGCCGCCTCGGCAGGCTTTCTTATCAAGGGCGTGAGCGTGCACCCCGGCTCCGCCAAGGACGTGATGGTCAACGCGAGCCTTGTCGCCATGCGCATCAACGCCATGCTCCCCGCCGATGAGATCCCCGCCCGCACCGAGGGCTACGAGGGCTTTTATCATCTGACGGACATGCGCGGCGACGTGAGCGAGGCGGAGCTCAAGTACATCGTGCGCGACCATGACGCAAAGCGCTTTCTCGCCCGCTGCGACCGCCTGCGCGAGATCGAGGGCGCGCTCAACGCCGAGTACGGCGAGGGCACCGTCACCCTCACGCTCAACGAGCAGTACCGCAACATGGCGGAGATCCTGGCCGACCACATGCAGATCGTCCGCCGGGCCGAGCGGGCCATCCGCAAGGCGGGGCTCAAACCCGCGACGAGCCCGATCCGCGGCGGCACGGACGGGGCGCGCCTGTCGTTCAGCGGTCTGCCGTGCCCGAACCTCGGCACCGGCGGCGCCGCCTTCCACGGACCGAGCGAGCACATCGCCGTGGAGGACATGGACAAGGTCGTGGAGATCCTGCTGAACATCGTGTGTGAAAGGGAAGAGTGAGCGCTGCGCGTCTTGCAAGGGAGTGTACAAAAACAAGCAAGGCACCCCGTGCATTTCGCACGGGGTGCCTTTGTAGTGCTCAGTATTCTCCGGGGTGCTTCTTTTCCCAGCGTCTTCTTGAACGCTCGCGGAAGAACTCGCGCGTCCTTGTCTTCGCCTCGGGCAGCACGTCGCTCTCCAGTTTTTTCTTGCCGTGGACCAGGGAGCGGATCACCCAGTACAGCAGCAGCGCCGCCGGGAGCGCGCCGGTGACGAGGGCCGCGGCAAGCCAGACCGCGGCGCGGTCCTCGGCTGCGCGGGCGGCGTTTTCCCAGTATGGGTAGACCGCCGTGCCGAGATGCATGGAGCGCTTCATGCCCGCGCGCAGGAGCTTGAAGAGCCTGCCGGGCTCAAAGCGGTAGGTGTTGTCCTGGAGCTCGGCCATCTTGATGGGGAACTTCTCCTCGGCGGCGGTGCGGGCAAAGCCCTTGACGGGCTCGGCAAGCACCAGCTCATAGCAGCTCACGCCCGCGGTGTCCGGGAACAATCTCGCATAGGCCGGATAGCTCATGTAGATGCGCATGCCCTCGCCGTAGGCGGCCCTGGAAAAGCCGTCAGGCTCGTGCTCGTAGACGCCCGCCGCGACGAAGGGAACGCCGTTTATCGAAAAGCTCATGCCGGAAAGGTCCACCCCGCCGAAGAGGAGCCAGGCGGTCTCCCGGTCCAGCAGCACCCGGTCGTCCATCACGTCGTCGGGCTTTATGTAGCTGCCGCTGAGTAAGGGCAGGGGGTGGAAGTCGAAGAAGCTGCCGCCCACGGCGAAGACCTTTATCTCGCCGCTGCGGCTGCCGTTTGAAACCTTGACGGTGCCGTCGATGCTCCAGGCGTCGTTAAAAAGCCCCGTCTCGCGCTCCACGTCGTAGGAGGCGTCCTTGAGCTTTTTTGCCATGTCGTTGCGGAAGGCGTAGAGCTGGTCGAGCGTGAGCTTCTGGTCGCCGGGCATGAAGAAAGAGATCTGCGAAAACTCCCGCGGCCCGTCGCCCTTCCAGCGCTGCGCGGCCTTCTGGCTCGGCAGCAGATTCGATACCGCCCACAGCCGCCACACGCACACGCCGCAGCATACGGCCAGCACCAGAGCGAGGGCGAGCGGCCAGTGCTTCAAAAGCTTTCTCATGTCTGGTTGTCGGCTATGCGCACCATGTCGCCGCTCGAAACGGGGGCGGAGCTGGTGGTGATGACGTAGTCGCCGTTACTCAGATCGGCAACGATGGCGGAGTTGTTGTCGTCGTTTGCCAGCACCTCCACGCTCACGCGCCGGGCTGTGTAGCGGTTGCCGAGGGGCGAGCTCTTCACCTGTACGGCCAGCACGAACCTGCCGTTGGTGTCGCTCTTGATGGCGGAGTTGGGGACGATGGTATCATAGTTTGCGCTCTTCTGGCCCACGGAGATGGTCATTTCCGCGCCGGAGGTCACGTCGCCTTCAAGGTCGAAGGTCAGCACTTTGTTGGACTGGGGGTTTTTCGGGTCGGTGCGGATGGTGGTGAGGGTGGCGGTGACGCTGTTGCCCCAGTAGTAGTTGGAGATGGTGGCGGTATCGCCGATGCGCAGGCGCTGAGCCTGGTCGTTGGTGACGGAGAAGGAGAGGGTGTGTCCCATGTCGGGGACCTCGATGGTGCACAGCAGCGCGTCCTTGGCCACGGTGTCGCCCGCGGTGCAGTCGATGGTGTCGATGGTGCCGGACACATCGGCCGTGATGACGTTTTCCTCATCTCCGGCAAGAGCCTTGATCTTCTCCTGCTGGATCGCGATATTGGCGGCGATCTCCTGGAGGTTGACGCTGACCACGGC
>CADBYZ010000003.1 GCA_902799075.1 Oscillospiraceae bacterium | reverse complement strand
TTTTCAAGATTCGCAGTCTTCCTTTCGTTTAAGATAGATGATAAGGGGTATAGCGCAAATGGGCATAAAAAGAGGCAGCAGGTCAAAGCCTCTGCCGCCAGTTTCGGGGAGCCGATATGTGGGATCGTCTGTTGCGGTGACATACAGGGAATAACAGTATGTCTTGCCGTCCACGGTTTCCGAGTCCTCAATATTGGTTTTCTGCGTTTCGATGGGAAGTGTGCCTTTGTAGAGTTCGGTGCCGATCAGGGAATAGCCCTGCGGGGCCTTGGTTTCAGTCAGGCGGTAGAGAATCGTGCTGTCCGCCCGGAGGCCGGTAAAGCTGACGCTGCCGGTGCTGTCGGTGGTAAGCTGCCCGGCGTTGAGTGCGGCGCTGGTGCAGCCGCCCGCCGTGATGTTCTCACCGCTGCGGTTTGTGACGGGGGTCCAGGTCATGCCGTTGTTCGTGGAGTATTCCAAAAGGAAGGATGCTCCTGCGAGGGGCTTGCCTTTCTCGTCCTGCTTCTTGACCTCCAGCGTTCCCGGCCTGCGAAGATCTGTCACAGTCTGGGTGCCGTTTTCGGTGGGAACGATCACGGTGTAGGCTCTCTCGTCCACCTTGTAGCCCTTGGGCGCGGAAATCTCCTGTACCCGGTAATTGCCGTAGAGCAGATTTTCAAAGACAATCTCACCGTTTTCATCGGCGGTGCCTTCGGCCAGCTTCTTGCCGCTTTCGTCCAAAAGGCGATACACGGCTCCGGCAAGGGGCTTGTTCTCATAGGCGTCCTTCTTAATGAGCTTCAGGCTTCCTCGGCTTGGGGTGTTCTTGACACTGATCTCCACGGTCTTGCCGTGCTCGGTCAGTTCCACGGGGATCGGATCGCTGATAAGGCTATATCCGTCAACGGTTGCCGTTTCCTCCAGCGTATATTTGCCGAGGGCCATGCCGGTAAAGGTGATCTTGCCCTCAGTGCCGGTGACAGCTTCGGAAATGAGCTTGCCCGTGGAATCCGTCAGCTTGAAATGCGCTCCCGCAAGAGGCTTCCTCGTTTCAGCATCAGTCTTGAGGATAGCAATACCGCCGGTTTGCTTGGCATTGGTGATTGTCTTGCTCACAGTCTGCCCGGCGTTCGTGACTTCAACGGTGATCGGGGTGGAGTCGAGGACATAACCAGCCGGGGCCGCTGTTTCGGTCAGCTTGTAGGTGTCGAGGGGAAGGCCGGTGAAGGTGAGCTTGCCGTCTGCTGCGGTGTCGCCCTCATTGATCAGGTTCCCGGCCTCGTCAGTCAGCTTGAAGTGGACGCCCGCAAGCGGAGCGCCGTTCTCGTCGCTTTTGATTACCCGGACATGACCATGAGCCTTGTAGTTTGTGAACGTGTGTTCGTCAACTGCGGTATGGAAGCCGACCCGTGCTGCCAGGAGGTTATGATTCGGTACATAGCCGGGAAGCTCAGAGGTTTCGGCATACCAGTAATCCCCGATGGGGAGATTGTCAAAGACTACCACACCGTTTTCGTCCGTCGCGCCGGTCTTGATCTCGTTCTTGTCCGCATCGTAGAGCGTGAACACCACGCCGCTCAAAAGCTCGCCGTCGCTGTTCTTCTTTGTGAGCTTGATGCTGCCTCTGGCGGGCTTGTTGGTGTAGCTTAACGTGACGACCTTTCCGTTCCCGTCCAGATAAACAAGCTCAATGCTGCCCAGCGGGACGTATCCGGGAGGTGCCTGCGTTTCCTGACAGTAGTATGGGCCGAGGGGCAATCCCGCAAAAACCACAACGCCGGATTCATCGGTCGTTCCCTTGGTGACTTCGCGCATGTGTTCATCAAGGATGGTAAACTCTGCGCCCTGTAGGGGTTGGCCGGTTTCGGAATCCGTTTTGAGAATCTTGATGGTGCCAGCGGATTTGTAGTTGACGATGGTCTTGGTAACGACCTGCTCGTTTTCCGTAATGCTGATGGGGTACTTGGTGTCGTCCAGCGCATAGCCGGGAACTGCAAAGGTTTCCTGATAGAAATAGTTGCCCAATGGGAGATCCGAGAATACCAGGACGCCGTCGCTGTCTGTCCCGCCGCTTGTGATCCGGTTGCCGTCGCTGTCGAGCAGTTGAAAACCGGTGCTTGCAATCGGAGTGCCGTTTTCATCGGTCTTGACGAGCTTCAAGCTGCCCTTGGCCGGGATGCGCTCATTTGTGACGGTTTTCTTTACAAGCAGGCTGCTCGTCGTGATAGATACCGCATACTGTGTTGTGTCCGGCACATATCCGGGCAGGGCGCTTGTTTCGGCGTAGTAGTAATTGCCGGGCGTGAGATCGGAGAACGATACAACGCCGGAGCTGTCCGTAGTCTTTGTGCTGATAGTACGCTTGGAAGCATCGTACAGAGTAAGCCGCCTTTCTCCGGGGTGTTGGTCATGGTCTTTTTCACGACCTGCCCATTGGAGGAAACGGAGACCGGGTACTGCGTGGAATCCAGCACATAACCGGGCAAGGCGCTCGTTTCGGCGTAATAGTAGTTGCCGAGGTCAAGATCGGAGAACGTGACAATACCGCTTCTGTCTGTTGTCTTGGTGCTGATGGCGCGCTTGGAAACATCGTACAGGGTGAAGCCCACACCGGAAAGCGGATTGCCGCTGTCGTCCGTCTTGGTGATCTGCAAGCTGCCTTTCTGCGGCTGCACGGTCGCGCTTGGGGTTTTCACCGTGAGGAAGCCTCTCACAAAAACGTCCTGAGACCCGTCCAGCGTGCTTGTGACGATTCTTTGCTGGTTGTAGACGGAAGGTGCCCAGAAAAACAGCTTCGCGGTGGGCAGGTGATCCATACCGTAGGCGCACAGCGTATAGCTGCCATTGGCATAGGCAACAGGAATCTTGATCGTCAGCGTTTCCTGATCCGCGCCGGTATGTCCGAGAATCTGTTTGCCATCCGGCATATCGTCCATGAGGTCATAGGTGCCGTTGATACCGTTGGTGAGTGTGACGCTGCCGGTGAAGTAGTCTCCCTCCTGGGTGAGCGTGATCTCTGATGGGCTAAACGTCAGACTCCCGGCACCGCCGGTAGACACATTCCCGGATCGGGCCATTTGCAGCAGGCTGAGCGACCAATAGAACAGATCTTCATAGCCGGGCCTGCCCCTGATCCAGTCGCCGTTGACATTGAGGTTGAGGTACTGGGGCATCCCATCGGCGTAATTCTCCGCTAAGAAAAAACGAATAGCGTTTGCGGTTGCGTATCTGGCCTCCAGGTCAGAAAAGCCGCCATTGTCCGCGGGGTAGCCGTGGGTGAGAATTGCCTTGAGGCCGGTCAAAACATACTCGTCATATACATACTCGCCGTCGATGGAGGAGTAGGCCGCGTTATACGGGTTATCTTTGCTGGTTTGCAGGCAGTAGGCCACTTGACCGTCAGAAGTAGCGTGTCCGGGCGTCTGGAGATCGACCCAGACCCCGGAAGTGTTGTACGTCTGGAAAAATGAGTACATGGTGCCTGTGGTAATGACCGCCGAGTCCGCATAGGCGGTCAGGGAAAAGGCTGCGCAGAACATGAGCATAACGCAGAGCAGCACAGCGATGCTTCTGCGCCATTTTGTTTTGAGAATTGGCAATCGCCTCCTGTAAAATAGTTTTTGGGGAAAAGAGAGATTAGCGGACGGCACCACCTCCTTCCCCCGGCGGATTGCCTTTGCTGATGGCGGTCATGCGGCCGGGAGTAAAGGGACACTCGGCAAACTTGCAGTACCGATCCTTGCGGTACGGTCGGTGCCAGCGGCAGCTCCGGCACTCCGGGTGTGGGCCGTCCTTGCCGCTGTCATAATGGTCTGAGCCGGGTGTTCCTCGCATGAGACTTTCAAAAGCCCTATGATCGCCATGGGTAAAATACATGGCATCCCTCCCTTCAAAGGTCAAAATTGGGGCTTTGCGGTATATATAAAAAATCCGTTTCACGGTGAAACGGATTTTTGACGGGTTGGTATGAAATTCGCGAATAATGAGCACCGCTGTCTTTACATGTCGTATTATTTCTTGTATAATCAAACCATCAAGTATACGAGGAATCATAGTATGAATTCTCTGTTTTCAAAGGCAGCAAAAATCATTGTTGCAATTCTTTCTGTTGTTGGGCAAGTAGCTAATTTGTTTCTGGGAAATATACTGGTATATGAAGCTACTGAACCCCACCCATTTAATTGGCTACGATTGTTCAAGAATCCAGTATTTTGGACTATTTGCGTTTTTACGATTGTATATTATTTTCTTTCTTCCGTTGTAAATCATAGAAATCGAGTTGTCGATGAAAATGTTGAGAAAGCAATCTCTGAAAGCACAGTTGAGATTATTCAAACAATCACAGAGAATGTAAAAAAAGAGAAATTTGAGTCTGCGGAAAAGGCTATAAAAGTATTGGATAAAATGCAAAGAAGGAGTCGAAAATAATGGCTATCCGTATATTACTCAGGAAAGGATCTTCAAGAAAGTTAAAATCAACTGTACAATCGCCTAAGCAGGCGCGAAGAATTTCAAAAGCAATAAAACAATTGGGCTCTTATGATTTAGAAGCACTTCAGAGAGCAGGGAAAGTAAAAAAGCTCAAGCTTTCAAATCATGATAATGTGTATGTTTTTCGTGTTGGACTAAATGAGCGAATCATTTTCTCTCCTGTCAATGGGCAAAATGTAATCCATGATATAGTGGATGTTAAAAGTGGTCATAGTGTAGATTCTTTAACACTCACATCACGGTGAACCGCATTTTGGGCAACAAAAAAAGGCCGCTTTCACGATCTGCATGGAACGTGGAAACGGCCTTTCGGTAGGGGAGGATGCTTGAATGGCGGTGGAAGCTGCCAGCATCATCCCAATATTTGATTTTTGTTACAAAAAAGGCTTGATTTCCTAAGAAATCAAGCCTTTCCAATGTACCTGGTGGAGATAAGCGGGATCGAACCGCTGACCTCTTGAATGCCATTCAAGCGCTCTCCCAGCTGAGCTATACCCCCGAATAGGGTACATTGTTATTTAATTATAAGGCGTTGCGGGTTTCGCGTTTGCTCAACGATGGGGGGCTTGTGAATCATCATCCGGGCTCCCAGCTGAGCTATACCCCCGTGAGCAAGATGGATATTACCAGAAAGCAGGAGAAATGTCAAGCATTTTTTTCAAAAATTTTCTGTTTTCAAGAAAAAATTTCCAGTGAGGCTTCGTGACGACCTGTATTTACAGCATGAAAACCACAGCATTTGTGCGGTGTGTACCAGTATAAATGGGCGTTTTGCGTTTTCATTTGACGCCCGCCGCGGAATCCTGTATAGTATTGCCATCCAGACCTGAGAGAGGGGAGGGGACTGCGTGCATTTTGTGGAGGCAAAAACACTCCTGTCACGCTGGAACGGAATGAACCTGTACCGCGGGTGCGCGCACGGCTGCGTCTACTGCGACAGCCGCAGTGCCTGCTATCGGTTTACCCACCCCTTTGAGGATATCGAGGTCAAGCGCAACGCGCCCGAGCTGCTGGAGGACACCCTGCAAAGGCGGCGCAAACGCGCGGTGATCTCGACCGGCTCCATGAGCGACCCCTACCAGCCCTGCGAAAAAGAACTGATGCTCACGCGCCGCTGTCTGGAAATCATCGAGCGCCATGGCTTCGGGGCCTCGGTGATTACCAAGTCCGATCTGGTCCTGCGGGATCTTGACCTCTTTGACAACATCAACCGCAGGGCGAAGAGTGTGCTGCAGATGACGCTCACGGTGGCCAACGACAGCCTCAGTAAGCTCCTGGAGCCGAACGTCTGCACGACTACCAGACGGTATGAGGTCCTAAAGGAATTTCAGCGGCATGGAATTCCCGCTGTCGTGTGGATGACGCCGATCCTGCCTTTTCTGACGGACACGGAGGAGAACATCCGCCGCATCCTGGATTACTGCTTTGACGCGGATGTGAAGGGCATCATTTGCTACGGCGCCGGGGTCACGCTCCGGGAAGGGGACCGGGAGTACTATTACCGCGCCCTTGACCGGCATTTCCCGGGCCTGAGCGACGAATACCGCCGCCGCTACGGAAACGCCTACGAGGTCAACAGCCCGCACAGCGCGGCTCTCATGCGCCTGTTTCATGACGAGTGCGACAAGCGAGGCGTGCTCCATGATCCGGAGGAATGCTTCCGCTATATTGCGGAGCTGCCCGATAAAAAGGAACAGCTTTCCCTGTTCGATTTATAAAATTCAGAGGTATTGTCTATGGTTTCCTTGCTGCTGCCCATCATCTATCTGGCCTTTATCAGTCTCGGCCTGCCGGACGCCCTGCTCGGCTCCGCCTGGCCGGTCATGCACAGAGAGCTGCAGTTACCGCTTTCGTGGTCGGGCGGCGTGTTCATGATCATCTCCGTCGGCACCATCATCTCCAGTCTCCTCAGTGACCGTCTGACCCGCCGTCTCGGCGCGGGAAAGGTGACGGCCATCAGCGTGGCGATGACCTGCGCGGCGCTCTTCGGCTTTTCCTTTAGCCGCTCCTACCTGGCCCTCTGCCTCTGGGCCGTACCCTACGGCCTCGGCGCGGGCGGCGTGGACGCGGCGCTCAATAACTATGTGGCCCTGCACTACGCCAGCCGCCACATGAGCTGGCTGCACTGCATGTGGGGGATCGGCGCGACGCTGGGGCCGTATATCATGGGCGCGGCTCTCTCCGGCGGCCACGGCTGGAGCATGGGCTACCGCGTTATCGGCTTTTTGCAGCTTGCGCTCACCGCGGCGCTGGTGCTGAGCCTGCCGCTGTGGAAATTTCCCGGCGGCAGCGGGGGAGGAGCGGAGCGCACGCGGGCGCTGTCCCTGCACGAGGTCGTGGCCCTGCCGGGGGCAAAGGCGGTCATGCTCTGCTTTTTCTGCTACTGTGCCCTCGAGCAGACCGTGGGCCTCTGGGCCAGCAGCTATCTGGTCACGGTACGCGGCGTTGACGCGGTGACGGCCGCCCGCTACGGCAGCCTTTTCTATCTCGGTATTACCGTCGGGCGGGCCGTGAGCGGCTTTATCACCATGCGCCTGAACGATTCGCAGATGGTGCGGCTTGGACAGGGAATTCTGGTACTGGGCCTTGTGCTGGTGTTCCTGCCGCTTGCTAACAGCTTTGCTCTTGTAGGCCTCATCATCATCGGCCTCGGCTGCGCCCCGGTCTATCCGAGCCTCATCCATGCCACGCCCGCCCACTTCGGGGCCGGGCGCTCCCAGGCCATCATCGGCGTGCAGATGGCAAGCGCCTATGTGGGCACGTCGCTGATGCCGCCGCTGTTCGGCTGGATCGCCGCCCACAGCTCGCTTCGCCTGTTCCCGGTCTGTCTGACCGTACTGCTGATATTCATGGTCGTATCGCACGAAAGACTTTGCAAAAGCGCACATCAAAGGATTCAATCGAAATAAACATGGGAAAACACAAAAAAGAAAAGACGCGTCTGCTCACCAGGCAGCAGATCATCAAAAAATACCATATCACGAAAAAACAGATACAGGAGTATTTCCCGAAGCCGGAGATCATCAAGGTACGCGGGCGCGGCGGCTCCTGGTGGACGATGGAAGGCTGGACCGAGGAGGCGGCGGAGCGGGCTGTACAGCACCCGGAAATCCGGCAGCTCATCCGCGAGCGGGAGGAAAAGGAGCTGCGCGAGCGGCAGTTTCGTGAAATCACCGCACTCTATGAGTCTTTTTCGCCCGAATCGTATATCGAGCGGGCGCGGAAGCTCAAGCGCATTTTCATCCTCCATGTCGGCCCCACCAACAGCGGCAAGACCTATGACGCTATCGAGGATCTGAAAAAGCACACGCCGGGGGCCTATCTCGGGCCGCTGCGCCTGCTGGCGCTGGAGATGTTTGACAAGCTCAACGACGCGGGCGTTCCGTGCAGCATGCTGACAGGGGAGGAGTCCATCCCGGTCGAGGGGGCGGAGGTCATCTCATCCACCATCGAGCTGTGCAACTTCAACGCCCACTACAAGACCGCCGTTATCGACGAAGCGCAGCTCATCGCAGACCGGGACCGGGGCTCGGCCTGGCTCAAGGCGATCTGTCTTGTAGACGCCGAGGCGGTGCATATCTGCATGGCACCCGAGGCCCTGCCCTATATCGAGCGGCTCATCACGAGCTTCGGCGACCCCTACAACGTGGTGCAGCACCAGCGCCTCGCACCGCTGCGCTATGCGGGACAGTGCCGGGGCTACAGCGAATTCCGGCCCGACGATGCCATCATCTGCTTTTCACGCAAAAACGTCCTCTCCACCGCCGCGATCCTGGAAAAGCAGGGCTTTCACGCGAGCGTCATCTACGGCGCGCTGCCGCCGGAGGCAAGGCGCAACGAGGTGCGAAAGTACCTCTCGGGCGAGAATAACATCGTCGTCGCCACCGACGCCATCGGCCTCGGCATCTCGCTGCCCATCAGGCGCGTGATCTTTGCCGAGACGCAGAAGTTTGACGGCCGGGAGTTTCGCCCTCTCACCACGGCGGAGATCAACCAGATCGGCGGCCGGGCCGGACGCTACGGCCTGCACGAATACGGCGAAGTCCTGGCAATCGGCGGAGACAATCTGATCGGCGACAGGCTGGGACAGCGGGTGAAGGCTATCAAGCAGGCCTGCATCGGCTTCCCGCGCGAGGTGCTTGCCTCCGACTATCCCATGGACCTGCTGCTTCTGGCCTGGGACAAGATGCCGAGAGAGACGGAATTTGTGCGCGAGAGCATGCAGGATGCCCGCATCCTGCTCAAGCACCTGCGTAAAAAGATCACCCCGGAAAACCGGGAGCTGGTCTATGACCTCATCACCTGCCCGGTGGATACCCGCACGGAGGAACTGGTCATCTACTGGGCCCGCTGCGCCGAGGCTATTCTGAAAAACAAACGCGTGCCCGCGCCTTACTTCGGCGACGAGACGCTCCAGGACTGCGAGCTCCAGTACAAGGCCTACGACATCCGCCACCAGCTTCTGAGAAGGATCGGCCAGGAGGACGACTGCACCGCTGAGCGCAAGGCCATCTGCGACAAAATTGCGGAGCTGATGAAGGTCAGCAAGGACGAATATATCCGCCGCTGCCGCTCCTGCGGAAAGGAGCTGCCCATCGGCGCGGTGTACAACTACTGTGACCGCTGCCACGCCATGCGCGTCTTCGGCGACTACGGATATTAAAACAGCAGGGACCGATTATCTATCGGCCCCTGCAATTACGTCAGAACGTATTCAGTTTTCCTCTTCGGTCATTTCGGCCACGATCGCGGCAAGGTCCATCTCACCGAAATGGCCGACCTTTTCCGGATACTTTTTCTTATAAGCAAGAATGATGTTGCGCAGCATGGTCTGCTGTACGATCTCTCCTTCACCGGTCAGAAGGCAGAACAGCTCCCGGTTGTTCATTTCCCGCAGCGTTTTCACGGCGATCATCTCCTAAACAGTATAGTCCGATCCGGGGCGAGTAAGTACCCCGTGCTTTGACGGGAAACATTTTACCATAGGGGAGGGCAAAACTGCAATCCCATTCTGCTTATTTCCCCGAAAATCCGACCACAGACAATTATGAAGAACGCGTGAATAAATTGCAAACTCATCACCCGGCCTCTACCAAACGAGAGAAAGTTGTGCTATGATTACTCAGTATTGCAATCAACTCAAATCCTCTCTTCGGGATGGAAAAACCATCCCGTTCGGGAAAAAACAAAATCGGAGCCCAGCGAAGCGGGTCCGATTTTGAAAGGAAGAAGGAGACTGCGGAAACGGAATGGAGCAGGCTTCTTCTGACGCTGGCACCCACGAGAGGATTCGCATGCATCGTTCACCGCTGAGGCGGCGAACGATAAAGGTATTCGCCGGTGTGCGCACCGGCTCATGCACAGGCCCCCGGCCTGCGCGATGATTATTCGAATCCTCTCACGGGATGACAAAAGCCATCCCGGATGGGATGGCTTTTGTCATGGCACCCACGAGAGGATTCGAACCTCCGACCCCTCGCTTAGGAGGCGAGTGCTCTATCCTGCTGAGCTACGTGGGCTTGTTTTAAGCCCAAAAATTATACAGCAGAATGGAACTGTTGTCAACTGCTGTTTTGTATAGAAGGGATATCCATGCTCAAACTCTGCCAGATCCGAAAAGACTATGAAGCCGGCGATTCCGTCGTCCATGCGCTCAAGGGCGTGGACCTCGAGTTTCGGGAGAATGAATTCGTCGCCATCCTCGGCCACTCCGGCTGCGGCAAGACCACGCTCCTGAACATCATCGGCGGCCTGGATCATTACACCTCCGGCGATCTCATCATCAACAACAAATCCACCAAGCGCTTCACCGACGCCGACTGGGACTCCTACCGCAACCACTCCATCGGCTTCGTCTTTCAGTCCTATAACCTCATCCCGCACCAGACGGTGCTGTCGAACGTGGAGCTTGCGCTGACGCTGTCGGGCGTCGGCTCGGGCGAGCGGCGGCAGCGGGCGACGGAGGCCCTGCAGAAGGTTGGCCTCGGGGATCAGCTCCACAAAAAGCCCAGCCAGATGTCCGGCGGCCAGATGCAGCGTGTGGCCATCGCCCGCGCCCTGGTCAACAACCCCGATATCCTCCTGGCCGACGAGCCCACCGGCGCTCTGGATACCGAGACCTCCGTGCAGATCATGGATCTTCTGAAAGAGATTTCCAAGGACAAGCTCATCATCATGGTCACGCATAACCCCGAGCTTGCCGTGGACTATGCAAGCCGCATCATCCGCCTCAAGGACGGTGTGATCGTGGACGACAGCGACCCCTACGACTCCGGCACCGGCGACACGGCGGAGTCCGTGAAAACCGCCCGCAAGGACAAGACCTCGATGAGCTTCTTTACGGCCCTGGCCCTGTCGACCAACAACCTCATGACCAAAAAGGCCCGCACCATCCTCACGGCCTTTGCCGGCAGCATCGGCATCATCGGCATCGCCCTCATTATGTCGCTTTCAAACGGCATCCAGAATTATATCGACAAGATGCAGAAGGACACGCTCTCGAGCTACCCTATCACCATCCAGGCCGAGACCGTGGACATGACGAGCATGATGGCTTCACTCATGGGCGTGCAGGCCGAGGCGGAGGAAAACCAGCATGAACGGGACGCGGTCTATTCCAGCACCGTCCTCTATGACATGATGAACTCCATGGTCTCCGCCGAAAAGCAGACCAACAACCTCAAGGCCTTCAAACAGTTTATCGAAAGCGGCAAGACGGATATTAGCACCTACATCAGCTCCATCCAGTATTCCTACGACATGGACATGAACATCTACGCCGAGGACAGCGACGGCAATATCGTCAAGACCGACGTGACGGAGCTGATGCAGCGGGCTATGAGCGCAACCTTCGGCGGCGACTACAGCACCTATTTCTCCACCTTTGGGGCCGCCTACAGCGTTTTGGACGCCTGGCAGGAGATGCTGCCGGGGGAGAACGGGGAGGCGATCAACCCCCTTATCATGCAGCAATACGATCTGCTCTACGGCAAGTGGCCGGAGAAGTATGACGAGGTGGTGCTGGTCGTAGACAAGAACAACGAGGTTTCGGACATGTCGCTTTACGCCCTCGGCCTCAAGTCCAGCAGCCATCTCTCCGAGGATATGGAGAGCTTCATGAATCAGGAGAACCTGAACACCGAAAAGGAGAGCTGGAGTTACGAGCAGGTCTGCGACATGGTCCTGCGTTACATCTACCCTGCGGACGAATACCGCTACGACGAGGAGGAAGAGAAGTACATCAGTGTTGTGGACGGGGATATCGGGCTGCGCACGCTGTTTAAGGACGCCCTTCCGATCCGCATCGTGGGTATCATCCGCCAGAGCAAGGACGCGTCCTCCGGCATGATGGCCAGCGGCGCTGTCGGCTATACGCATAAGCTGGTGGAATACGTCGTGAAGGAGGCGGAGAAGAAGGAGCTTGTCAGCCGTCAGCTTGCCAAACCCGAGACGGATGTGCTCAACGGCCTACCCTTCCTAGACGAAAACGACGAGGCCATGAGCAAATCGCGCAAGATCGAGGCGGCGAAGGACTATATCCGCAACGCCGACGAGGAAAAGCTCGGGGAGCTCTATGTGGAGTTCATGAGCGTCCCGGAGGACAGCTACATCGACGAACAGCTCGACGAGCAGCTCAAGGACACCACCCGCAAGGACATCGAGGACATGGTGCTGCAGTACTATCCGGGCTACGCGTCCTTCCTCAAGGAGATGGACGACGACACGCTCTTTGAGTACATGCGCGGCATGATCTCCCAGCAGGTCAAGGAGCAGTACGCCGTGCAGATGCGCAACATGTACGCCTACCTCTCCGACAGCGAGCTTG
The DNA here is from genome assembly GCA_902799075.1 of Oscillospiraceae bacterium. Lineage (GTDB taxonomy): Bacteria > Bacillota > Clostridia > Oscillospirales > Oscillospiraceae > Limivicinus. Next base: position 32,877 of record CADBYZ010000003.1, on the reverse strand, counting down.
CCCGGGACTTCGAGCTTCTCTCTCTGGAAGACGACGACTACCTCTGGCTCTACGACAACGCCATGCCGCCCACTTACTCCGAGAGCACCCTGCGCAAAAATCTGAAGCAGCTCGGCTATGTGGACCTCGAAAACCCCAGCGTCATCAACATCTACGCCTCAAGCTTCGAGAACAAGGACGCCGTTGCCAAGGCCATCACGAATTATAACGACACCGTACCCGAGGAGGATCAGATCGAGTATACGGACATTATGGCCATGCTCATGAGCTCCATTACAAAGATCATCAACGTGATAAGCTACGTGCTCATCGCGTTCGTTGCCATTTCGCTGGTCGTCTCCTCCATCATGATCGGCATCATCACCTATATCAGCGTTCTTGAGCGCACCAAGGAGATCGGTATCCTGCGCGCCATCGGCGCTTCAAAGCGGGATGTGTCGCGCGTGTTCAATGCCGAGGCCTTTATCATCGGCCTCTTTGCGGGACTCATCGGCATCGGCATCACGCTGCTGATCAATATTCCGGTCAATATCATCATCGCCGAGCACCCGTCCCTCGCGGGCCTGCGCTCCACGCTGCCGCTTGTCGGCGGAGTCGGGCTCGTGCTCGTGAGCGTGACGCTGACCTTCATCGCGGGCCTGATCCCCTCGGGCATCGCCGCCAAGAAGGATCCGGTGGAGGCTCTGCGAAACGAATAAATCTCCTCTGCCAAGGGCTCACGGTCTGCGATCGTGAGCCCGTTTTCTGAAAGATGCTTTCGCCGCATTTTAAAACCTTTACTTTTTCCCGTTCAGCGGATATAATATAGCGTCAAGAATTATATGGAAACCAAGGAAGTTTGTTATGCCGGATTATAAAAAAGAAATCGAAAGGCGAAGAACCTTCGCCATCATCTCCCACCCGGACGCGGGCAAAACCACGCTGACCGAAAAGCTTCTGCTCTACGGCGGGGCCATCCAGCTTGCGGGCTCTGTCAAGGGCAAGGCCACCGCGCGCCACGCCGTCTCCGACTGGATGGAGCTGGAAAAGCAGCGCGGCATCTCCATCACCTCCTCCGTCATGCAGTTTGAGTACGAGGGCTACTGCATCAATATCCTCGACACCCCGGGCCACCAGGACTTCTCCGAGGACACCTACCGCACCCTCATGGCGGCGGACTCCGCCGTCATGGTCATCGACGCCGCCAAGGGCATCGAGCCGCAGACCAGAAAGCTTTTCAAGATCTGCGCCATGCGCCACATCCCCATCTTCACCTTTATCAACAAGCTCGACCGCGAGGCGAGAAGCCCCTACGATCTCATGCAGGAGCTGGAGACGGAGTTCGGCATCGGGACCTATCCCATGAACTGGCCCATCGGCTGCGGCCAGGATTTCAAGGGCGTCTACGACCGCGAGCGCCGGGAAATCCTCGCTTTCAATGAGTTTCACCGGGGCCAGAGCAAAATAAGAGCCATCGAGTGTAAGCTGGACGAGACCGAAAAGCTTGACGAGCTTATCGGCCACCGTCTGCGCGAGCAGCTTGCCGACGACATCGAGCTGCTCGACGGCGCGGGCTACGAGTTTGATATCGAAGAGGTGCGCAAGGGAAGACTCAGCCCCGTGTTCTTCGGCTCGGCCCTCAATAACTTCGGCGTGGAGCCGTTTCTGGAGTCCTTCCTGAAAATGACCATGCCGCCCCTGCCGCGTATCTCCCGGGATGACATCGTCGATCCCATGGACGAGCGCTTCTCCGCCTTCGTTTTCAAGATCCAGGCCAACATGAACAAGGCCCACCGGGACCGCATCGCCTTCATGCGCATATGCTCGGGCCGCTTCGAGCGGGATAAGGAGTATTTCCACGTCCAGGCGGGCAAGGCCCTTCGGCTTGCCCAGCCCCAACAGCTCATGGCCCAGGACCGCGCCATCATCGACGAGGCCTACGCGGGCGACATCATCGGAGTCTTTGACCCCGGCATCTTCTCCATCGGCGACACCATCTGCGAGAAGAACATGAACGTCTGCTTCGAGGGCATCCCCACCTTCGCGCCCGAGCACTTTGCCGGGGTGGAGCGCGTGGACACCATGAAGCGCAAGCAGTTTGAAAAGGGCATCATGCAGATCGCCCAGGAGGGCGCCATCCAGATCTTCCACGAGCCGTACACCGGCGTGGAGGAGGTCATCGTGGGCGTCGTGGGCGTGCTGCAGTTCGAGGTGCTGGAGTACAGGCTTCGCACGGAGTACGGGGTGGAGATCCGCCGCCGCTCCATGCCGTACGAGCTGGTGCGCTGGGTGGAGAACGACGACATCCGCATCCCGGACCTCAATCTCACCAGCGATACCAAGTGGGTGCAGGACTTCAAGGGCAACAACCTCCTGCTCTTTACTTCTGACTGGTGTATTAACTGGGCCCTGCAGAAGAACGAGGGCCTCAGACTCAGAGAATTTAACCGCGACTGAGAAAGGAGCAAGCATGGCGGAAGGAATCAAGATCGAGATCTTCAAGCTGAAAAATGCCGACGAGCTGACCAAAGCCCTCGCTGACCCGGAAGCACGCATCGACACCGGCAGCGCCGCCGCCATGAACGCGGCCCTGGCCATGTCGCTGCTGGAGCGGGCGGCGGCCCACACAGTGAACGCCCTGCCCGAAAACGAGCGCGCGGCGTACATTTTCCGCAACGCAGAGATCCTCAGAACGTATATGGTCCACCTCATCGACGAGGATGTGAAATCCCGCGGACCGCTGCGCAAGGCCCTCCTGGAGAGGGACGAGCGCAGGATCGAGGCCACGCGCCAGCCGGCCGTCGCCATCCCCGGCGAGGTCATCAACATGATGAGCCAGGCACTGGAGCTGGGCGCGGAGCTTGCCGGGTTCTGTCCCAAGGACGCCCTGCATTACCTCGGCGAGAGCGCGGAGTTTTCCCTCTCTGCCATCCGCGCCGCCCGCCTGTTTATCCTGGACATGTCCGACAAGTGCTCGGACGACACCTACCGCTATATTGTCCGCCGGGAAAACGAGATCACGCTCAAGGCCTGCGAGGAGTGCGCGGCTAAAGTGATCGCGGCGGCGGAAGCGGCCGTATAAAGGAGGCGCGATACATGGAAGCCAACATCGCTAAACTGAAAGAGTGGATAGACGGAAGCGACAATATTGTGTTCTTCGGCGGGGCGGGCGTCAGCACCGAGAGCGGCATCCCCGACTTTCGCAGTGTGGACGGCCTGTACAACCAAAAGTGGAAATACCCGCCCGAGACCATCCTGAGCCATACTTTTTTCGAGCGCTATCCCGAGGAATACTACCGTTTCCACCGGGAGAAGCTGGTCATCGACGGGGTAAAGCCCAATCGCTGCCACCTGCGCCTTGCGGAGCTTGAGCGCGAGGGGAAGCTTCGCGCCGTCGTCACCCAGAACATCGACGGCCTGCACCAGGCCGCGGGGAGCAAAAACGTCCTCGAGCTGCACGGCAGCATCCTCAGAGCCTACTGCTCCCGCTGCCGGAAAAGCTGCGACGCCGATCTCATGAACCACGGCACGGGCGTGCCGCGCTGCGGCTGCGGCGGGGTCATCCGCCCGGACATTGTTTTATACGAGGAGGCGCTGGACCAGGACGTGATGCGCGAGGCGATCCGGTATATCCGCAATGCGGACGTGCTCATCGTGGGCGGCACCTCCCTCAAGGTCTATCCCGCGGCGGGTCTCATCAACTACTATCGCGGCGACAAGCTGGTGCTCATCACCCGCTCCAGCACTCCCGCCGAGGCTGACCTTGTCATCCACGGCAAAATCGGAGAGGTCTTTTCGCAGGTTTGATGCATCGCGTACATTGCCGATGTATGTAAATCAACCATCCTGTGCATAATCACTTGTGTTGCGAAAACCTCCGGAAACAAAATCCATTCTCCGAACGTCAAAAAAGAGGCCCCGTAAGGGGCCCCTCCGTCTGACTCAGCAGCAGCCGCAGTCGTTGTTGCAGCCGCAGTTGTTGCTGCAGCCGCAGTTGTTGCTGCAGCCACAGCCGCAATTGTTGTTGCAGCCGCAGTTGTTGCCGCAGCCGTTGTAACCGCCGTTGCAGCCGCCGAAGAGAATGATGATGAGGATGATGAGCCAGAGGTTATTATTGCCGTTGTTGCAAGAATTACAGAACATAGTGATTCCCTTTCTCCGCACCAAAGCAGTCGACGCACCCTCCCGCCGTGCGGTGGACGGCAGGGCTTTCTCCCTATGTTGGGCCTGGCGTTTCCTACGCTCAGCTCATGCCATCCTATGACGCCCGGCGGCTTTGTGCTACAAGGAGTATACCATGCCAGACGAACTGGATAAGATCAACGAAATATTCCGCATCCACGATGGGAAGAAGCGCCCGGAGGACCAAAGCGAGCGGAAAAAGACCCGGCAGTCGAAAGCACGACGCAACCCCATCAAGGCCATGGACGAGCTGCTGATCGACTCCTCGGGCCGCGAGACCAGAAACTACACCGGCGACGCCGAGTCCGAGCGGGACTACCGCCCCGTGCGCCAGAGCCATGAATACCACTCGGGCTGCCTCGGGGGACTGATGTACTTTACGTTCATTGTCTGCGTCAGCGTCGTGCTGGCCTGCCTTGCCTGGATGGCGACGAGCGATATGCTGGCTCTCAATAAGGACGACTTTACCGCCGTCGTCACACTGCCGAGCAATATCTTCCAGTCGGAGACTGTGGACAAGATCGACGAAAACGGCGTGAAGGTCGGCACCAAGCGCGTCACCCACGCGGACATGGACTACGTGGCGGATGTGCTCAAGGATGCGGGACTCATCGAATACAAGTGGCTTTTCAATCTCTTCTGCAAAATTTCCACCGCCGACACCAAGGTAAGCCCCGGCGAGTACGAGCTGCGCTCCACCTTCGACTACCGCGCCCTGATCCAGAACATGCGCGCGGGCTCGTCTTCCACGGTCACGGTCACCGTCACGATCCCCGAGGGCTTCAAGATGCATCAGATCTTCATGCGTCTGGAGGAAAACGGCGTATGCAATTACAATGACCTTATGGAGGACGCCGCCTCCACCGAGTATAATTACGACTTCCTGGACCTCACGGAAGGAGAGGGCGCCTATCGGCTCGAGGGCTTCCTGTTCCCGGACACCTACGAGTTCTATGTGGGCATGCAGGGCTCAAGCGCCATCAACAAGCTGCTCGACAACTTCCACCGCCGCATCACCGACGAGATGTACCAGCGCGCCGAGGAGATCGGCATGAACATGTACGATGTGCTCAAGGTCGCTTCCCTCATCGAAAAGGAGGCCGGCAACGACGACGAGCGGCCCTATATCGCCTCCGTCATCTATAACCGCCTCAACGCCGGCATCGTGCTCGGCATCGACGCCTCGGTCCTCTATCCCTACAACGACCACGAGGGTGCGCCCACCATGCAGATGCTGGAGAAGGACGACCCCTACAATACCCGCGTTCACGACGGTCTGCCGCCCACACCGATCTGCAGCCCGGGCCTTGCCTCCATCTACGCGGCCCTCTATCCCGAGAGCACCAGCTACTACTTCTATGCCCTGGACGCCGAGGCCGGCGTGCACAGATTCTTTACGAACGATACGGAGTTTAATAACTTTGTTGCTTCACAAAATTATGCGCAATGATCTTGAGCTGCTCGCCCCCGCGGGGGACTTTGAGCGGCTCGGGATGGCGCTGCGCTACGGCGCGGACGCCGTTTACCTGGCGGGAAAAGAATTCGGCCTCAGGGCCGCCGCCGGTAATTTCGATAACGAGGAACTGGTCAAGGCCATCGAGCTTGCCCACGGCATGGGGAAAAAGGTCTACGTGACCTGCAACACGCTGCCGCGGGAGGAGGAGCTTGCGCGCCTGCCGGGCTACCTCGCCTTTTTGAACGAGGCGGGACCGGACGCGCTCATCATCGCCGATCTCGGCGTGCTGGCCCTGGCCAGGCGCTTTGCGCCCAAAATCGCCCTGCACGTCAGCACCCAGCTCGGCGTGGTCAACAGCGCCGCAGCCACGGTCCTGCATGCCATGGGGGCGGACACCGTGGTGCTGGCGCGGGAGCTGCCGCTGGACGAGATCCGCCGCATCCGGGCCAACACCCCGTCAGAGCTTCGCCTCGAGGCTTTTGTGCACGGGGCGATGTGTGTCTCCTTCTCGGGCAGGTGCCTGCTGTCCAATTACATGACCGGGCGCGACGGCAACCGTGGTGAGTGTGCCCAGCCCTGCCGCTGGAAGTACAGCCTCATGGAGGAAAAGCGCCCCGGTCAGTACTTTGACGTGGTGGAGGACGGCGGCACGTACATCATGAACTCAAACGATCTGTGTATGATCGAACACCTGCAAGACCTTATGGAGGCGGGCGTTTCCTGCTTCAAGATCGAGGGTCGCATGAAGTCCGCCTACTATGCCGCCGTCGTCACTAACGCTTACCGCCACGCGCTCGACGCCGTGGCCTGCGGGGACCCGGTGCCGGAGGTATGGGTGAAGGAGACCGAGATGGTCAGTCACCGCCCTTACTGCACGGGCTTCTACCTCGGCGGCGAGCCGGGGCAGTGCTATGACGGAACATACAAATCAGGCGCGGACATTGTCGCCGTGGTGGAAAGCTGTGACGAGGACGGAAACGCGGTCCTGTCCCAGCGCAACAAATTCCTCACCGGCGATGAGCTGGAGCTTCTCACCCCTACGGACGAGCCCATAAGCTTCACCGTTTCGGAGATAAAAGACGCGGAAGGGGAGACCATCCCCGACGCGCGCCACCCGATGATGGAGGTACATCTGCGGCTGCCCAAGGAAGCCCCGCGGCTGTCCATTTTGAGAAAACGGAGAAACGTGTAAGTTATGAAAAGAAGGCTTGTCGTTTGCCTGTTTCTGGCGGCGCTCGTCCTCCTGCCCGGCTGCGGCGCAAAACAGGAGAACAAGGTCGCAATTGATTACGGAAGCTCTTCACTCTATACAAGGGAAGATATGGATGCGGCGATTTCCCTGATTATGAAGGAATTCAATACCTGGAAGGGCTGCGAGCTGCACAGTATCCGCTATGCCTCCGATGAGCAGTGCAATGCCGAAAACCTGGCATGGGTGAACAATCTAGAGGAGGCGCGCGACGCAAAAGAGCATTTTTCACAGGTCATTTCCTTTGTCAGCGATTTCCATTCCCCTAAGAAGAATACCGAGATGACGGCTTGGAATGAGGATTACGAGTACACCGACTGGCAGTGGTGGCTCGCCCGGTCAGACGGCGGGAAATGGAAGCTCATGGATTGGGGATATTGACAGGCACAGAAAAACCGGTGATCGCTACTTGACAATTTTTGTTTTTCTGATACAATGCAATGCGATATTGCAATTGGCTGTGACGGAACGAGTCGGCGCAGGATTCCACAGAGAGGGGCCAGCATGCTGAAAGGCCCTGCTTCCAAAACCGACAGCCACTCCCGAGCCTTTCCGGAAAGACCGGAACGTCTGCCTGCGTTAAGGGCACTTGAGATACCGCACTTGCGGTAATCAGGGTGGTACCGCGAACCGAGCTTCGCCCCTGCATTTTGGGGCGAGGCTTTTATTTTTGTTAACACAATTTTGGAGGATATATACATGGAAAAATTCGGCGTAAACCAGCTTCGGGAAATGTTCCTGAGCTTCTTTGAGACCAAGGGCCACCTGCGGCTTCCCAGCTTTTCGCTTATCCCGCAGAACGACGCCTCTCTTCTCATCATCAACTCCGGCATGGCGCCCATGAAGCCCTACTTCAAGGGCGAGCAGGAGCCGCCCCGCCGCCGCGTCTGCACCTGTCAGAAGTGCATCCGCACCGGCGATATCGAGAACATCGGCAAGACTGCCCGCCACGGCACCTACTTTGAAATGCTGGGCAACTTCTCCTTCGGCGACTACTTCAAGAAGGAAGCCATCGCCTGGTGCTGGGAGTTCCTGACCTCTCCCGACTGGGTGGGCATCGATCCCGACCGCCTCTATCCCTCCATCTACGTCGACGATGACGAGGCCTTCGAGATCTGGAACAAGGACATCGGCATCGCGCCCGAGCGCATTTTCCGCTTCGGCAAGGAGGACAACTTCTGGGAGCACGGCGCGGGTCCCTGCGGCCCCTGCTCCGAGGTCTACTATGACCGCGGCCCCGAGTACGGCTGCGGCAAGCCCGACTGCACCGTCGGCTGCGACTGCGACCGCTACATGGAGGTCTGGAACAACGTCTTCTCCCAGTTCGACAACGACGGCAACAACAATTACACCGAGCTCAAGCAGAAGAACATCGACACCGGCATGGGCCTCGAGCGTCTGGCGGTCGTGTGCCAGGGTGTGGACTCCCTCTTCGATGTCGATACCGTCATGAACATTACCCATAAGGTCAGCGAGCTGACGGGCGCCTTCTACGGCCAGAGCCACAAGAAGGACGTGTCCCTTCGCGTCATCACCGACCATATCCGCTCGGCCACCTTCATGATCTGCGACGGTATCCTGCCCTCCAACGAGGGCCGCGGCTACGTGCTGCGCCGTCTTCTCCGCCGCGCCGCCCGCCACGGCAAGCTCCTTGGCGTCAACGAGCCCTTCCTTTACAAGGTCATTGACACTGTCATCCACGAAAACGAGTGCCAGTATCCCGAGCTTCGCGAGAAGCAGGAGTACATCACCCGCGTCGTCAAGACCGAGGAAGAGAACTTCGCCCGCACCATCGACGCCGGTATGAAGATCTTCGGCGACCTGCTCCAAGAGCACAAGGCCAAGGGCGAGAGCGTCTTTTCCGGGGCCGATGCCTTCAGGCTCTACGACACCTACGGTTTCCCCATCGACCTCACCATCGAGATGTGCGAGGACGAGGGCATGAGCGTGGACGAGGACGGCTTCAAGGCCCTCATGGAGGAGCAGCGCGTGCGCGCGCGCAAGGCCAGGGAAGCCCTGGGCGACCTCGGCTGGGCCGGCATCGAGTTCGGCAAGAGCATCCCCGACACCAAGTTTGTCGGCTACGATCAGAAGGAGACCGAGGCGACTGTGCTGGCCCTGGTCTCCGAGGACGAGCTGCAGCAGGAACTGGGCGCGGGCGCCGAGGGCATCATCGTTCTCGATCAGACAGTACTTTACGCCGAGATGGGCGGCCAGGTTGCCGACCACGGCAAGATCGTCTGCAGCGACAGCGTCTTTGAGGTCAACAACGTCCAGAAGAACAAGGGCGGCAAGTATATGCACTATGGTGTGGTCAAGTCCGGTGCATTTGCCGTCGGCGACAAGGTGAAGGCAAGCTACTGCGAGAAGCGCCGCCAGGCCATCGGCCGCGCCCACAGCGCGACCCACCTTCTGCACAAGGCCCTGCGCGAGGTCCTGGGCGATCATGTCCACCAGGCGGGCTCCCTTGTCGAGCCGGACTTCCTCCGCTTCGACTTTACCCACTTCTCCTCCGTCACCACCGAAGAGCTCAAGGAGGTCGAGCGCATCGTCAACGACGCCATCCTCACGGGCTACGGCATCAGCGTGAAGGAAATGCCCATCGACGAGGCCCGCAAGTCCGGCGCCACCGCGCTCTTCGGCGAGAAGTACGGCGACGTGGTGCGCGTCGTGAACATGGGTGACTGGAGCATCGAGCTTTGCGGCGGCACGCATCTGGACAACACCGCCAAGGCAGGCGCCTTCCACATCATTTCCGAGGGCTCCGTCGCCTCCGGCGTGCGCCGCATCGAGGCCAGCACCGGCCTTGAGACCATGAAGGTCCTCAACCGCGACCTCGAGGAGCTGACCAAACTCGCCGCCATGTACAAGACCAGCCCCGCCGACCTCAGGCAGAAGCTGGAGCAGCAGGCAAACGAACTCAAGGAGGCAAAGCGTCTCATCGAGCAGTACAAGGCGAAAGAATCCGCGGGCGGCGCCGACGAGATGCTCAGAAACGGCAAGGACGTAGGCGGCCTCAAGGTCGTGACCTGCTCCAAGGACGGCTGCGACGCCAATACGCTCCGTAAGCTGGGCGACGTTCTGCGCGACAAGTGCAGCAGCGTCGTCGCGGTCATCGCCTCCGTAAACGGCGACAAGATCACCTTCCAGTGCGTCTGCGGCAAGGACGCGGTGGCAAAGGGCGTCAAGGCCGGCGACATCATCCGCTCCATCACCGCCATTGCTGGCGGCAAGGGCGGCGGCAAGCCCGACTCCGCCATGGGCGGCGGCAACGACGTGAGCAAGCTCAACGAGGCGCTCTGCGCGGTCGAGGGGCTTGTCAGCGATAAAATCTGACAGGAGGAAAGAAAAATGGACGACTGCCTGTTCTGCAAAATCATCGCCGGGGAGATCCCCAGCACCAAGGTGTACGAGGATGAATATGTCTACGCCTTCCGGGACATCAATCCCCAGGCCCCCGTTCACGTCCTGGTGGTGCCGAAGGAGCACATCGCCTGCGCCGACGAGATCAACGAGAGCAACAGCATCTGGGTCGCCAGGTGCTATGAGGCCATCGCGAAGATCGCCAAGGCCGAGGGCCTTGTAAACGGCTACCGCGTTATCAACAACTGCGGCGAAGACGGCGGCCAGACTGTCATGCACCTGCACTTCCACCTTCTCGGCGGCACCTGGCTCGGCATGAATATTATCTGAACTGATAAAAAACGATAGGGCCGGTACAGCATACCGGCCCTGTTTTGTATGGGGTGAAGCCTATGCGGAAGCTGGCTGTGGCAGCGCTGTCTTTTTCCGCCGCGGTTTTTCTGGCAAACTACATTCTGCCCACGCGGCTTGTCACAGCGGCGGCGCTTAGCTGCGCGCTGCTGTCGGCCGCGCTGGGGCTTGCGCACCGAAAATGGCTCCGCCCGGCGATGATCGCGCTGCTGTTTTTCTCGCTCGGTCTGCTGGAATACAGCGCCTTCACCCGCCTGACCGTCGACCGGGCGAGGGAATACGCCGGGCAGACGCGTGAGGTGCGCGGTACGGTGCTGGACTACCCGGACGATTACGGCGACTACGCGAGACTGCGCATCCGCATAAGCTCGGACGATCTGCCGCACTTCAAGGCCATCGTCTATGACAACAAGCTGAAGCTCACGGAAGCCGAGCCGGGGGACATCGTCTCCTTCACGGCAAAGCTCAGCACCGCCGACACGCTCTACGGCAAGCCCTACGACAATTACAACGTAAACGGCTTCTATCTGCGCATGAGCATCAAGAGCGGCGAGGCGCTTGAAAAGGGCGGTTTTTCCCTGCGCACGCTGCCGGTGCGCCTGCACCGTTTTCTCTGTGAACGCGTGGACAGCATCTTTCCAACGGATGCCCGCGCCTTCGTCAAGGCTCTGATGCTGGGTGACAAGCAGGATTTCTACAACGACGACGCTCTCTATGTCGCCATGAGCCGTTCGGGTCTTATGCATGTGGTGGCGGTGTCGGGCCTGCACGTCTCATTCCTCGTGGGCCTGCTCGCCTTCCTGCTGGGTAACGGCAGGCGCAGCGCGATCGGGAGCATCGTGCTGATCTGGTGCTTCGTCCTTGTCACGGGCGGCAGCGCCTCCGCCGTGCGCGCGGCCTTCATGCAGACCCTTCTGCTGCTCGCGCCCATCCTGCGGCGGGAGAATGATCCGATCACCTCGCTTTCGGCAGTGCTGGCGCTGCTGCTTGTGAGCTCTCCGCTGGCGGCGAAAAGCGTGAGCCTGCAGATGAGCTTTGCCGCCATGGCGGGCATCCTGTGCTTCGGGGAAAGGCTCTATGCGCGCTTTCTGAATCCGCTGCCGGATCGGCTAAACTGCAAGGCCGTGCGCTATGTGCTGGGCGTCATGGCAAGCACCCTGAGCGTCATGGTCTTCACCGTGCCCCTGACGGCGCTGCACTTTTCCTATGTGCCGCTTCTGAGCATCCTGAGCAACATCGCCTGCCTCTGGGCGGTGAGCCTCTGCTTCTGCCTTGCATGGGCGGCCTGCGCCCTGTCGGTGGTCCCGGCGCTCGGAACGGGGGCGGCGTGGCTGTGCGCCTGGGTCGTGCGGTACATCCTGCTTGTGGCGGGCCTCGTTTCGCGTATGCCCTATGCGGTGCTGTATCTGCGCAATCGCGGGACCTTCTTCTGGATGCTCTTCGGTTACACGATGCTGCTGCTGGGCTTTGTGCTTCGCGGAAAGCGCGTTCTGCGGGTGCTGCTGCCGCTGGGACTTTCGATTTCGCTGCTTGTGGGGATCATCCTGCGCACCGAGCGCTATTACCGCGAGAACGACTGCGTCACGGTCCTGGATGTGGGGCAGGGCCAGTGCATCACCGCCTTTGCCGGGGACGCGACCGCCGTCATCGACTGCGGCAACACCGGCACCATCGACGAGGCCGGGGCCGCGGCGGGTGAGTATCTGTTGAGCTGCGGGCGGCGAAATGTGGATTTTCTGATCCTGACCCACCTGCACACCGATCACGCAGACGGCACGGTGCGGCTCATGGAGATGGTGCCGGTGAACACCCTGATCCTCCCGGCCGACGAGGAGGACAGCGTCCTGCACGACCAAATCCTCGCCTGCGCCGAAAGACACGGGACAAGAGTGGAGAAGCTGGACGGCAATGCGCGTGTAAGCTGCGGCAGGCTGGACGCGCAGATCTACAAGCCGGGTGACGAGGGAGATTTGAACGAACGCTGCCTGATGGTCGATCTCGCCGTCGGGGACAGGCATCTGCTTGTGACGGCGGACTCGCCGAAGGAGCAGGAGCGAAGACTTACAGAGCAGGCAGCGCTTGAAAATACGGATATCCTCATCGTCGGGCACCACGGCTCGAAGGACGCAAGCTCCGAGGAGCTTTTAAGCGAGGTCGGCGGAGGCATCGCGGTCATCAGCGTGGGATACAACAATTACGGCCAGCCCGCGCCGGAGACGCTTGCGGCGCTCGAGAAGTACGGCTATCAGGTACAGCGAACCGACGAGGACGGCACGGTGGAGATCGTTTGGGAGAGGAAACATGGCTAAGAAATCGGCAAAGGACGAGCAATTCAATTATGCTTTCGAGCTGCGCACGTTAAAGGAGCGCGGGCCGGAGCGGCTGTATCTTCTCTGGGGGCCGGAGGACTATCTGCGCGAGCAGTATCTGACCCAGCTCAAAAAGAAATGCCTCCCCGAGGGGGAAGATGATTTCAGCTACAAGCGCCTCGACGGCCCTGCCCTGGACCCGCTCAGGCTCCAGCAGGCCCTGGACGCCATGCCCTTCATGACCGAGCACACCTTTGTCGAGCTGCGGGACGTGGACATCAACAAGCTCTCCGACGCGGAAAGCTGCGCAAAGCTCATCTCCGACATCCCTGACTACTGCACGGTGGCCTTTGTCCAGAACGCCCAGTTTGAGCCGGATGGGCGGCTGCGTTTTGTCAAGACCCTGCGCTCAGAGTGCAGGGAGCTCAAGTTTACCCAGCAGTCCCAGGGCATGCTCACAGACTGGATCGCCCGCCGCTTCGCAGCCGCGGGAAAGAAGGTCGAGCTCTCTGCCGCCCAGCGCCTCATCTTCATCAGCGGCGATCTCATGAGCAGGCTCATCCCCGAGATCGAAAAAATCGCCGCCTACGCAAAAGGCGACGCGGTCACCCAGGCGGACGTGGAGGCCGTGGCCAACCACATCCCGGAGGCGGTGGTCTTCGAGATGACGGAGCTCATTTCACAGAAAAAAATCAACTCCGCCCTCAGCGTCCTGTCGGAGCTGCTGGCGGATAAAAACAACGAGCCCATCATGATGCTTGCGGTCCTCGGGCGGCAGATGCGGCAGCTCTATGCTGCGCGCCTCGCGCTGGACAAAAACCTCGGCACCAAATACGTGATGGAGGTCTGCGCCATGAAGTATGACTACATCGCCTCCAAGCTTATAAGCGCCGCCCGGGGCTTTACGCTGCCGCAGCTCAAGCGCGCGGTGGAGCTTTGCGCCGAGACGGATTACCGCATGAAGAGCAGCGGGGCCGACCCCCGGGAGCTTTTGAAGGAAGCGGTGCTGCGCATCGCGGCGGGGGAGACCCATGCGGAAGCTTAAGGAGGTCATAGTGGTCGAAGGCCGCTACGACAAAAACACACTCAGCCAGGTGGTGGATGCGGTCATTCTGGAGACCTCCGGCTTCGGCATCTTCAACGACGCAGCCAAACGCCGTCTGCTCAAAACAATGGCGGAGCAGCGCGGCCTGATCGTGCTCACGGACTCCGACGGCGCGGGCTTTCTGATCCGAAACCACATCCGGGGCTGCGTCGACCCCAAATTCGTCAAGCACGCCTACATCCCCGATATTTACGGCAAGGAGCGCCGCAAGGCAAAGACCTCCAAGGAAGGCAAGCTCGGCGTGGAGGGCATGCGGCCCGAGGTGCTGCTTGACGCCCTCATCCGGGCCGGGGCCACCTTTGACGACAGCCCCAACGATACATGCTGTGAACGGATCACAAAGGCCGATCTCTACGCGCGCGGCCTCAGCGGGGGAACGGGCAGCGCTGAGAAACGGCGGCAGCTGTTAAAGCGCCTGGACCTGCCCGAGCGCATGAGCGCGGATGCCATGCTGGATGTGCTCAACGCCCTCATGGACCGCGAGGCGTTTTACCGCCTGGAGCTCTGAACATCCTCGATCAGGACCGAGAAAAGCACCCCGACGAGCAGCAGCGCCTGCCCGATCTCATACAGGCTCATGGCGGTCATGTACTCCCGGTAGCCATCCATCATGCTCCCGCCCCAGCCGAGCAGCAGTACGAACGCGCAGCAAAGCACAAAGGCCGTGAGCTTGACGGACGTGATGAATATGTACCAGGCATCCGGGCACATGGAGAGCATCCTTTGGATGGTTTTTCTCAGCTTCATGCGATCACCTCACCGACATTGTAGCCGACGCGCGGACTTTTGCAAGGCACAGTTTTTGGCAATCAGGGCCGGAATTACAAAAGAGACTCTTGTCATCCCTATGCGGATGTGTTAAAATATTTCAGCAGAATTATTCATCGTATAAGGAGAGAACACAACATGTCCGGACATTCCAAATGGCATAATATACAGAAAACGAAGGGCGCGGCAGACGCCAAGCGCGCGCAGGCCTTCACCAAGATCGCCCGCGAAATGATCGTCGCGGTCAAGGAGGGCGGCGGCGGTGACCCGCGCTCAAACTCCAAGCTCGCCACCGTCATTGCCAAGGCCAAGGCCGCCAACATGCCCAATGACAATATCAAGCGCACCATCGACAAGGCCCTCGGCGCGGGCAACACCGAAAACTACGAGAAGATCACCTACGAAGGCTACGGCCCCCAGGGCGTCGCGGTCATCGTCGAGACCATGACCGACAACCGCAACCGCACCGCCGGTGAGATGCGCCACTACTTCGACAAGTACGGCGGAAACATGGGCGCTGCCAACTGCGTGTCCTGGTCCTTCGACCGCAAGGGCGTCATCGTCATTGACAACGAGGACGAGGAGCTGGACGAGGATACTGTCATGATGGACGCGCTGGACGCTGGCGCCGCCGACTTTGAAAATGAGGGCGACGAGACCATGACCGTCTATACCACCGAGGATGACCTCGCCGCCGTGGCCGACGCCCTGACCGCGAAGGGCTATAAGCTCCTGAGTGCTCAGGTGGAGATGCTGCCTCAGAACGGCTACATCAAGCTCACCAATGAGGACGATATCAAGAACATGCAGAAGATGCTCGACATGTTCGAGGATAACGACGACGTGCAGAACGTCTGGCACAACTGGGAGGATGCGGAGTGATGGCTTTTCGTTCCGAAAATCCATCGGTATGATTTCTAGTTAGAACTTTTCCAAGAGAAATGGAAAAGCAGTTGTGCAATACCTTGCTTTAACGATGACATACAATAACCCTCCTGTTGTGACGTACAATAGGAGGGTTTTATTATGAAAATCAGCGTTGCGGTAAAAGAATACCTTGTAGAGATTGAAGTCAGAAAGTTTACAGAGAAAACAATACGGAGTTATCGTAACAACATAAATCTGTTCCTCCGCTATTTCCAAGAGGAAGAAAATATGGTGGATTTGGACGATTTGACGCTTGCGGTTGTCCGTAGGTTCACATTATACATGATTGGAAAAGGGCGCAAGGGCAGTTATATCAACGGACTTTTGAAAGTGGTTAAAGCCTTTATTCAGTATTGTTATGATGAGGGCTATGGAGGGTTTAATACAAAGAAAAATTTTAAATGGTGCAAGCAGGAAAAAGCCGTTATCATGGCATTTACTCCGTCCGATGTCCGCGCCATGCTCAAATCCTGTAAGGGCAGAGATTATCTTGCTTTACGAGACGCGGCAATTTTAACTATGTTATTTGAAACTGGTATCAGATGTTGGGAGTTGTGCTGTATTCGGCCGAGCGACATACACGGCGATTATATTATTATCAACGGGAAAAACCACAAACAAAGAGTTGTGCCCATTACGCCGATTTTACACAAAGCCATGATGAAATATGAACTTGTGAAAGAAAACTACTATGTCTTAAAGAATACAGACGCTTATTATTTTCTTTCGTTTCATGGGCGGCAGTTGACTAATAGCGCAGTTGAGCATATTGTTAAGAAACACGGCGACGGGATAAAAGATATACGAGTATCGCCTCATACCTGCCGACATTTTTTCGCGCAACAACAAATCAAAATGGGTACAGACCTTTACACGATTTCTCGTCTCTTGGGACACGAGAATGTACAGATTACACAGACCTATTTAAATAGTTTGCGGGACGATGACATTATCACCATGACAAAGCAAAGAAGTGTTTTAATGAGCATGTAAAGTAATATTTCACATGAACAGGGCATGTAAAAGGCGGAAAAGCACGGCGTAGACGGTTTTAACGGCTTATCTTGCTATTCGCATGGTACATCAGGATGAAGCCAAAGTAAAGAAAAAAGCCGCACAAAGGCGGCTAAATGGCTCCAAAAGACTAATAAAATGAGCGGGAGGTTATGCGCCTCCCGCTCTTTGTAGAAAATATGAAAGTGATTATATGAAACAAGAGATTTTGTACATCATTATTAGAAGTGATGTAGTATACCCGTAATTGATAATCCGCGTTGCGAATATCTAACGTATTTGTAAATCCGCGCGACGTGCTGAGCGCTGATTAGAAGTCAAATCCACATGGATTTTTTTTAGGTGTTGACTCTGCGTCCTGAGTATTGTCTTCTTTACCTTTTGGTAATATATATTTATCCTCTTTGGGAGAGGATTTATTATATATTTCTATATTCTCTTGCGGATATTCTTCACCGCAAGTTGACATGTCAAAACCGAGAGGCGAATAATTAAAACAATCTTGTACGTCATCGGAGGGATGATAAATGATATCAGGCACGCCCAAAGGACGTTCATAGAAGTGGTATATATTGCTTTTACCTTTTTCCTTTACTATAAAACCAAGGCTTTCCAAGGCGGTCAATTGGTCATAAAACGTGGAACGCGCCATGCCGATTTCCTTTTGTACTGCTTTTGGAGATAATGCGAGTCCAAATCTGTCTTTATTAGCCGCAAAATATATATAGAGTAGAAAAGCAGGTGGGTTTAAAATCCGCGCGGCGGCTTTCCAACTATCATTATTGATACCGAGAAAGTTCTTTTCTAATGGGGAACGATGAATGTAGACCGTCTTTTGATAGGGAGATGTATATGCCATAATTAATTTACCTCCCAAGACTATCTATTGCTCTGCGCAATTCATCAATCTATGAAATGATTTCTGATACATCAACGGTTGCGTTGATACGGGAAAGCACTTCACATACAATTGCTTCTGTCTGCTGGCGCTGGTTTTCTCTTTCAATCATATTGTTCACATTAATTTGACGACGGATTTGAGCCAAAATAGATGTTTCAACTGTGTTTCCAAGAGCGTTTAATAATAATTCCATGGGGTCATTATACTATGACCGAGTGTTTCTAATACTATTTGCCATTTTAATATGGCCTCCTTTTTCACATAATTTATAAAACGGGGCGAGGATTATTACCATCTCCGTTTTTCTAAATATATTATAACATATTTTTTTGAATTTTTCAAATTAGGACATTTAATGGCTTAAATATGTTCCGATTACATGTGAAAAGACCCCGGGCGGTATTTCGGGACTAAAAATGCTTTCAATGGAAATTAGATATAGGTGTGAGGCATATAACTATGAAAAGCAAATTTTTTTACCGTCTCCGCAAATTTTTAGAAACAGGTCAAAATGAACGAATTGTAAGGATAATCAATCAAAACGAAGGAAAACAAGTCAGAATTACCAAAAAACGATGAAAACACTAAAATTTCATCAATTTTGATAATATTTACTATAAATCACTGCATTTCAGACAATTTCTAAGGAAATTCTTGACATTTCCTTGCTTTGCTATATAATACAATTAATAAAATATCACAACAGTGATGCTTGTGATATTTGTACAAAGATTTATGGGGAGGATTTAACAATGCGAATTATTCTTGACACAGACAAGAAAACAATCACGGTTCCTTGGAATTATCAGGACAAGTTGAACGCAATGAACGCAATTATTGCAGCGGCAGGAGGACAAGGCGCAAGGTCATTGGATTTTAAGGGTTATATTAATGATATGTGGAATTATTGCATGGAAAATTCGGATGCATGCTTAAAGACAGCGGATAAGCCCACAAAGAAAGGCAAGAAGTAATATGGGAGCAAAACACGTCTCACCCGAAGAAATTGTAAAAATGATTACACTGTATCAGACTCTTGGTACATATGAAGCCGTTGGCCGTGAAATCGGGCGGAGCGGGACAACAGTATCAAGATATGTACAGATGAAAGATGTACCGCAAAATATACAATTAATGGTGCAGAATATTATAAATAATGGAAAATAGGAGTTATTATGGCACTTATTATTTGCCCAGAATGTGGAAAGGAATATTCTGATAAGGCCGCGGCATGCCCAAATTGTGGTTGTCCAACTTCGCTAGATGGGGAAAGTACCAATTTTGAACCACAGAAAGTAGAGATAGCGAAAGTATCTGTTAATAAATCTGCAAAAAAGACAATTATAATAGTTGCTGTAATTATTGCAATAATAGTGGCTGCTTTTGGTGCAATTAATTATTTGAAGGCAGAAAAGGCAAAAAAAGAAGCAGAAGAAGCAAAAAGTAATTATCTTTCAACGTTATCTTTGGCCCGTACATCTATGCTTCTTGGCGCTTCTGATGCTGAAACAGCAAGCGGTTTAATTCATGATGTTTGGTATAATTCTATCTACGAAAAAAGAGATTCAAAAACAGACAAATATACCAGGCCAAATGGATATTTTGTAGACGATTTTAATACAGCGTTATCAAATCTTTTTAGAGATAGCAGTTTTATAACGAAAATTGATTCAATTAAAACGAATCAAGATTTAGTTGCTTCACAAATGAAGAAACTTGTAAATCCGCCAGATGAATACAAAGAAGCATATAGTTCAATAAAAGATTTGTATGAAGTATATTCAGACTTATGCAATTGTGCTGTAAATCCAACTGGTAATATTACAAGTTATACTTCGACTTTTAATGAGGCTGATGGTAGTTTTATGAAGTATTATGATGCAGTAGGTTTTTATATTGAGTAATAGGAAAAGAAAATTATAGTATTATTAGAACCATACAAGGAGTAAGATATGAGAAGAACTATTTCTATTCTTATTTGCTTTTCATTAATTTTTGTATTCTATATTTGTAGCAATGCATTTGCTGAAAACAAATCATCAAAACTTAACATACCAGATAATATTCCAGATTCTATTGTTTATGATGGAAAGGGCGATTCAATTTTGAGTATTGAACACCCACAAGGAGCATTTGTGCTTTACATAAAAGGAAATGATGAGTCACGGCATTTTCATGTCAGGGGATATGATTCAAAAGGAGATTCAACAGAATTATTTGTTAATACATCAGAACCTTATGAGGGAATTACAATTGACCCAAGCCAGGAAACAGTTCTTCTTGAAATATCATCAAATGGAAATTGGCATATCGAAGTCCGCTCAATTTGGACATGCGATATTATAGACAGTATTGGCACTTATAATGGAAAGGGAGATAGAATAGTCCTATTAGATGTCGATGCAAAACTTGCTCAAATTGAAGGAAATTCGGCAGAGAGACACTTTCACATGAGAACTTATGGCGACAGGTCTAATCTAATGGTTAATACCTCAGAAGAGTATTCTGGGACTGTAATGATGAAGTATAATCCATATATTCTTGAAGTTTCGGCAGTTGGTAATTGGAGTATCACATTGAGTTAAAACAGCGTGGCAGGAATGGGCATTTATAGTTAATGCCCATTCCTTTGTTCGCAAGAGTACACCTTTACAAACAAGCAAAAACTTGTCGTTTATCGTGTTCGAGAAGTATAAAAATTAATTTACAAACATATTCGCAAAGCGCTTGACATTTACGAATACTTATGATAATATACGAACAGATGAACGAAGGGGGCGCGAACATGGACAGCCGCACATATTATTACGCAAGAGTATCGAGTAAAGACCAAAACCTTGACCGTCAGATTTCCGCTTTCCTTGCTCTTGGAGCCACGGAAAGGGAGATTATCACCGATAAAGAAAGCGGCAAGGATTTGGATAGAACAGGATACCAAGCCTTGAAAAACGCCATGCTGCGGCGCGGTGATACATTGGTTGTTAAATCCCTTGACCGTTTGAGCCGCAACAAGGCGGACATTAAGAACGAACTGCAATACTTCAAGGATAACGGCATCCGTCTCAAAGTGATTGACTTGCCGACAACGATGATGGATTTGCCCGAGGGTCAGGAATGGGTCTTTGAAATGGTCAATAACATCTTAATTGAAGTGCTTGGGACGATTGCCGAACAGGAACGCGCCACGATTAAGCAGAGGCAGGCGGAGGGCATCGAGGCGGCGAAAAAGAAGGGCAAGAAACTTGGACGGCCTTCGCTTACGTTCCCTGAGAATTGGGAAGAAGTGTACGGCGCGTGGAAAGCAGGGGAGATTACTGCTAAGGCCGCAATGGAGCAGACAGGCGCGAAGCGGACAAGTTTTTACAAACTTGCACAGATGATGGAGCAGGGGAGGGCTTGACTTTCCCCTTGCTCTTGTATTATTATAACAAGCAGAAAAAGCGTAGTGACATACCACTACGAAAAAACACAACAGAAGAGCGACGTTGTGTTATTGAAAAGTGAGAAAATAACAGCGAAAAGCAGACGTCGCCCGATAGGGCAGCGGTCGCTTATCGCATGACGTGCAGAACGTCTGGCACAACTGGGAGGATGCGGAGTAATCCGACTCGCAATTGCCGGCAGTAGATAATGCGGAGGGATACATATGAAATCTACCGGTATGGTTAGAAAAGTCGACGAGCTCGGGCGCATCGTTCTGCCCATCGAGATGCGCAGAACGCTCGGCATCAGCGAGAAAGATCCTGTTGAAATCTGTACGGAGGCGGACAGCATTATTCTGCGCAAGTATCAGGCGGCATGTGTTTTCTGCAATTCCGCGAAAAACGTGCTGAACTTTGAGGGCAAGAATATCTGTGCTGATTGTCTCAAAGACATCAAGTCAGATTTGTGATTAAGTCTGCTTGAAAGCGGACAGAAAGGAAAGGGAAATAAAAATGGCAGAAAAGAAAATCGGAAACAAGATCGTAAAGACGCCTGCGGCATCTCCCGTGAAGCTCAATGACAGCGAGATCGAGAAGGTCAGCGGCGGCTTTGTGGAGCATGAAGGTTACGCCAACGGCCACACCATCGCCTGCCCCTACTGCGGCAACCAGTATGAGGGCAACTTCAGCTGGTGGCTTGAGGACGGCGTATGCCAGAACGGCTACACCTGCCAGGTCTGCGGCGCCAGTTTCTGGGTCGATGAGGGCGGCTTCTACTACGACGGCTACGACAACATGATGCCCTTCGGAAGCTTTGATTGATAAATAAGCAAAAAAGGCTGCTGCCGGATTCCGGCAGCAGCCTTTTTTCGGGAAGCTACCGCCGCAGATGCAGGCGCGCACCGGACAGATGACGGGATTGGCTGAGTACATTTGCAAAATATAGTAAGAAAAGGGCGCGTTGCAAAATGCTTGCTTTTTTGTCATTCTGAGGAACAAAGTGACGAAGAATCTTTCTTTTGAAGGTTTTTGCAAACTTTTAGAAAAAGATCCTTCGCTTATGCTCAGGATGACACGCATTTTGCAACGCGCCCTGTCTGCGATTCTGGAACGTCAGGACTGCTTGCTGCCGGAGCGTTTTCGATTGCTGTGGCCGCGGCTGCGGCGGCGGGACTGGGAAGCCTTGGTCTTGTAGAAGCTTACCATGTCCTCGTCCGCCTCGTAGACCAGGCGGTTTGCAAGCCAGGAGCTGTCCTCCTTGCTCTTGCGGAACTTGGCGCGCACGAGAAAGCTGCCGTGCTCGGCGCAGGAGTAGATGTTCATGTAGCGCTGATCGCCCTGGTTGATCCACTTGAGCGCGTCCGTCTCCTGACCGCAGATGGGACAGGGGAGGACGGACAGCCGCTCGTTGGCGAAGGCCTCGGCCTTGGTTTTGAAGCCGTCGAACACGTCGTGGCTGATGGTGTCGGGCCCATCGTTTTCCATGGGGGGCTTATAGTTCGGCATGCGCATGGCGAGGATGTGGGCCGCCTCGTCATACATGCGAAGGCCCTCCGCCATGTCGAGACGGGAGGCGACGACGGCGGTATTATACGCATCGCCGAGTGCGTCGTGGGCAACCCTGGTCTGCTCGATCTCAAAATGCTCCATGGCGCTGGCAAGGGACTTCTGGTTCTTGTCACCGCCGGTCTGGAGATTGTAGATGAGCTGGAGGTTGATCCAGCCCGCGATCCAATCCCAGTCGAGATCGTGGATGATGATGTTCTGCTCCATGATGCGCTGATCGTCGCAGCCCCATGTGATGAAGGTCACGTCATCCCCACACCAGGCGCGAAACTGCTCCATCGCGTCGGGGAAGGAGTGTCCGTGGCTCAGGCGCTCCTTGTCAAAGCCGGTGATCTTTTTGACCTTGTAGTGCATGCGGCGAAAGTACACGGGCTTTACGTCAATGGTAAACTCCTCGCCGGGCTTCATGTCCTCGGTAAGCTTGACCGCGCCGATCTCAATGATCTCGCCGCCGAGATGGATCGGCAGCTTATTAAATACGGAGGATTTGGAACTCATCGCCTGATTCCATTCCAGATCCACCACCACGTAATTCATAGCAATTATCCTTTGACTGTAATAGTTTTAAACAAGCTTGATTATTATAACATATCTTTTCTCTGTATGCACTACTTTTTTAAAACAAATTCTTTTGCCTTGCCGGGGTGACTATGCTATACTATATATTGAGAGGAGATGAGCGGATCTTGAAAACGATGACACTCAAAAAGGCGGCGGAATGCTGCGGCGGGACGCTGAAAAACTGCAAGGATGCAAGCCTTGGCATCAGCCGCGCCGTGATCGACAGCCGCGCCGTCGAGCAGGGGGACCTGTTCGTAGCCTACCGCGGCGAGAAGACAGACGGACACCGCTTTATTGAAAGCGCGCTGGAAAAAGGCGCTGTCTGTGCCCTGGCCGAGTACATACCGGAAGAGGTGGAGGGCCCTGTCCTGCTGGTAAAAGACGTGCAAAATGCCCTGGAGGCGGTCTGCACCGCCTACCGCGAGAGTCTGCAGATCCCTGTTGTCGGCATCACCGGCAGCGTGGGCAAGACCACCGCCAAAGAGATGGTCGCGGCGGTACTGTCGCAGCGCTATCATACCCTCAGGACCGAGGGCAACCACAACAATCAGATCGGCGTGCCCATGACCGTCTCCCGCATCGAGCCCGAGCACGAAGCCGCCGTGGTGGAAATGGGCATCTCCGGCTTCGGGGAGATGACCGAGCTTGCTTCTGTTGCAAGGCCGACGGTGGCGCTGTTCACGGTGATCGGCCGGGCACACCTCGAGTTTCTGCATGATCTGGAGGGCGTCTTTCGCGCCAAGACCGAGATGCTGGCCTTCCTGCCGCCGGACGGGACGGTCGTTGCCAACGGGGACGACGCCTGGCTCAGCAAAATCACCTGTCCCCAGCGCGTGCTGCTCTACGGCACGGGCGAAAACTGCGGCGTGCGCGCGGACGAAATCGAGCTTCTGCCCGAGGGCCGCACCCGCTGCCGCATCCGGTATGAAGACCGTGTGATAAACGCCGACGTCCCGGCCTTCGGGCGGCAGATGGTCTACGCAGCCCTGGAAGGCGCGGCGGTCGGCATCGTCCTGGGCCTCAGCGATCGGGAGATCGAGGCGGGCATCGCCTCCTACAGGACCGTGGGCCGCCGCAACGCGGTCATCGACACGGGCTTTGTCACGCTGGTGGACGACTGCTACAACGCAAACCCCGAGTCCATGCGCTGCGCGGTGGATTCCCTCGCCGCCTGCAGCGGACGGCGGGTCTGCCTGCTTGCCGACATGCTGGAGCTGGGGGAGGACTCCCCGAGGCTGCACCTGGAGCTCGGCCGCTACGCCGCCCAAAAGGGCATCGAGCTCGTGGCCGCCTGCGGAGAGCAGGGCAAAAACATCGCCGAAGGAGCAGGGGAGAGGGGACAGTGGTTTGCCTCCCGTGACGCCATGATCGAAGCTCTGCCGGGGCTTCTGAAAAAAGGTGACCGCGTGCTTGTCAAAGCATCTCTCGGCATGCACATGGAACATGTGGCGGAGGCTGTCAAGACACTGAACGCTCTATGAGGGACAACGCTATGGACAGTCGGCCGATCGTATTCCTGGATCTCGACAACACGATCCTGGACTTCAACCACGCCGAGCGCGTCGCCCTCGGCCGCGCCTTCGCGGAGCTCGGCCTTGAAATGAACGATGACATTGCCGCCCGCTATCACCAAATTAACATCCGCCACTGGGAAATGCTGGAGGACGGCATCCTCACCCGCGCGCAGGTGCTGGTGCAGCGCTACGAGACACTGTACCGCGAACTCGGCGTGGAGGGTGACGCCGAGCGGACCCAGGCTCTGTATGAGAGCTTCCTTGCCGAGGGTCACTGGTTCATGCCCGGGGCCGAGGAGCTTCTGAAGGCACTGCATGGAAAATACCGTCTCTTCATCGCCTCCAACGGCGTCCAGAGAGTCCAGGACGGACGCATTGCCAGCGCGGGTATTGCGCCGTATTTCGAAAAAATCTTCATTTCCGAGCACATGGAGGCCAACAAGCCTGACGCGCGCTTCTTTGCGCAGTGCTTCCGGGAGATCCCCGGCTTCAAACGGGAACGGGCCATCATCCTCGGCGACAGCCTCAGCTCCGACATCCGGGGCGGGATCAATGCCGGGATCATGACCTGCTGGTTCAATCCGAAGGGGACGGAAAACCGAAGCAACATTCACCCGGACTACGAAATCGGCAAGCTTGACGAATTTGAAAGTCTGCTGAAACAAATTTTTGAATAAAACACACAAAAAGTGACGGCCCATTTCGTTGATTTGTTCCCTTGTTTTTCGATTGTCAAATGATATAATGCTATCCATCAGATACAGAAAACGGTATTCGTGTCTGCGGAGCGTTGAGCTGCTCGACGCTCCGTTTTTACATTTGAGGGCAAACATGGAACTGAACTTTCATTTCTTCCGGGAACTGAATCTTTGGTCAATGATGCTGCGGATCGTGCTGGCCATGCTGATGGGGGGCGTGATCGGGCTCGAGCGCGAGCGCAAGGGCCGGGCCGCGGGCTTTCGCACCTATATGCTGGTGGCGCTCGGCGCTGCGGTAACAGTGATTTTGAGCCAGTATCTCGATCAGATGCTCAACTCCTTCATGAAGGACGCCTATGACGCGGTCAAGAGCCGGACGGATGTGGTGCGCCTTGGTACGCAGGTCATCAGCGGCGTTGGCTTTCTCGCCGCCGGGACCGTCATCGTCACCGGCAAGCTGGAGGTCACGGGCCTAACCACGGCGGCGGGCCTCTGGGCCTCGGCCTGCATGGGCCTTGCGGCGGGCGCGGGCTTTATCGAGTGCGTGCTGGTGAGCTTTCTGCTCATCGTGCTGAGCATCAGCGTCTTGCCCGCCATCGAGACCCTGGTCCTCAACCGCTCCCGCAACATGATGCTGTATGTGGAGACGGAAAACATCCTGCAGCTGTCCGCGATCATCAACTACATCAAGCGCGAGGATATCCGCATCTTCTCCGTGGAGATCAGCGACAAGCCCAACTCCTTTGACGGCGTGTCGGCGGTGCTGGATATGCGCCTGCCCATCCATCTCTACCATGCCGAGCTTGTGGCAGCCCTGTCCACTCTGAACGGCGTGGTGAGCATTGACGAGGTCTGAGGGGGTGCGACGATGCTGCGTTGCTTTGATTTCATCCGGGAAATGAACATGCTGGCGATCACCGCGCGGCTGGTGCTGGCGGTACTGTGCGGCGGGCTCATCGGCCTTGAGCGCGAGGTGCGCCGCCGCTCCGCAGGTTTTCGCACGCACATCCTCATCTGCATGGGCTCTGCCATTACGATCCTCACAAACCTTTATCTCTACCAGGTCATGCACCTGTACACGGACATCTCCCGTATGGGCGCCCAGGTCATCGCGGGCGTGAGCTTCGTGGGCGCGGGCACGATCATCGTCACCCGCAGCAACCGCGTAAAGGGCCTGACCACCGCGGCGGGCCTCTGGACGGCGTCGATCATCGGCCTTGCCTGCGGCGCGGGCTATGCCGAGTGCGCGATCTTCGCAACGCTGATGGTCATGTTTGCGGAGCTGGTGCTCATCCGCATCGAGTACCGCTTTGTCAAGCGCAGCAGGGAGGTAAACCTCTATGTGGAGTACAGCCTGCCCTCAACGGTGCAGCGCCTCGTGCGTGTGCTGCGCACGGAGAAGATCCCCATGAACGACATGGAGGTCAACCGCATGGCGGAGGCGGACGGCGGCTACCGCTACAGCGCGATCCTGACCATCCTGCTCACCCGTCAGGACATGGAGCAGAAGATCATTCAGAAATTCGAGCAGACCGACGGCGTGCTCGGGGTGGAAAAACTATAATCAAAAAGTGAAAAGTGAAAAGTGTAGAGTGAAGCGCACTGGGATAATAGACGCACGCAAAAAAGCCTCCGGCAATTTCGCCGAAGGCTTTCTGTCATTTCCGTCTCACAAGCAGGACATTGCTTGCGATCGTGGTGCTGGCATGCCTTGCGTATTCCTCAAACTCCCGGCGGCTCAGATAATAGCAGCGGCCCCAGGAGGAGATGCGCAGCCACTCGCCGTCAAGGCCCGTGACCGTGAAGTAGTGGGCCTTTGCCCCGGATGCCGGGATATAGCCGCCCGCCGGGGCGTGTGCGTAAAAGCGCACGCGCTTGTCGCCCCAGATGAGCGGAAAGTTCGGTCCCACCGACATGATGACCGGGATGTCGGAGCGCAGCATCTCTTCGATCCGCTCCCAGAGCTTGCCCGGCGATACGCACCAGCGCGCGGTGTAGGGCATGCCGTGGCGGCGGAAGAAAAGCTCCATGCCCGCCATGAGCATGACGCCGTTGATGCCCGCATAGGGGATCATCGGAAACTCCCGGCGGCTCAGGTCCCGCAGGAGGGTGTCATAAACCGGCAGAGGGACCGGCTCGTCGGTGAGCAGGCCCGCAAAATAGTCCACCGCCCCGTGGCTGTGCCAGCGCGTGAGATAGACAAGCAGATCCGCCGCCGCGACCACCCCGCAGCCGCAGCGGCGGAGCGTGGCGTCGCGGGAATGCTGCTGCCCGCCGCCGTAGCTGACGCCATGGGGGAGCGCGACACCGATATAAGGATGCTGTAAAGAGAGCATTTCCATCACCGCTGTGATTATACCCGAACCGGCCCTGCAGCGCAATCAAAAGAACACGCAGCAGTTTCCTTTTGGCATCCTTCGCTTCGCTCGGAAGGACCGGATAGAGAGTTTAAAACAGAAAAAGGGTGCCAAAGCGGCACCCTTTAAGAATTTTATGCTTACTTTGCCAGGACCTTCTTGAGCTTGGCGTAGCGGGGCAGGGAATCAACACGCGGAAGCTCGGGCTCACCCTGGATAAGGGGCAGCACGTAGTCGATGAACTCCTGCTTGAGGCCGTTGCCGTTTTCATTGATCCACTCCAGCGGGACCTTCTTCTCGTAGTTTGCCACGGAAGACAGGGGCAGCAGCACATACTTGCAGTGGTACTTGCCGTCGATCATCTCGCGCTCAAAGGCAACCATCTTGCCGGACACGCCGTTGACGGCGTTTCTGACCGCTTCCATACCGGCGGTGCAGGCTTCCTCCACATCGGTGGCGGAAGCAAGGTGCGCGCCGCAGCGCTGAAGCAGGCTCAGCTCGATGCCGCGGACCTTGGCGCCGGTGTGGGCCTTGATGATCTCGGCGAGCATGGTGGCAAGGCCGCCCAACTGGGCATGGCCGAAGCCGTCGGTCGCGGAGGTCTTGGCCTCGGACACGAAGCTGCCGTCGGCATAGTGGATGCCCTCGGACACGGCGATGAAGCACTTGCCGTTTTCCTTATAGATGCGCACCACATCGGCCAGAAACTTGTCCATGTCGAAGTCGAGCTCGGGCAGGTACACAAGGTCGGGGCCGGAGCCGTAGGCGGTGGCGAGGGCGGCGCTGGCGGCGAGCCAGCCTGCGTGACGGCCCATGATCTCCACAACGGTGATCATGCCGCTGTCATAGACGCGGGCGTCTTTGTTGATCTCCATGCAGGAGGTGGCGATGTACTTGGCGGCGCTGGCAAAGCCGGGGCAGTGGTCGGTGCCGAAGAGGTCGTTGTCGATGGTCTTGGGAACGCCCATCACGTGGCAGGCGTAGCCGACGGACTCCATGTAGCGGCTGATCTTGTTGCAGGTGTCCATGGAGTCATTGCCGCCGTTATAGAAGAAATAGCGGACATTGTATTTCTTGAAGATCTCGAGGATGCGCTTGTAGTCGGTGTCGTCGACCTCGGGGTCGGCGATTTTATAGCGGCAGGAGCCGAGCTCGGAAGACGGGGTGTGAAGCAGAAGCTTGAGCTCTTCGGGGTCTTCCTCGTCCATGACGAAGAGCTTGTCATCCAGAACGCCCTTGATGCCGTGGCTGGCGCCGTAGACCTTGGTGATCTCCTCAGCGTCGAGCGCGGCGCGGATAACGCCGTAGGCACTGGCGTTGATGACCGCGGTGGGACCGCCGGACTGACCGAAGATGCAGGAGCCGATTAACTTCTCTGACATTTTTATTCCTCCAGTTACTTAAAAAATATTTTGTTTTTGTAGAAAGTCCATATTGATTATGCGCTGGATTGAGGATATAATATTAACGAAAATTTGTAAATGTGCTTTTTGTACAAATTTTTAGAAAAACAAAGGAGATTTTGTATTATGCCTCTCGTAACAACCAAGGAAATGTTTGCGAAAGCCTACAACGGCGGTTATGCCGTCGGCGCCTTCAACGTCAACAACATGGAAATCGTCCAGGGCATCACCGAAGCTGCCGGCGAGCTCAAGAGCCCCGTCATCCTCCAGGTGTCCAAGGGCGCCCGCGCCTACGCGAACCACACCTACCTCGTGAAGCTGGTCGAGGCTGCCATCATCGAGAATCCCGAGATCCCCATCGCCCTGCATCTGGACCACGGCGATACCTTCGAGCTGTGCAAGTCCTGCATCGACGGCGGCTTCACCTCCGTCATGATCGACGCCTCCTCCAAGCCCTTTGACGAGAACATCGCCCTGACCCGTAAGGTCGTCGAGTACGCCCACGATCACGGTGTCGTCGTCGAGGCCGAGCTCGGCACCCTCGCCGGTGTTGAGGATGAGGTCTCTGTCGAGCACGGCCACGAGAGCTACACCCGCCCCGAAGAGGTTGAGGAGTTCGTCTCCCGCACCGGCTGCGACTCCCTGGCCATCGCCATCGGCACCTCCCACGGCGCATATAAGTTCAAGGCCTCCCAGTGCACCCGCAACGCCGACGGCGTTCTGGTCCCGCCTCCCCTCCGCTTCGACGTTCTGCATGAGTGCATCAAGCGCCTGCCCGGCTTCCCGATCGTTCTGCACGGCTCCTCCTCCGTTCCCCAGGAGTTCGTCAAGATGGTCAACCAGTACGGCGGCAACATGCCCGATGCCATCGGCATCCCCGAGGATCAGCTGCGCGAGGCCGCAAAGCTGGCAGTCTGCAAGATCAACATCGACTCCGATATCCGTCTGGCCATGACCGGCAACATCCGCAAGTACTTTGCCGAGCATCCCGATCACTTTGATCCGCGCCAGTACCTCAAGCCCGCGCGTCAGGCAGTGAAGGATATGGTCGCCCACAAGATCGTCCACGTTCTGGGCTCCGACGGCAAGGCCTGATTTTCTGAGATCGTCAGGGAGGTGGCAGAATGCCCCAGAAACATGTAAAACCGACGCCGCCAAAGATAGATACGGCAAAGCTTTCCGCCACACTTAACAATTCTCTGGTTATCAGACTCGTCATCGCGTGCGTGATCTTCGCCCTGTCGCTGATCATCGACATGCCGGACTTTGCCCATATCCTGCTTCTGGTGCTGGCCTCGGTACTCGCCGGATATGACATCCTCATGAATGCGGTCGAGGCGGTCGAGGGCGGCGACTATACGGCAACGCCCCTGATCGTGGGTATAACGGCGGTGCTGGCCTTCTTCATCGGCTTCGGCGTCGAGGGCGCGGCGCTCGTCCTGCTGTATCAGATCGGCATGTTGCTGCTCAAATACGCGCGGGAACATACCCGGAAGGCAGCACTGGATCTTGTACAGGATCAGGACACCGGAGTCATCGCACATATGCGTGAGCTAATCGCCGACGAGGAAAAGACCGCCATGTCCCTCCGGCAGGTGATGAGCAGCAGCGCCGGGCTGATCCTGAAAATCGCGATGCTGCTGGCCGTGATTTACGCGATTGCCATGCCCGTCGTTACCAGCATGAGCTTCTCAATCTCCATCCACCGCGCGCTTGTCATGATGCTCGCGGCGACGCCCGCTTCCGTCGTGGTGTCCTTCCCGCTGGCCGCGGCCGTGGGCATGTGCCAGAGCGCAAGGCACGGCATTGTCTTCGGCAGCGCCGCCCCGCTTGAGGCCATGGCCGATGTGTCCGCCGCGGTGTTTGACAAAAACGGTATCTTTGCCGAGGAATGCCCCCGCATCATCGCCATGCACTCCGATGTTCTGGATTACGATACCTTCCTCAACTTCGTGGCCCACGCCGTGTACTACTCCGAGCAGCCCGTCGCCAACGCCATTTCCGCCGTATACGACCACGACTACAAGCTGGACGTGATCAAGGACTTCCGTGAGATCCCGGGCTACGGGATGGAGCTTTCCATCGACGGCATCGACGTCACCTTCGCCACAAGACCGCTTCTGGAAGAGCGCGGCATTCAGGTTGACGATCCTCCCACGGAGACCGGCACCGCCTATTACATGGTCGTGGCCGGCAGGCCGATGGGCAAGGTGGTCATCTCCTCCGATGTGAACCAGGATCTCGAGGGACTGGTGCCCGACCTGAAGAAGGTCGGCGTGTCCCGCTGTGTCCTGCTCAGCGACGACAGCAAGGAGGCGGGCCAGGAGCTTGCCGAGATGCTGAATTTCTCGGAGATGTACGCCCAGTGCGACACGGAGAAGAAGCTGCGCATCATCAGCGACATTGCCCGCAAGACCAAGGGCGCGGTACTCTTTGTCTACTCCAACGGCATCGAAGCGCACAGCGACGCGGCCATCGACATCCGCGTCAACAGCCGTGCCAGGTACGCCGATGCGATCTCACATCCCGACGCGGTCGGCAACCTGCCGATGGCCAAAGGCATCTCCGCGCGCATGCGGGAGATCTGTGTGGAAAACGCGCTGTTCGTCTTCATCATCAAGGCATTCCTGATCTTCCTCAGCATCATCGGTTACTGCAACCTCTGGCTTGCGGTGGTCATCGACTTTGCCGCCGCCATCGCGTCGGTGCTCAATACCATCCGCATCACAAGTGAGTCCCTGCGCAGCAGTCTGCGCTATAAAATGGGCAAATAAAAATTGAGGGGCTGTCTCTAAATGAGACAGCCCCATTGTTTACGCTTTGTCTATCGCAGCCGAACTATCTGACAAGCGCCGTTTGGCAATGACGGCAAAGATCAGGACCGAGCTGAAATGCAGAAGGATTTCGGTCGCAAGCGCAATGACAAAGGCGGGGGAGCCGGGCTTGCCCGCGTTTTCGCCCATGATCGTATAGGGGATCATCACCGGCAGCAGGCCGAGCACCGAGCCCAGGAGAAAGCGCCCGAAGCGGTAATTTGCGGCGCCCATGTACACGCTGCCGACCTGGATGGGGAGCCCTACCGTGCGATGCAGGATCGCCACCGCTAGGCTTCCGCCTTTCTGATCGTCCGCAATGATGCGCAGCTTTGGATATTTGCGGCACAGTGTCTCAATGACGGGCGGTCCCCAGATTCTGCCGAGAAAATAGGTCGGCGTCACGGTGATCATGATGCCTACGGTATTGAGCAGCAGCGCCGCCGGCAGTGGGAACATGATCCCGGAGGCGGCATAGAGGACGCCGGAGTGCATGAGAAAATCCACGCTCTTGAGTGCGAACAGCCCCAGCATCACAAGGCATGACAGAAAGGAATTATCCGGCTTATAGTTTGCAAGCTCCTTGGCCGTAAAGCCGCCATGGTGCCTGGAGAAAAGGAGAATCACCGTTCCCCACGCACACAGCAGAAACAGCCCCCACAGGAGCTTTTGCTTTTTCCCGAACTGAAAAGGTTTCATACAGCCTCCGTTGCACGCCCGTCAGATTTCCGGTGCGATACAAGAATCACTATACTACAAAAGTACCAATATTGAAAGTACTTTTAACAAAAAAGATGATCTGTGCCAAACGGTACAGATCATCTTTTTTGGCATATGATCGTTTATTTCCAGCCGAAGGTGGCGAGGCCGTAGATGTACAGGGCCCCGACGCAGATGGGGACGAAGTACTTGAAGATGGGCTGCATCCAGGGCTGGACC
>CADBYZ010000002.1 GCA_902799075.1 Oscillospiraceae bacterium | reverse complement strand
CTGTCTGGTATTCTATACTCGCAAGCAGGAAAGAACTTCATAAAAGGAATCTTCCTTAACACATAGCAGAGTGGTCAGGCACTCTGCTTTTGTTATTTTTTCTTAAAGGCAGCACCGCATAATCCGGCTTCGGCATCTTTCGGAAAAAATGTGCCCTGGCTTTGGCAGCTTTTCTTGAAATACACAAAGTATTCCTGCGAAAAACTGCCTTCGCCAGAACCCGTTTTTTCTCGAAATCTGCTCTTGCCGAATTATGCGGCACTGCCTTTTGCTATTTATCGCTCGATCGGGAGACGGATCCTTTATTTTATCTGTTCCTTTACTTCCCGCAGGCTCAGGCTGTGCTCCCGCGCGATACGCGCCAGGTCCTCATATTCGGGCTTTTCGCGCTTTGCGCCCCAGCCCTCGGCCTGCTTGACTGTCACCTCGCCCCAAGGGGTCTGCGCGTCTCGGAAGGAACGTCCGAGACTGTGCCGGGAGAGCCAATGCTGACGCACACCGAGCGTCGAGGTATGCTTGAAGCACCGACAGCATGACACCCGGGCGGCTTTTTTTCATGCCGATAGGCGTCGTCCATACATCGAGGGCTCCGGCCTCAAAGAGACGTTCCATGGCAAAACCGA
Source organism: Oscillospiraceae bacterium (assembly GCA_902799075.1). Taxonomy (GTDB): domain Bacteria; phylum Bacillota; class Clostridia; order Oscillospirales; family Oscillospiraceae; genus Limivicinus. The sequence goes on along the minus strand of CADBYZ010000002.1, from coordinate 51,562 downwards.
TTTCCTCGCCGCTCATGTCGTCAATGTTGCAGCACAGTTCCGTCACGTCCTCCGGCGCGTCCGGCCCCTCGCCCAGCAGGACACGCACGGCGTTGAGGCGTTCAAACTCCTTCGTCCCCATGCCGTAACCACATTTTACCACGCGCAGCACCGGCACACTCTCATAGCGCATGGCAAAGTGCCGCGCCAGTGCTGCGCCCGTCGGGGTGCAGAGCTCGGATTTGATGTCTCCTTCATACCAGGGCAGCCCCCGAAGAAGAATCTCCGTCGCCGGGACCGTGCCGCCGCCCACATTGATGGGGGAGGCGATCACCGACTCAGGCCGGAGCTTCTCCATCAGCAGGCACACGCCCACCACGTCCGCCACCGCGTCGATCGTGCCGACCTCGTGGAAATGGATGTGCTCCATGTCCTGGCCGTGTACTTCACTCTCGGCTTTGGCAATGGAATCAAAGACGTAACGGGCGTTGTCCCGCACGTCTTCTGACAGCGGCATGGCGTCGATCAGCGCCCGGATTTCTTTGATGCCGTTGTGGTGATGGTGGTGTTCCCCATCGTGATGATGGTGCTCGTGCCCCTCTTCCTCGCCGCCTATCGTGACGTGGACATGCAGGCCCTTCACGCCGCACTTTGTCTCCCACTCTGCGGTGACGATCGCTTTCCCGGCGAGGGCTTCGTTGATTTCTCTCAGAAATTCCGCCTGCCCCTGCTCGTCCAGTAAATCCAGCAGGGCGCCCGTAAGCATATCGCCGGCGACACCCATGCCGCAGTCAACGTACAGTGTTTTCATTTGCTTTTCTCCCTCGGGATCGGGTCAAGACTGACCTCGGAATAGTAAGGCGCGAGCGCCGCTTTGATCTCGTCCATGCGCTTCGCCGCCTCGCCGTGCTGCTCGGCGATGAACTGGAGCTTTGCCGCGCCGTCCTTTGTGCGCACGCGAAAATCCGTAAAGCCCATCCGGAACAGGGCGTCTTCGCTCTGCTCCACGGCGTGGAGTTTCTCGGCGGTGATGGCCTCACCCGTCGGGATGCGTGTGGCGAGACAGGCATAGGCGGGCTTGGACCAGGTGAAAAGCCCGGCCTCTTTCGATAGCTCCCGCAGCCTTGCCTTCGTGATGCCGCAGATGCGCAGAGGGGACAGCACCCCTTCCTCGCCCAGCGCCTTATAACCGGGGCGGTCGGAGATGTCATCGCTGGCGTTCGTCCCGTCGATGATGAGGTCAAAGCCGTCCCGCACGGCGGCAGCTTTGATAGTTGACATAATTACTTTCTTGCAATAGTAGCAGCGGTTTGCGGGATTGGCGGCGACCAGCGGATCGGACAGTGGATCGGCGGTCAGTACCGTGACCTCGGCCCCCAGCTCCCGCGTGAGCCGCAGCGCGTCGCGATATTCAAATTCGGGCTGGAATGGGGACTTGACATAGTACACCCCCAGTTTCGCTGCCCATTTGAACCCCGCGTACAGCAGATACGATGAATCCACCCCGCCGGAGAAGGCCAGCGCGACACGCGGATGGGCTGTGAAAAATTCCTGTAGTTCCATATCAATCCAGATGGTTGATCATACTCGCCATATAGCCCGCGCCGAAGCCGTTGTCGATGTTCACCACCGACACGCCGCTGGCGCAGGAGTTGAGCATCGAAAGCAGCGCAGCGATGCCGCCGAGGCTGGCCCCGTAGCCGACGCTCGTGGGAACCGCAATGACCGGGCAGTCGGCAAGCCCGCCGATGACCGAGGGCAGCGCCCCCTCCATACCGGCAACGGCGACGATCACCCGGGCGGACATGATGAGATCCATGTGGCTCAGAAGCCTGTGGATGCCGGACACGCCCACATCATACAGGCGCACGACCTCGTTGCCCAGCACCTCCGCCGTGACGGCGGCCTCCTCGGCCACCGGGATGTCGCTGGTACCGCCGGTGGCGACCACCACACGGCCCTTGCCCGTGGGCTTCGGCAGCTCCCCGATGACGCCGGTCTTGGAGAGCTCGTCGTATTTGAGCGGCAGTTCGGCCCTCACAAAATCCGCCGCCTCCGGGGTGAGACGCGTGATGAGCACCGTCTGCTGCCCGTTTTTCACCATGGCCTGCGCAATGCCCAGGATGTGCTCCTTCGTCTTGCCCGCACCGTAGATCACCTCCGGCACGCCCTGGCGGATGCCGCGGTGAAAGTCCACCTTGGCATATTCACCGATCTCCTGAAAGGGCTGCATCTTGAGCTTCAAAGCCGCGTCCTCGGGACTTATGTTCCCGGCGGCGACCTCGTGAAGCAGCGCCGTCATCTCCGTTTTATCCATAGTCTGACCTCCCGTGCAAGTGTACAGTGCCTGTATTTTAATCCACTTTCCCCTTATATGCAAGCATTTAAACTTGCACGGTGTCAGTATAAGCTGGTATAATGCGCCCATCCCCTGAGATAAAGAGAGGATGCACCCATGAAAAAACTCTCCCCGCGCGCGCAGATCGTGCTGTCCATGCTGATCTTCGGCACCATCGGCCTTTTCCGGCGCGCCATCCCGTTTCCCTCGAGCGTTGTGGCGCTGGCCCGGTCGGTGATCGGCCTTGTGTTTCTGCTGGCCGTTCGCACCTTGCGCCATGATCCCGTCGACCGTTCGGCGGTGAAGAAAAACCTGTGGCGGCTGCTGATCCCGGGCGCGATGCTGGGCATCAACTGGATCTGCCTCTTTGAGGCGTACAACTACACCTCCGTCGCCGCGGCCACCATGTGCTATTACATGGCCCCGGTGTTCATTATCCTGCTGTCGCCGCTGGTGTTCGGCGAGAGGATCACCCTCCGCAAGGGAGTGTGCGCCGCCGTTGCGGTGTTCGGGATGGTGCTGGTGTCGGATGTGCTCACGACCGGGCTGCACGGGGCGAAGGGGCTGGCCTTCGGTCTTGTCGCCGCGGCGCTCTATGCCGCCATCGTCATCATCAACCGCACCCTCAAAGATATCTCCGGCGCCGACCGCACCGTGATTCAGTTTGCCGTCTCCGCCGCGGTGATGCTGCCCTACGTGCTGCTGACCGAAAATGTGGCCGCCCTGCGTTTTACCCCGTCGGTCACGGTCCTGCTGCTCATCGTCGGCGTGGTGCACACGGGCATCGCCTATGTGCTCTACTTCGGGAGCATCGCCCGTGTCCCGGCCCAGACCGCCGCACTTTTGAGCTATCTTGACCCGGTGGTGGCGGTTCTCCTGTCGCTGCTGGTTTTGAAGGAGCCGATGAGCGTCCCGGCCATGATCGGCGCGGCGCTGGTCATCGGGGCCATGATCGTCAGCGAGCTGAAGGATTGACCGCGGGCGGCGGATTTTGTATAATAGACAAAAACCGAAAGGGGAGGGCAGGCCATGTTCACCTTCAACCACTTTAACTTCAACGTCTTCGATCTCGAGCGAAGCCTGAAATTCTATGACGAGGCTCTGGGCCTCAAGCCGGTACGGGAGAAAAACGCCGCCGACGGGCATTATAAGATCGTCTTTCTCGGCGACGGAAAGAGCCCCTTCCAGCTCGAGCTGACCTGGCTGCGTGACCGCAGCGAGCCCTACGACCTGGGCGAGCAGGAATACCACTTGGCCTTCATGGCGGAGGACTTCGACGCCGCCCACGAAAAGCACAAAGCCCAGGGCTGTATATGCTTTGAAAATCCCGAAATGGGCATCTACTTCCTCGAGGATCCGGACGGGTACTGGATCGAGATCATCCCGAAGAGATAAAACAGCAAGAGCGCGGAGCAACTTTGCCCCGCGCTCTTGCTGTGTAAGTGTTTGATTACAGCCCCTTGATGAGGGCCAGGTCGCCGTAGAGGATGGAGTCGTCGCCGAGGGCGGCGAGCTTCACGTCCACCGTCGGGCGGATGGAGATCATGCAGTAGCGGTCCAGCTCCTTGAGGATCTTTTCCAGAAACAGCGGGCCCATGGCCTCCATGATGCCGCCGCCGTAGATCACGAGGTCCGGAGAGATGGTGTTGATCATGTTGCCGGTGGCGATGGCGAGATAGTGGCAGGCGCGGTCCACCGCCTCCATGGCGACCTCGTCCTTGGCGGCGAGGGCCTTCTTGAGACGCTTGCTGCGGAAAATGCCTCCGTTCGCAACATCCTCGGCCAGCATGCACGGGCGTTTGCGGCCGACCTGCTGGCGGATATAATCGGACATGCCGCGCTTGCTGGAGAAGACCTCCAGGCAGCCGCTCTGACCGCAGCCGCAGAGGGGCCCGTCCGGGTCGAGGGTCATGTGGCCGTACTCGGCGGCCTTGAACTGGTTGCCGGTGAAGAGCTTGCCGTCGAGGATCAGGCCGCCGCCCATGCCGGTGCCGGGGAAGAAGCCGACAATGTTCTTATAGCCCTTCGCCGCGCCGAACTTGTATTCGCCCAGCACGCCGAGATTCACGTCGTTGCCCACAAAGAAGGGCACGCCGAATTTCTTCTTCATGGCCCCGGCAATGTCATAGTTGCGCCAGGGAAGGTTCGGGGTGAAGAGCACGATGCCCCTGTCCTGGTCGATGACGCCGGGGGCGCAGGAGGCGATGGCATTGAGCTTCTTGGGGTCAATGCCGGATTTCTTGATCATCTCCTCCACCACGCTGATGATGACCTTTTCCACATCCGCCGAGCCCTCGCCCTCGCTATTGGAGCGTTTTTTCAGCCGGTAGATGATCTCGTCCTTCTCGTTGAAAATGGCGCCGAGGACCTTGGTCCCGCCCACGTCGAGGCAGATATTGTAGCTTTCCGCCATAGCTGTTTTCCTCCTGAATGTTTTGTATGTCTGTTATCCTGAGCGGATTCTCAGAATGAATTTACATGCGGCCCCGCCAGCGGGCAAAGCTCCTGATCTTTCGGAGCAGGCCCACCGGCTCCGGGGGCGGGGTGGTCTCCAACGCCTTCGGCGGCGCGATGATCGGGGCCTTTTCCGCCGCGACGGGTTCGCTTCTGACCGGCACGGGCTCTGCCGCAGGAGCTGCCTGCAAGGCAGGTGCGGGCTCTGCCGCAGGGGCCGTCTGTTCGACCGGTGCGGACTCTGCCGCGGGGGCTGTCTGCACGACCGGCGCGGGCGGCTCGGTGTTCACCTTGTAGGCGCTGAAATAGCGGTACAGTGCCTCCTGGGAGCTGGTGCCCTCACCGCCTTTTTCGCGTACGTAGGTTCCGTCGGACAGCATGCGGCGGGACTTCTCCCGGTCATTGCGCAAAGCGTCGAGCACGGTGTTGATCTGCTCGCGCGTGTCGGGGGTCACGACCTCGATGAAGGCCTCCACCCGGTGCTCCAGGTTGCGGCTGAGAAGGTCGCCCGAGCCGAGAAAGAGGCGCTGGTCCTCGCCCTCACCGAAGGAGTAGATGCGCGAATGCTCGAGCCAGCGGCCCACGACGCTTGTGACCGTGATGTTCTCCGTCATGCCCTCGATGCCGGGGCGCAGGCAGCAGATGCCGCGGATAAAGAGCTCGATCTTCACGCCCGCCTTGGAGCACTCGATGAGCTTTTCCATCACGTCCCGGTTATTCAGGGCGTTGATCTTGATGGCGACGCGGCCCTTGTCGCCCTTGGCCTTTTCACGCTCCAGGTACTCCAGCACCCGGGGCTTAAAGCTGTTGGGCGCGATCCAGAGGTACTGCGCCTCGGGCGGCAGCTCGCCGTGCAGCAGGGCGGTGAAGGCGGCCTCACCGTCGAGACCCGCCTGCTCGTTTGCGGTAATAAGGGAGAGGTCGGTGTACTGCTCGCCGGTGACCTCGTTGTAGTTGCCGGTGCCCACCTGGGTGATGCGCGTGAGATTGCCGTCATGCTGCCGGGTGATGACGCAGAGCTTGGAGTGCACCTTGTACTCGGGCAGGCCGTAGATCACATGGCAGCCTGCGTCCTCCAGCATCTCGGAGTAGTCGATGTTGTTCTGCTCATCGAATCTGGCCCGCAGCTCAAGCAGGCAAAGCACGTCCTTGCCCTTGTCGGCGGCGTAGGCCAGGGCGGCCGCGATCTTGCTGCTGCCGGACATACGGTAGAGAGTGATCTTGATGCTCAAAACCTCCGGGTCGTCCGCCGCCTCGTAGATGAGATCCACGAAGGGCATCATGCTCTGGAACGGAAAGCTCATGAGCAGATCGTGCTTTTCTATGTAGGAGAAGTATTCGCCCTTTTTAAGCCCGATATCCCGCGCCGGGCGGCGCTCCTCGTATTTGAAATTTTCGTGCCCGCCTATGCAGGAGCGGAAGGACAGGTCAAAGGGCACCGTCTGGGTGAAGACCCGGCTCTCCGGCACGCGGAGCTTTTTAATGAGCAGGGCGCGGTTTTGGTCCGAGAGCTTGCCGTAAATGCGCGCGCGCACCGGAAGCTCCCGCTTGCGCTTTGTGAGCATGGAGGACATCTTCTGACGCAGGTCGTCGTCGGCGCTGTCCTGCACGTCGGCAAGGAACACATCGGCATTGCGCGTGACCTCCACAGTGGCGGTCTGAAGGATGCTCTCCTTTTTGAGCAGCAGCGGCAGGAAGTGGCGGATGAGCTGGGCCGTGAGCACGATCTTCTGGCAGCCGTTGATCTCAAAGCTCAAATACGCCGGGACCCGGTGCAGCGGGATGACCGCAAGCTTCTGTACCGTCGTGCGCCCGAGGAAGGCGACGACATTCGACTCCCCGTTCCAGAGGAAGGGGAAGGGCTGGTTTACGTCGATGATCTTGGGGAAGAGCAGGTCCTTGATGTCGCCGAAGAGCTTCTTGCTCATCAGCTCGTCTACCTTGCTGATCTTCTTGAAGTCCAGCACGTCCACACCGTTTGCGCGCAGCTCCTCGCGGATGCCCTTCCAGATGCTCTCCATCAGGACCTGCTGCTCGCGGGTAACACGCAGCACCTCGTGGATCTGCGTCTCGGGCGACATGCCGGACAGGGCGTCGCGCATGTCGGGGGTCAGAAGGGCGCGGTGTGTCAGGATGCCGATGCGCACCCGGTAAAACTCCGTCAGGTTCGACTGGTAGATCATCAGGAACTTGAGCCGCTCCAAAAGCGGCACGGCGGGATCGGCGGCCTCGAGCAGCACGCGCTCGTTAAAGGCAAGCCAGCTCAGCTCGCGGTTGATGTAGACGCTTTTTGCCGCGGCCTTGCGCTCCTCGGCGGCCTTCTTCTCGGCAAGCGCCTGCCGCTCCTGGGCGGCCTTGCGTTCGGCGGCTTCCTTCTTTTCCTGGGCCGCCTTCTTCTCAGCGGTGCTCTTCTTTTCAGGGGTGCCTTTCTTTTCGGCGGCCTTCTTTTCGCCGGCGCTCTTCTTCTCGGGCGCGGCCTTTTTCTCTTTCTGCGGCATGAAACGATACTCCTTATTGACGCAGGCCCGGCCTGCGTTTGCTTGGGTTTCCCATATTTATTGCTATTTTACGATATTACCCCCTGGAAGTCAACACAAGAGTTGTGCAGTTTCCACACTTGCGGCGGCTCGGAAGACCGCTTATACTATGGATCATTGAGCAAAATGCTAAAGGCGTGATCCAAATGAAAAACAAGAAAATGCTGGGCAATATCCTCCTGCTCATCACGGCGATGATCTGGGGCACGGCTTTCGTGGCCCAGCGCGTGGGCATGGAGAGCATCGGCCCCGTCACCTTTACCTCGGCGCGCATGTGGCTTGCGGCCATGACCGCCGGGACAGCCTCCCTGTTTTTAAGCCGCCGGATGCCCGACGAGCAGGAAGACGTAGAGAGAAAACGCCATACAATTATCGGCGGCATCTGCTGCGGCCTGTTCCTTGCCGCCGCGAGCCTTTTCCAGCAATACGGCATCGTCACCACCACGGCGGGCAAGGCGGGCTTCATCACGGCGCTGTATATCCTCATCGTCCCGGTTTTGAACCTGGTGCTGTTCAAAAAGCGCTGCGGGGCGCATGTCTGGGCCGCCATCGCCATCGGTGTGTTCGGCATGTATCTTCTGTGCATGAAGGAGGGCTTCCGCCTCACCAGGGGCGACACGCTGGTCTGCTGCTGCGCGGTGGTGTTCAGCGGGCACATCCTCTGCTGCGATTACTTTACAAAAAAGGCCGACCCCGTGCGTCTGTCCACGATCCAGTTTGTCACGGTGGCGCTGGTCTCGGGCGTCATCGCGCTGATGGTCGAGGAGCCCTCCCTGGCGCAGATCAGGGCCGCTGCGATCCCGATCCTCTGGTGCGGCGTCATGTCCGGCGGCGTGGGGTATACGCTGCAGATGATCGCCCAGCGCTTTACAGACCCCACGGTGGCGTCACTGCTCATGAGCCTTGAGTCGGTATTTGCCGCCCTCACCGGGGCACTGCTGCTCGGTGAGCGCATGAGCGGGCGGGAGCTTCTCGGCTGCATCATCATGTTTGCCGCCATCATCCTCGTGCAGCTGCCCGCGCCGAGGACGAAAGCGGCGGAATAGGACATAATCCCCCGCGCATAGACTCAGGCGAGGGGGATCGGATATGATGTGCTATTTTTCGGAGCTTTGCTGCAAAGAGGTCATTGACATCCACACGGGCTTTCGCCTGGGCTATGTCTGCGATGTGGAGCTGGACGACAAGGAGGGCTGCATCGCCTCTCTGGTGACGCCGGGCAGGGCCCGCTTCTTCGGCCTGTTCGGGCGGGAGGACGACTATGTGCTGCCCTGGAAGAACATCGTCCGCGTCGGCAGCGACATCGTGCTGGTGGAGATCAAGGGCGATTTCCCGCGCCGCAAGCGGCAAAACCGCTGGTAAGCAAGCTCGCCTTCCCCTTTGAGGGGAAGGTTTTTTACACCCGGACCGGGAATCATGCAAATCAGAGCCTTGTTAAGCGCGCGGGAATATAGTATAATACCTCATTCATAAGATTTTGCCCGGGAGGGAGAAATTGATATGAAACGAATGATCGCGCTGCTTTTGGCGCTGTGCCTTCTGTGCCCCGTGCTCACGGCCTGCCGCAAGGAGGAACCGCTCGAACCCTGGGAGATGCCGACGGTGGACGCAAAGCCCACGCCGGTGCGCACTCCGGCTCCGACCTTCGGCGGCGGCAGTCCCGAGCGCTATGTCTGGAACGAGGCGGCGCTGCTTTTGATGAACAATCCCGGCGCCGCGCCCGACAGCCGCCAGGAGACCTATACCCACCGCCAGTGCCTGGCCCTGTTTCCCTACAACTTCCTGCCCTCGGCGATCTTCGGGGAGAGCTACGCAAGCTATGAGCGCCTCGGCATCAAGCGCGTGGACCACGCCGTGCTGCTGGACGAAAACGGCGCGCTTGCGGAGCATTCGTACATCGAGTTTCAGTACCTGCCCAAGAGCGGCAAGGAGGACGAGGGCCTCTACGTGATGGCGGAGCTGTGCTCGTTGGAGGCGGCGCAGGAGATATACAACGGCCTCTACCCGCACCTGCTCATGCCCCAGGGGGAAAAGCTGCGTACCTCCACCTATTATCTCAAGGACTTCGTGCTGGCAAAGATCGAGCAGCAGCGCATCGGGCAGGTCATGAAGCTCACGCCCAGCTCCTACTTTGCCGATTCCCGCCGCATCATGGCGGACGATCCCACATACGTACCCCAGCGCCAGATCCTGCTGACGGTGACCTGCGGCGTCAACATGAGCGATGAGGAGTTCATCGCTGCGGTCTGCTATCTCCTGCGCTTCAGCGACGGCAGCGAGATCGTGACGCCTGAGCCGAGCAGGCTGCCGACCTTCGGCGAAAAAGGAGCGGCGTAGAGAAGAAGAACGGAGAATACATGGAATCAATCGAAACGAAAAAAGAACGCGCGGTGCTGGCAGGGCTGGCTGCCGCGAGCATGGATATGCACGAGCGGTCAAGCGACGTGACCATGGATGAGCTTGCCGCCCTGGTGGAGACAGCCGGGGGCGAGGTCGCGGCCACCATGATCCAGGCCCGCCCCACCCCGGATCCGCGCTCCTTCCTCGGCGACGGCAAGGTCAGGGAGCTCAAGGAGCTGATCGAAGCAAACGAATGCGACCTCGCCGTGTTCGATAACGAGCTTTCCCCCTCGCAGATGCGTGTGCTGTCTGAGGAGCTGGGCGTGAAGGTGCTCGACCGCTCGGGCCTGATCCTGGACATCTTCGCCCAGCGGGCCAGGACCCGCGAGGGACAATTGCAGGTGGAGCTTGCCCAGTACAAGTACCTCCTGCCGCGCCTGACCGGCATGTGGACCCACCTGGTGCGCCAGACGGCCTCCGGCGGCTCGTCGCCCATCGGCACCCGCGGGCCCGGCGAGACCCAGCTTGAGACCGACCGCCGCCACATCCGCCGCAAGATCCAGAAGCTTGAGGAAGAGCTTTCCGAGGTGCGCAAGGTGCGCGGCACGCAGCGGAGAAAGCGCGAGAAAAATGCCATGCCGGTCGTAGCCCTGGTGGGCTATACGAACGCGGGCAAGTCCACGCTCCTAAATTGCCTGACCGGCTCGGACATCCCGGCAAACGACCGCCTCTTTGACACCCTCGACACCACCACCCGCCGCCTCAAGGTGGACGAGACCCAGGAGATCCTGCTGTCCGACACCGTCGGCTTCATCCGCAAGCTGCCCACGCATTTGATCGAGGCCTTCAAGGCGACGCTGGAGGAGCTGCAGTATGCCGATGTGCTGCTGCATGTCATCGACATCTCCAACCCCGAGTGGATGGAGCAGGCCCGCGTAGTGGACGAGCTCATCCGCCAGCTCGGGGCCGAGGCTACGCCATGCATCCGCGTTTTCAACAAGTGTGACGCTTACTTCGGCATCCTGCCCCACGGGGAGGACATCGTCTGCATCTCCGCCAAGAGCGGGGAGGGGGCGGCGGAGCTGATGCAGATGCTCTCCGCCAGGCTCGACCGCGGCAAGCGCCATGTGACCATCAAGCTGCCCTACGCAGCCGCGGCGCTGCTCGACAGCCTCAACCGCGACGCGGCGGTTTTAAGGAGCGAGTACACCGAGGACGGCATCGAGGTGGAGGCCATTGTCCCGCCGGAGCTGTTCGGAAAGGTGAAGGCCTATATCCCGGGCTATGTGGAGCCCAAAGAGGACTGGGAGACATGAGCGAATACTATATCCCCACCGGGCCGGGCGAGGCGGAGTTCACCGAAAAGCGCTCGCGCTTTCTGGGCCACGTCCGCGTGGCGGAGACCGAGGACGAGGCCCGCGCCTTCATCGCGGAGATGAAAAAGAAATACTATGACGCGCGGCACAACTGCTGGTGCTACAGCATCCGGGACGGGGCCGAGCGCTACAGCGACGACGGCGAGCCCCAGGGCAGCGCGGGCATCCCCATGCTGGAGGTGCTGCGCCGCCAGGGCGTCACCAACTGCGTCTGCGTGGTGACGCGCTATTTCGGCGGGGTGCTGCTGGGCACGGGCGGGCTTCTGCGCGCCTATACAAAAAGTACCGCTGATGCGCTGAATGCCGCCGGGATCTCGGTGGTGCGCCGCTGGGTAGAGACAGAGCTTCCCTGCACCTATGCCCAGATGGAGCGCATGAAGCTGGAGGCTTCCGCCGCGGGCGGGATCGTTGCGGATGTGGAGTACGGCGCGGATGTCACCCTGAAGGTCCTGGTGCCGGAGGAACAGAGCGAGAGCTTTGCCGCCAGGATTTTCGACCAGAGCGCCGGGAGCGTCACGGCGAAGGTGACGGGCGAGAGCTTTCGTGCCGTGCCGCTGAGCGGGGGAGTGAAGGAATGAAAACAGCGCTCATCATGGAGGGCGGCGCCATGCGCGGGATGTTCACCTGCGGCGTGACGGATGTGTTCCTCGAGGAGAATATCACCTTTGATGCTGCCGCCGGAATCTCGGCGGGGGCCTGCTTCGGCTGCAACTTCAAATCCAGACAGGCTGGCCGCGCCATCCGCTACAACAAGCGCTACAGCCGGGACCCGCGCTTTTGCAGTATCAGATCATTGATCAAAACCGGCGACCTCTACGGCGCGGACTTCTGCTACCGGGAGCTGCCGGAGGTCCTGGACCCCTTTGACAACAGGGCTTTTGAGGAAAACCCCATGGACTTCTATGTCGGTGCGACCGATGTGGACACCGGGGAGATCCGCTACCATAAGTGTACCGACGGCGGGACAAAGGACCTTCTGTGGATGCGGGCCTCGGCCTCCATGCCGCTGGTGTCCAGCATCGTGGAGGTGGACGGATACCGCATGCTCGACGGCGGCATCGTCGACCCCGTGCCGTACCGGTACATGGAAAGCCTCGGCTGCGACCGCAATGTCTACATCCTCACCCAGCCGAAGGGCTTTAATAAAAAACCGTCCTCTGCCCTTCCGCTCATGCGCGTGGCCCTTTGCAAAACACCGAAGATCGTGGAAGCCATGGAGGTCCGCCACGAGGTCTATAACCGCCAGATGGCCCAGATCAACGAAAAGGAAGCGCGCGGCGAGATCCTCGTGATCCGCCCGCCCGAGAGCCTTGGCATCAGCCGCACCGAGCATGACCCCAACGAGCTTGAGCGGGTCTATCAGACCGGCAGGCGTGAGGCGTATAAAATGCTGCCGAAGGTCAGAAATTTCCTCAAAGGATAAGGTGACAACATGAACGACGTGTCCTTCACCAACATCCGCTCCCTGCTGGTGGCGGTGGCCAAGGCTCTGAACCTCATCAACCCCGCCCTGGAAAACCACCATGAGCGCACGGCCTACTTCTCCTACTTCATCGGGCGGCAGCTTGGCCTGGAGACGGAAGAGCTGCACACCATTGTATACGCGGCCCTCCTGCACGATATCGGCTCCATCATTCTCGAGGAGCGGGTCTCCGTGGAGCAGATCGAGAGCAACGCCCGGGAATACGCCCGCATCGGCGCGGATATGATCCGGGACCTGCCCGACTTTGAGGAGATCGCCGCCGTCATCGAATACTGCCAGACGGACTGGGAAACCCTCGCCGAGGCGGCCGCGCGTCTGGACTGCCTGCAGGGCGCCCGCTGTTCTGCCGTCATCCATCTGGGTGACTTTGTCTCCACCTGTCTCAATCCCGACCGCCGTGTCCTCAGCCAGGTGCCGCGCATCTGCAGCCTTGTGGAACAGCACCGGGGCACGGAGTTCATGCCTGAGGCGGTGGACGCGCTTTTGCAGCTGAAGGACATCGAGATGATCTGGCTGGACGCGGCACACAATCCTGATTTTCTGCTGGTTTTCACCGGGGATTTCCACCGGATCTCCCTGCAAAAGGCGGCGGAGCTGACCCGCCTCATGTCCCGCATCATCGACTACCGCTCTGCCTTCACCGCCATGCACTCGGCGGGCGTGGCGGCCACGGCGCGTGAGCTTGCAAAGCTCAGCGGCATGAGTGAAGATGACTGCCTCAAGATGGAGATCGCGGGGAACCTGCACGATGTGGGCAAGCTTGTGGTGCCGCGCGCCATCCTGGAGAAAAACGGCAAGCTCGACGATGAGGAGTTCAGCATCATCCGCGAGCATCCCTATTTCACGCGCCTCATCCTCATGGATATGGACGGCTTTGAGGACATCGCCAACTGGGCGGGCTTTCACCATGAGAAGCTCAACGGAAAGGGCTATCCCTTCCACTTCGGGCGGGAGTATCTGGACCTCGGCTCGCGCATCATGGCGGTGGCGGACATTTTCTCCGCCATCACCGAGGACCGGCCCTACCGCAAGGGCATGCCGCGCGAGAAGGTCATGGAGATCCTGCGCGAAAACGCGCAGCGCGAGGCCATCGACACAGAGCTCGTGGAGCTTCTGATCGCCCACTACGACGAGGTGGACGCGGCGAGAGCGGCCCAGTCCCGTGAGGCCGGGCGGCGGTACTATGACTCCATGGCTGCGAGAGAATAAAAAGCGACTGAGATGTGAGGCGTTTGCCCTGCATCTCAGTCGTTTTCGATATCCACCACGATCACCTTGACGCCCTCGCGCCCGGCGTAGAGGATGGTGTTCATGGTGCCGCCGGGTCTGCCGTCGTAGCAGGCCAGCAGCAGGGAAGCGCGGTCCACCATGTAGCGGTTGCGGCGCATCATGCAGTCAGGCGTGTAGCCGTACTGCAAAACCGTCACCTTGTCGGCATTGTCGATGAGACCGTTGTACCGCCGTCTGAGCGTCGAGTTCCAGCGTCCCGGCTGGTCGCCGAAGGGGATCGCCGCCTCCAGCGTCACGTCGCCGTATTTTTCCCGGAGCTTCAGCACAGCCTCGGCAAAGTACATGTCGCAGCCGATGGCCATGCCGCATATAAAGTGCCGGTAGCCCAGCTCATAGATGGCCCCGAGCCGCGCGTCCAGCTCCGCCTTGAGTTTAACGCAGCGCGGGTCGTTTTCATTCATCCCCCAGGGCAGCTTCTGGGGCCGGTGCCCCGTAAAGCAGCAGCTGTGTTCCCGATCGGCCATGTCTTCACCTCCCTCGCCCTGCGACGGAAAACGCTGTCATTCTGAGCGAAGCGAACGATCCCGCAGTCTCTTGCAGAAGCATGGAGAACCTTTGCTGCGCTCAGGATGACAGAAGATGATGTTATTGTACGCCATAAAAAAGCACTTGTCAAAACCAATGTGATGTGCTATACTCAACCTGTCTTCAGGGCAGGGTGTAATTCCCGACCGGCGGTACAGTCCGCGAGCCGAAACGTTCATTCGTCAGGCATGAACCGGTGTGATTCCGGTACCGACAGTAGAGTCTGGATGGAAGAAGATAACCGCACGTATATGTGCGGGTTCCGCCGTTGCCCGAAGAAGATTCTTCGGGCGTTTTTGTTTTTAAATCAAGATTGGAGGCACAAACATGGAAAATCTGGGATTCGTACTGGCCTGCATCGCCGCCGTGGCGGCGCTGTTCATCCTCGCGGCATTGTTTGAAAAATACGTGGTCAAGGAGCGCAAGGCCTTTTCCAACACCCACTACATCACTTATACCGCTATTTTCGCAAGCCTCGCGGGCGTACTGATGTTTATTGAGATCCCGCTTTTCTTTGCGCCCTCCTTCTATAAGATCGACCTGAGCGAGATCCCGGTCCTCATCTGCACCTTCTACCTCGGCCCCGTGGCGGGCGTGGCGGCGGAGCTTTTGAAGGTCATGGTCAAGCTCCTGCTCAAGGGCACCTCCACCGCCTTCGTGGGCGACTTTGCAAACTTCGCGGTGGGCTGCTCCTTCGTGCTGCCGGCAAGCATGGTCTACCACGCAAAGCCCGGCAGGCGCTCGGCGCTAATCGGCATGCTCATCGGCACCCTCGTCATGACCGTCTTCGGCAGCGCCTTCAACGCGGTCTACCTCCTGCCGAAATTCGCGGCTCTCTACGGCATGCCCATGGAGGCCATCATCGGCATGGGCACGAAGATCAACCCCTCCATTACCAGCGTCTCCACCCTTGTACTTTTTGCCGTGGTGCCCTTCAACCTTCTCAAGGGCGTGGTGGACTCCGTTCTGACCTTCCTGCTGTATAAGCGCATTTCTCCCATCCTTCACAAGGGCGATGCGCGCCGTCAGCAGCGCCGAGTCGCTAAAGAGTCCGCGTGACCTTCCACAGCCGCCCGGCACTCAGAACGAAGTTCAAAAGCTCGGTTGCATAGATGATCCCAATGTATGCCGCGAGCGCATATTGGGGAAGAAGCTGCCAGGTGAGCAGCAGGCCGAGCAGCGCGTCGACGATGTTGATGCCCATGCTCCACACCTGCTGCCCCAGGCCCTTGAGGCAGCCGTCCACGCTCATGTCCGTATACATGAAGGGCACCAGCGGCGCGAGGATGCGGATATAGCGCCCCGCGTCCCGGCTGCCGTAGATGAGCATGCCGAGGGGGTCTGCGCAGAAAAAGAGAAACGCGCCGACGCCGAGAGAGAACAGCACGCTCAGGCGCATAAGCTCCCCGGCTGTGCGGCGGATGGCCTTTTCGTCGCGCCGCACCTGCACGGCGGTGAGCTCGGGCACGATGAGCTCCGCTGCCGCCGCCAGGATGCAGGAGGGGAAGAAGATCACCGGCAGCACCATTCCCTGGATGACCCCGTAGCCCGCGAGGGCGCTGTTGGCGGAAAAGCCCGCCGCCTTGAGCCCCCGCGGCACCAGCAGGTGCTGAAGCGTGGTGAGCGCGCTTCTGGCATAGGCTGAGAGGGCCAGGGGAACGGCAATGTGCAGCATGCGCAGCGTGAGCCTGCCGCCCGCACCCTGATCCCGGTAGTGGCCCCGCCGGTCAAAGAGATATGCCAGCGCCATCAGCGCAAGGCTCAGCACGTCCGCCGCCGCCCGGCCCAGGGTGACGGCGGCGCAGCTTTTTTCGATGTCCCCCGCCGGGACCCGATCGAGAAAAAACGCCACCAGCGCGATGCCGCTCAATTGCTCGATCAGGTGGATAAGCGTCGGCTTCCACACCCGGCCGCAGGCGGTGAAGTACCCGGACATGGACGAGCACAGGGAGATGCACGGCATGCTCAAAGCCGAGATGCGCAGCGAGCGCACCGTGCGCGCGTCGCCGATCCAGAGAAAGCCGATGGGCCCTGAGAGCTCCCAGAGGATCACCGCCGCCGCGAGGCCAAAAAACGCCCCGTACCCGAGACAGCGCCCCATCGCCGCCCTCACCCCGCCTGGGTGCTCCAGCCCCAGCTCCTCGGCCACGAGGCGCGTGGAGGCAAAGCGTATGCCGGAGATGGCAAAGGTGGCGCAAAGCCCCGTCACCGACAGCACCAGCTGATAAAGCCCGATCCCCGCCGGGCCGATCCGCCCCGCCAGCCACACCTGAAAGGCCATGGCGATCCCCTGCATCAGAAGCGAGGACGCCGTGAGCAATGCCGTGTTGTAAACCAGAACGCGCTTCATGTTTCACCCCTTATCTATGCTGTCACCAGTCTATGCGGGGAGAAAGCGGCACTTGTCCCGCAGGCACAAAACGCTTGAAAAAGTGCCTTCGCGGTGGTAAACTCTGCGTGAAGGAAAGGGGGACGATCCCATGATCATCACCATCGGCAGACAGCACGGCTCCAACGGCCACGCTGTCGCGGAGACCCTGGCAAAGCGCCTGAGCATTCCCTGCTACAGCAAGGAGATCGTTGACCGCACGGCCCGCGACTCCAACTTCAGCTCCGAGGTCATCCGCTCCTACGACGAAAAGCGCGTTTCGCCCTTCGTCGCGCCCAGCACCCACTTCTTCGGCATGGACGAGGGCTTTCGCCTGAACATGCAGATCGCCTCCGCCCAGTTCGACGCGATCCGCAGCCTGGCAAACGAGGGGGACGCGGTCTTCGTGGGCCGCTGCGCCGACTATGTCCTCCGCGGCCGCGAGGACCTGGTGCGCGTGTTCCTGCTGGCGGACATGCCCTACCGCATCAAAACCGTCATGGAGCGCAAGGATCTCAACCGGGACCAGGCCAAAAAGCTCATCAAAGAGGTGGACAAGGACCGCGCCAGCTATTACCGTTATTACACGGACCAGGTCTGGGGCGCGAGCGACTGTTATGACCTGTGCCTGAATGTCGGGCGTGTCGGCATCGAGGGCGCCGCCAAGGTCATCGAGGACTTTATCAACGCTGCGAAATAATAGTCTTTCAACAGAAAATGCCATTTCGGACAAAAACCGGAATGGCATTTTTCGTGCTTTCAGGGGGAAACTAAAACAAAAAGGAAAGGAATGTTTCTATGGCAAAACGAATCGGAAAGCGAACGATCCAACTGGAAAGCAAGCCGGGCATCGTTTCCTTCGCCTCGGTCGTCGGCGGCAAGGAGGGGGCGGGGCCTCTGAAAAAGGGCTTCGATGAGGTGTCGGCGGATTCCTACTTCGGGCAGGAGAGCTGGGAAAAGGCGGAGACCACGATGCTCTCCCGCTGTCTCAGCCGCTGCCTCGAGAAGGGGGATGGACTCAAGCCGGACTGCATCCTGGGCGGAGACCTCCTAAACCAGTGCGTGAGCTCCGCCTTCGCGGTGCGGGACCGGAGTATGCCCTACCTCGGTCTTTACGGGGCCTGCTCCACCATGGCGGAGGGCCTGGGCCTGGCTGCGCTGCTCATAGACGGCGGGGGAATTAACAGCGCCCTTGCTTTCACCGGATCCCACTTCTGCGCCGCAGAGCGGCAGTACCGTTTCCCACTGGAATACGGCGGCCAGCGCACCCCTACCTCGCAGTGGACGGTCACGGGCGCGGGGGCGGTGCTGCTGGCCCGCGAGAGCGACAGCCTGCGCATCACCGATGTGACACCGGGACGGGTGGTGGACGCGGGCATCACGGATGCCAACAATATGGGTGCCGCCATGGCCCCGGCGGCGCTCGACACCATCCTCGCTCATTTTGACGACCTGAACCGGAGCTTTGACGACTACGACGCGGTCTTCACCGGCGACCTCGGCGCCATCGGGCACGACATCCTGCAGGACCTTCTGCAGCGGGAGGGCCTGTCGCCGGGACTGAAATATATGGACTGCGGGGTGTTGATCTACGACCTGCTGACCCAAGACGTGCACGCGGGCGGCTCGGGCTGCGGGTGCTCCGCCTCCGTGCTGGCGGCGCACATCCTGCCCGCCATGGAGCGCGGCGTGTGGCGGCGGGTACTCTTTGCCGGGACCGGGGCGCTCATGTCCCCGCTTACCTGCCAGCAGGGGGAGAGCATCCCCGGCGTCTGCCACGCGGTGACCATCGAGAGGAGGGAGGGCGTGTGAGCATGCTGATGCCGTATATCCGGGCCTTTGCCGTGGGCGGGCTTCTGTGCCTCATCGGTCAGGTGCTCATCGACTATACCCGCCTCACCCCGGCCCGCATTCTTACAAGCTATGTGGTAGCGGGGGTGATCCTCGGGGCGCTGGGCCTCTACGAGCCTTTTGCCGCGTGGGCCGGAGCCGGGGCGACGGTGCCGCTGACGGGCTTCGGAAACGCCATCGCCAAAGGCATACGCGAGGCGGTGGGGGAGAAGGGCCTCCTGGGCATTTTCTCCGGCGGCTTCACGGCTTCCTCCGCGGGTCTTGGCGCAGCTGTCATTGCGGGACTTGCGGTGTCGCTGCTGTGCAGGCCCAAGGACAAAGATCAATAAAGCTGAACCTGCACTAAACCGTGTCATCCTTTGCTGACGCTCAGGATGACATTCTTTTTTACGTAAAACATGTTCACAATTCTATCCAATTGCACCATTGATTTTCCCGGCGAAGGGGCGTATAATAAAACGGAATATGTAAACCGATTTCTTGCCCGACAAGGAGAGAAGGATATGGACCAACAGCTTTACCGCCAAAAGAGCATCGACCGCATTTCCTCACCCGAGCAGCTCAACGACTATCTGCGTGTCACCAACGCCTCCGTATGGGTGATCCTCGCGGCAGTGATCCTCCTGCTGGCAGGCCTGCTCGTTTGGAGCTCCGTCGCCACCATCGAGAGCTATACCGAGGGCTCGGCCCAGGTGCAGAACGGGGTCATGACCATCCGCTTCCACGATCAGCAGTTTACCAACAAAGTGGAAAAGGGCATGCCGGTGCGCGCCGGGGACACGGAGACCGTGATCTCCAGCATCGGCCGCGACGATAACGGCCTGCTCATCGCCACCGCCAACACCACCCTCGCCGACGGTGTCTATCCTGTGCGCATCAGCTACAAGCAGACACAGGTGCTGGACCTGCTGTTTAACTGAGGAGATCCCCAATGGCAGAAAACAAGATCAAACAGCCGGTGACCAAAGGCCATGCCAAGGTTCCGGTCGTCATGCAGATGGAGGCGCTGGAATGCGGCGCGGCCTCGCTTGCCATGGTCATGGCCTACTATGACAAATGGGTGCCGCTGGAGCAGGTGCGCCTTGACTGCGGCGTGAGCCGTGACGGCTCCAACGCGCGCAACATCCTCATCGCCGCGCGCAGCTACGGCTTCGAGGCCCAGGGCTTCCGCTGCGAGGTGGCGGCCCTGAAGGAAGAGATGTGCTTCCCCTGCATCATCCACTGGAACTTCAACCACTTTGTGGTGCTTGACGGCTTCAAGGGCAACTACGCCTGGCTCAACGACCCCGCCCGCGGCGAGGTCAAGGTGCCGATGGAGGAGTTTGACACGTCCTTTACCGGTATCGTGCTCCAGATCACCCCCGGCCCGGACTTCCAGCCCGGCGGCAAGCCCAAGAGCACACTGGAGTTTGCCCGCAAGCGGCTCAAGGGCGCGGGGGCGGCGGTGGCCTTCGTGCTGCTGGCAAGCGTCATCAGCTATCTCTTCGGCATCATCAACCCCATCTTCTCCCGCTTCTTCATGGACCGGCTCCTGACCGGGGAAAACAGGGAGCTGCTGATGCCCTTCATCCTGCTCATGTCCGTGACGGGAATCGCGCAGATCGTGGTCGCCTGGGTGCAGGCGGTCTACTCCCGCAAGATCGACGGCAAGATGAGCATCGTCGGCAGCAGCGAGTACATGTGGAAGGTGCTGCGCATGCCGATGGAGTTTTTCTCCCAGCGCATGGCGGGCGATATCCTCCAGCGCCAGAGCACCAACGCCTCCATCTCCTCTACCCTTGTCAACACCCTCACACCTCTGGCTCTCAACGCCATCATGATGGTGTTCTACCTCTTTGTCATGCTCAAGATGAGCCCGCTGCTGACCCTGGTCGGCATCGTGACCATCGTGCTGAACCTGCTGGTGTCGCGCATAATCTCCAAAAAGCGCGTGAACATCACCCGCGTGCAGATGCGCGACGCGGGCAAGCTCGCCGCCGCCACGGTCTCCGGCATCCAGATGGTGGAGACCATCAAGTCCAGCGGCGCCGAGAACGGCTACTTCCAGAAATGGGCGGGCTACCAGGCCTCGGTCAACACCCAGAAGGTCAAATTCGCCAAGATCAACCAGTACTTAGGCATCATCCCCTCCACCCTTTCCATGATCGCAAACGCCGCCGTGACCGTGATCGGCGTAGGCCTTGCGATGCGCGGGGCGTTTACGCTCGGCGCGATCATGAGCTTTCAGGGCTTTCTGAGCGCCTTCATGTCCCCGGCCATGACCCTCGTCTCCGCCGGGCAGACCATCCAGGAGATGCGCACGGACATGGAGCGCGTGGAGGACGTGATGCAGTATCCCGTCGACCCGAGCTTTACCGACACCCCCCTGGAGGAGGACGCGGACTACTCCAAGCTCGGCGGCGAGGTGGAGCTCAAGGACGTGTGCTTCGGCTATTCCAGACTCGGCAAGCCCCTGATCGAAAACTTCTCCATGCACATGAAGCCCGGCAGCCGTGTTGCCTTCGTCGGCACCTCCGGCTGCGGCAAATCCACCCTCTCCAAGCTCATCTCGGGGCTCTACCAGCCCTGGAGCGGCGAGATCCTCTTTGACGGCAGGCCCATCAACACCATCGACCGCAGCGTCTTTACCGGCTCGGTCGCGGTCGTGGACCAGGACATTACCCTCTTTGAGGACACCATCGCCAACAACATCAAGATGTGGGACAACTCCATCGAGGACTTCGAGATGATCCTTGCCGCCCGCGACGCCCAGATCTATGACGACATCATGGCCCGCGACGGCGGCTTCTACGGCATGCTCACAGAGGGCGGCAAGGATCTGTCCGGCGGACAGCGCCAGCGTATCGAGATCGCCCGCGTCCTGGCCCAGGACCCCTCCATTATTATCATGGACGAGGCGACCTCCGCCCTTGACGCCAAGACCGAGTACGAGCTGGTCAAGGCGGTCAAGGACCGCGGCATCACCTGCATCGTGATCGCCCACCGCCTTTCCACCATCCGCGACTGCGACGAGATCATCGTCCTCGACCACGGCAAGGTGGTTGAGCGCGGCACACACGACGAGCTCTACGCCAAGGGCGGGTATTACACCGAGCTCATATCCAGCGACTGAGGAGGTGGCATGAATGGGATGGTTTGACGAACAGATCCGACAGCGCAAACAAAACGATCAGGACGTTTTTGAAGAGTCCATCTTCCGCATGGCCTCCGTCGTGCTGGGCAAGAGCCAGGCGGGCGCGCTGGATGACAAGCGCATAGTCACCAAGGCCGCCATTGACGATATCCTGAAATACTACCACTACAAGCCCGTGGACATCCCCGCCTCCGTCGGCGACGCGGACGAGGCGCTGGAGTACTGCCTGCGCCCCCACGGCATCATGCGCCGCAACGTGAAGCTGGAGGAGGGCTGGTACAAGGACGCCTACGGCCCCATGATCGCCTTCCGCAAGGAGGACGGTCTGCCGGTGGCCCTGATCCCGCTGCCGGTGAGCGGCTACCGCTTCAAGGACGAAAACGGCGAGAAGAAAATTCTCAGCAAATCCACCGCCGCCCAGTTTCAGCAGGAGGCCATCTGCTTCTACCGGCCCCTGCCGCTCAAAGCGCTGGGCATTCCCGATCTCATCCGCTATCTCACGGACTGCCTGGACATCGGCGACTGGGCGGCGCTGATCGGCATGACGTTCCTGGTCACGGCCTTCGGCATGGTCATTACGCCCATCAACCGCGTGCTCACGGATTTCGTGCTGAAAAGCGGCAACCTGAATCTTCTGGCCGGCACGGCGATCTTCCTGCTCACAGCCATCATCTCCAGCCAGCTCATCTCCACCGTGCGTGAGCTGATGATGAACCGCATCGAGATCAAGACCTCCCTCTCGGTGGAGGCGGCGATCATGATGCGCATCATGAACCTGCCCGCAAACTTTTTCCGCAAATACTCTTCGGGCGAGCTTTCCAGCCGCTCGGGCGCGGTGAACCAGCTTTGCACCCTGCTGCTGGGGAGCGTCTTTTCCACCGGCCTCACCTCGCTTACAAGCCTTCTGTACATCACGCAGATCTTTAAGTATGCCCCCGCGCTGGTGACGCCATCTATCATCATTATCCTCGCAAGCCTTGCGGTGAGCATCACGGCTTCCATCATGCAGATCCGCGTCAGCCGCCAGATCATGGAGCTGAGCGCCAAGTCCAGCGGCATCAGCTACGCGCTCATCTCGGGCGTGCAGAAGGTCAAGCTCGCCGGCGCCGAGAAGCGCGCCTTCGCCCGCTGGGCGGACGCCTACTCCGCCGCCGCCCGCTATACCTACAACCCGCCGGTGTTCCTGATCGTCAACGGCGTCATCTCCACCGCCATCGCCCTCGTCGGCAACATCATCATCTACTCCATCGCCGTCGAGACCCGCGTGAGCCCCTCGGAGTTTATCGCTTTCAACTCCGCCTACGGCATGGTCTCCGGCGCGTTCAGCGCCCTGACGAGCGTGGCGCTGTCCATCGCGCAGATCAAGCCCATCCTCGAAATGGCCGAGCCTATTTTGAAGACCGAGCCGGAATCGAGCGAGAACAAGGAAATGGTCACCTCCCTCAAGGGCGGCATCGAGCTTTCCAATGTCTACTTCCGCTATACCGACACCATGCCCTACGTGGTGGACGGCATGAGTCTCAAGATCAAGTCCGGGGAGTACATCGCCATCGTGGGCCGCACCGGCTGCGGCAAGTCCACCCTGGTGCGCCTGCTGCTGGGCTTCGAGACCCCGGAGAGAGGGGCCATCTACTACGACGGCAAGGACATGTCCAAGCTGGATCTCAGATCCCTGCGCCGCCGCATCGGCACCGTCACCCAGGACGGCAGCCTCTTCCAGGGGGACATCTACTCGAACATCGTCATCTCCGCGCCGAGCCTCTCGCTGCCGGAGGCGTGGGAGGCCGCGGAAATGGCGGGCATCGCCGACGATATCCGCGCCATGCCCATGGGCATGCAGACCATCATCTCCGAGGGCCAGGGCGGCATCTCCGGCGGACAGAAGCAGCGCCTCATGATCGCGCGCGCCGTTGCCCCGAAGCCGAAGATCCTTATCTTCGACGAGGCCACCTCCGCCCTGGATAACCGCACGCAAAAGCAGGTGTCGGACGCGCTGGACAAGCTCAAGTGCACCCGCATCGTCATTGCCCACAGGCTCTCCACCATCAAAAACTGCGACCGCATCCTGGTCCTGGACAAGGGCAGGATCCTCGAGGACGGTACATACGACGAGCTGATCGCAAAGGACGGCTTTTTTGCCGAGCTGGTCGCGCGCCAGCGCATTGATGTTCCGGCAGAGACAGCCGCAAAATAAGGCCGATTAACCATCTTTACATAATCGGAATATTGGAAGAAAGGAGAAAGCGACATGATCCTGACATTCATCAAGAACCTGATCGCCGACCGGATCAAAAAGGCTTGGGAGGAGCAGACTTATGAGGAGAACAAGACCCTCAGCATCATCGGAAAGCTTCTCAACCCGGAAAACCTCAAGCGCCTCGGCATCATCGCGATCGTCGGTGTGATTATCTTCACGCTTATCAAGCGCTGGAGCGAGATCCACACCTACCGCACTGCTATTGCGGCAGAGATGAAGAAGCAGCTTGAGCCCGTGACGGAAAAGCTCGATGAGCTCCAGGAGCAGAACGAGGAGCTTCGCAGACAGAACGAGCAGATCCAGGAACAGCTCGCATACAAATGATATAATAAATGATACCCCGGCGAAAGCCGGGGGTATCATACTGCCTTGCGGCAGCTTATTACCCGCTTTCCGGAGCGGGGCATGCGTATTCATAAAAAAACAGCCCCAAAAACTGTTGAGCAAATCTCACGCATTGTGGTATACTGTCCCATAACCCAAGACAAATCCTGAGGGGGAGTGGTGTATACATGTCATATAAAAAAATTCTGCTGATCGCCCAGTCGCTGCTGTGCGCGGCGCTGGTCGTGATGCTGGCTGTCTCGGCGGTGGGGATCTACCGCAGCGGGATCGCCGAGAAGCAGGCCGATCCGCTGGCCTGGGTCTATACCCGCGAGAAGGCCGCCGTGGCCCTTAAGCCCGCGCTGCCGGTGTTCCTGCTGGCGGTGGGCGTGACGGTCGCCTGTGCGGTGCTGAACGTCCGGGATGAAAACGAAAACAAGCCCGTCAAGGACATAGAGCTCAACCGCGACCTCATGCGCTCTCGTGTCGCGCAGCCGAGTGCGGCTATGAAAAAGGAGCAGGTCCTGCAGAAAAAGCTCCTGTACGGCGGCTGGGGCGGCTTTGCGCTGTGCATGGTCCCGGTGGCGCTGTACATGGCAAACGGCGCGCATTTCCCGAACGACGATCTGGAGCAGGTGATGGGGGCGCTGGCCGCCCATGTCTTCCCCTGGATCATCCTGGGCCTTGCCTGCCTGATGGTGTCCGCCGTTTTGCAGGGCAAGAGCATCGAGCGGGAATACGACGCCATCATGGCGCGCATCAGGGAAGAGAAGGCGGCCGGAATCAAGCCTGAGCCGAAGGCTGAGACGCCGCAGCGGAATGTGAACGCGCTGCGCTGGGTGATCCTCGCGGTCGCAGTGGCGTTCATCATCATCGGCATCCGCAACGGCAGCATGGCGGCGGTCGTCAACAAGGCGATCAGAATTTGTACGGAGTGTGTTGGCCTTGGATAATGTGAAAACCTCCTGGTGGGAATCCCACCGCCCGTCCAAGAGACGGCTCGTGCAGCTCTACTGTGCGCTTTTGTACAATGCCCACGTCAAGGGCTTTCTGGAGGGCGAGATCTACAAGAGCAAGTCCCCCACCACCAAGGGCATCTGCGTGCCGGGCTTCAACTGCTATTCCTGCCCCGGCGCAATAGGCGCGTGTCCCCTGGGCTCGCTGCAAAACGCCATCGGCACCACGAACAAGCAGATCGGCTTCTATGTCTTTGGTATCCTCATGCTCTACGGTCTCATGCTGGGCCGTACGATCTGCGGCTGGCTGTGCCCGCTGGGGCTCATCCAGGAGCTGCTCAACAAGCTGCCCACGCCGAAGCTCAAAAAGAACCGCGTTACGCGGGCACTTACGTGGCTCAAATACGTGATCCTCGGCGTCTTCGTTATCGGTATCACCGCCTGGTACGGCATTGCCCACGGCGTTGCCCTGCCCGCCTTCTGCAAGTACATATGCCCGGCTGGCACCTCTGAGGGCGCGATGTTCCTGCTGGCAAATCCCGCCAACGCCGGGGACTTCAGCATGCTGAACATCCTCTTTACCCGCAAGTTCGTCATCATGCTCATCATCGGCCTTGCCTGCGTGTTCTGCTACCGCAGCTTCTGCCGCTTCCTCTGCCCCCTCGGCGCGATCTACGGCCTGTTCAGCAAGGTCGCGGTCGTGGGCGTGAAGGTGGACCCGACGCGCTGCAACCACTGCGGCTCCTGCGTGCGCAGCTGCGGCATGGACGTGCGCCATGTGGGGGACCATGAGTGCATCCACTGTGCCAGGTGCATGGACGTGTGCAGCCAGAAGGCTATCAGCCTCAAGGCGGGCACCTTCACCCTCAAGGCCCCGGCGGGCGGCTGCGCCGACGACAAGCCCGACAGCGAGGAAAAGCGCCAAAAGCTCGGGAAGATCGCCTGGGGCGTTGCCCTCGCGGTACTGTGCTTTGCCTTGGCCTGGTATAACTTCCTTGACCCGAACATCAAAAAGCAGGACGCCGAACCCGCCGAGCCTGTCCAGGCGGCGCAGACGGAAGCGGCTGAGACGGACTGGTCGAGCGACGCGCCCCTCGGCTGCGAGGTGGGCAATCAGCTGCCCGACTTCACCATCACCTGCCTTGACGGCAGCGAGTTCCATCTTGCCGATTATCGCGGCAAGCCGGTGTTCATCAACCTCTGGGCGACCTACTGCGGCCCCTGCGTGAAGGAGCTGCCGCATTTCAGCGAGCTTTACAAGGAGCATGAAGACGATATCGCCATGCTGGCCCTGCACTCGGATATTGTGGCCGACGATCCCCAGGAGTATCTGGACGAGTTCGGCAAGGACTGGGTCATGCCGTTTGCGGTAGAAAACGAGGACGAGGTGATCTGGGACCTTGTGGGCGGAACGACCGCCATGCCGCAGACCATCGTGCTCAACCGGAAGGGCGAGGTCGTTTACAACCAGCGCGGCAGTGTGACGCCCGAGATGTTGGCGACGTTGTACGAGCAGGCGTCCGCAAAGTGATCCATACATAAAAATGTGCGTGCATCCCGTTTGAGATGCGCGCACATTTTTTAGCTTAAGTCTTATTTCCCGGAATAGAACTCGGAAGTCGTGGGATTGGCCTGAATGAGGACGGAGCTCTGGCGGAAGGTCTCGACCAGCTCGTCCGCCGCCGCGTGCACGGCCTGTTCGTTCGTATCGCTCAGATAAATCACCAGCGTGTATTCCTGGTAGAGCGTATCGCCGTCGAGCCAGCCGCCGTTGGCCTCCTGCATGGTGTAGCCGCCGAAGTGGCGCACCAGGATCTCCTTGGCCTTCTCCTGGGCTTCGGCCTGCGTGAAGACGGGCTTGTTGGTGTCCTTGTCATTGGTGCCAAGGTAGAGGACGTACTGGGTATGGCTGTCATTCTCGGGCTCGGCGGAGGCAGCGGGGCTGCGGTCCTCGGCCAGCTCGTTCAGCCAGTTGAAGCTGCCGGTCTTGACCACCTTGTCGCCGTAAATGGTGCGGAAGTCGTCGCGCATGGAGATCACATGGAAACCGGCGTCGGCCCACTGGGTCTTCAGGCTCTCGGCTTTTGCGGGATTGCCATAGTCGCGCACGTCATCGTCCGCCACCAGCATGAAGGCAGCGCTGCGGTAGGGGTTATCGCTGATGGTGTACATGTGCATGCTCACGTCGCCGCCGGAGTTGCCGAAGGAGAGCACGGGCTTGCGGCCGATCTCCTTGACGATCTGGGTGACCTTGTTCATCTTGAGGTTCTTGATGAGCAGCTGATCGGTGCGGACCACGTCGTCCCCGGCCTTGAACACATAGTCCAGGCCGTCCGCGCCGTGCTGGCCGGTGGCCTCGAGCGCCACGTCCATGCCGATGATGCGCTCATAGGGGATGTCGAGCATGCCTTCAATGAAGGTGCGGCAGATGAAGCGGTCGCTGCCGGAGCAGATGTAGCACTGAAAGCCGTTGTCCTCCAGATAGTCCACGACCTCGATCATCGGGGTGTAGAAGCAGGTGGCGTAGGTCATGCCCTCGAAGCCGTCCACATTGCGCACCAGGCACCCGGTCACAAAGTCCGCAAACTCCCTGAGCGTGAGCCCCGCGTAGGCTTTGGCCGCGTGGGTCGCGTGGAGCATGTCCATGTGATCGGGGAAGGATTTGTCGATCGCGTGGTCGCGCAGCATGCGCCCGAATTCCAGCATTTCGGCGTCAGGCGTATAGCTGGGGTCCTTCAGAATGCGCCAGGCCAGCAGGTAGTACTCCAGATAAGTCGGGCAGAGCTCGGCGCAGAGAGTGCCGTCCATATCGAAGACCGCGATGCGGTCGGCGGGCGGGATGTAGTCCGGCGAGGCTTCATCCGTCACGGCCTCCACATAGTCGATCAGCGCGCCGAGCGCGGGGGCGCCGTCGTTCCAGTCGGCGAAGATTTCCTCGGTCGTGCCGCCATCGTCCGCAAAGGCCGCGCCGAAGGAGCACAGGCCCAGCGCCATGGCAAGGACCAGGCAGAGTGCGAGCAGCTTTTTCATGGTCATTCTCCTTAACTATAATTGCGCCGCGCCTGAGCCCGGCGGATCAAAAGCAGGAAAATCATAACATAGGCGGTCGAGAAAGTCAATTTGCCTGTTTGCCGCCGGACATCAATAAAAACATTTGCTTTGTCGGAAGAAAGCTGTTATACTGACTTCAAACTACGCTTTAAGAAAGGACATAAACCATGAAAAAAATCATTGCTATACTTCTCGTTTTTGTCATGCTGATGGCGCTGTCCGCGACGGCTCTGGCTGACGAAGCCCCCACAGACGGCGAAGACTCCGGCTCCAAAACTCTCAGCTTTATCTCTGCCTGGAGAGGGATCACGGCGGCCGAACTCAACGGAGCCTTCTACAAGATCGGCGACCTTGAAATGGATGTGTGGCTCCCCGATGTGCTGACCGCGCAGACGGACAAGCCCGACGACACCTATTTCCTGTATGCCGACAGCACCGGCAACGCCACCATCAAAGCCCACCTTGTCGACCTTGACGGCGCCAAGACGCTGGAAGAGGTGGAGAAGAATGTCATCGATGCCGGCTGCCAGAGCGACGGCATCTACTGGATCAACGGCTTTGACGCGCTGGTCTATGAGAACAAGTCCAACGACAGCATCAATGCCGTCATCCTCATCACCGATGAAGACGCCGGTGTGGAGTTCGTCTTCTCCGGCGTGTCGAATCAGGACATGTACTCCCTCAGCTCTCTTGTCCTGGCCACCATCCAGCACCATACCCTCGATATTGAAGATGTTGCCCTGATGATGGACGCTGACCAGCAGAACATCTGGGGTCCCAACCATCATGTTTTCTACGGCAAGATCCAGGACTCTGACAAGTCCGGCATCACCGTCAACATGTGGGATGAGGGCATCGATGCCGACAGCATCAAGAGCGTCAACAACTGGGACACCCTCAGGCAGGACAAGATCGACCTGTACAAGCTCTACAGAAATGTCCTGGAGAATTTCCACATGGATGACATCGTGCTGACCATGCACTTTTGCGATGCCAAGGAAGAGACCAGCTTCCTGACCATCGAGGACGGCGAGATCACCTACGACGTGTTCGCCTGATTTCCATTTCACAGAAGCCAACAAAAGTACCCATAGCAGAGGCATCATTGCCCGCTATGGGTACTTTTCACTTTTGAGGTGCATTCATGAGAGGCAAAACAGAGCTTAGCGGGTTAACAATATTTTTACTGACTTAACACTTGAGGTAATTCACATGGAAAGATTTATTGACCTTGAGCAGGAAATGGACACCCTGCAGAGCAAGTATGAGCGCAAGGGGAGTGCCCTTGTGATTCTCTGCGGGCGGCGTACCGCGCAGATCCGCCTGGGACAGATCCCGTTTCGTTACTGTGTCTTTGCGAAAATTGTTTTTCCCGGCTGAATGCTTGCGGTCAGGGCCTGATTCATAGGCAATCATTCTGATTAACCTGCTGTTCACGCACAGGGGCGCGATCACAAGACCGCGCCCTGTTTTCGTATGCGTTTTTAAAAAGCCACGTAGGGCATCACCACGGGGGCCGATGCGGGGATCGGATCGACTTCGATATCTCCGTCCCCGCCTTGGGAGTCCGTGGCCACGAAGATACAGCCGGGGGCCGTGGTTGCGAAGCGCCAGGCCTCGCTGCCCGTCTTGCCGTAGACGGTGATGATGTACTTGTAGCCCTCGACAGCGCTGACGTCAATGCTCTTCACCGTTTCGGGGATGACGAGAACTCTGAGGTTCTGGCAGTCGCCGAAGGCGCGCGGGCCGATGGTCTTCACGTTTTCGGTGATCTCCACGCGCGAGGCCGGGATGCCCGCGAAGGCCTCCTCTTCAATGTCGACGAGCGCGGCGGGGAGCTTGAAGCCCTCGCCCTGCGCGTCAAAGGTATCGCTGTCCGAGAGGGACAGGCCGAAGGACTCCATCACGACGGGGATGCCGTCCATGTAAATGATCTCCACCTCGCCCTCCGCGAAAGCGGAGGCGCCCAGGGTAAGGAGAAGAGCAAAGATCAGGAGAAAGCATACTACTCTCCCACAAAAAATAGACAATGTCTATTTTTGCGCATCAGCACATCGAAAAGTGTTTGAGACGGCTTCTGCGCTTTCCTGCGAAAAGGGGCGATGTCCTATACGATCAGCACCAATTGGGGTTCAAAAAGCTGAAACACCGTCATAATACATATCTGTCTATTTTACGAGGACAGTTGCAAAATTGAATTTTTGCCGATTTCCTCGATTCTTTCCGTGTCCATGTATAGCGGCTCACCGATGTGGGCGGCTGGGATTATAAAGAAGGGGCCAAAGTGATGAAAACAAGGGCCATTTCGTATCAGTCTGCTATAAATTGTTCAGAGCCGATTACCAAATCAATTACAGAATATAGCAGCAAATGATTCAAAACCGCTTGCAAACGCTATACTCCCATGTTAATATATAGTTCATAAACATAGGCTGAAGGCGTTGGCGCATGCCGCACGGCGGGCGGCTTTTGCGTTGCTGCTTATCAAGGTTTCTGACGGACGGTATGCTCCGCCCGTGTTCGGCGCTGCATTACAGCAAAGCTATTCGGATGTTATGATGAGTGAAGAAGGTGGGAGTTTGCACCAATTTGATGAAAACAGTTCAAAAACACGAGCCATGGAAAAGGCACTGAGGCAAGATACGTCTCCGACAGCGTTAATAAACGAGCTGCCGCCGAACTCGCTTCGCGCTTGTCTGATCAGCTTTATGAGCAAGCGCGCCATTTCAACAGACGCGCTGGCTGAGCTGGCAGCGCTTAACCGCGCTTCGCTGTACAAAATCCTGAACGGTTCCACAAAGCATCCGCAGCGGAATGTCCTGATTCGTCTTGCGCTTGTCCTCCGCTTGAGCTTCGATGAAACGCAGCGTCTTCTGCATTATGGCGGCTGCGCGCCATTGAGCGGAAACCGGGCAAGGGATATTATCATCAGCAACGGGATCATTAAGGAAAGCACAATTGACGATGTTAATTCCCATCTGCAGGCACATTATTTTCTTGATCTGTACAGCAAGGAATAATGTCGCTTAGGAAGCGACACGGCAGCGTTCTTTCTTTGTTATTATCATGGCAGCAAAGCGAAGATACAGGATTACAGAACAAATATGACAGCAAACAATGGATGGAAGAGGAGATTATATGCAAGACGGCAGGCCTGAACACAGCGGGCAATTGGAAAGCGAAAATGTTATTTCCTCCTTCTACTGGAAAAAAGGGGCCCAGTCAAACCAGGGCTCACGAAAAGAGCAGCAGGACGATTACGGTATGGTGCTCGGTACGTACAAGGGGAAACAAACGCTGCTTGCAGTTCTCGCAGATGGAATGGGGGGAATGAAAAACGGCGCTCAATTCAGCTGGATCACGGTAGAGTATCTGATGAAGCATTTTCAGGAGGCTCTCGATACAGGACTTCCCCCGTTTTCGATCCTTTTGTCGCTGGCCTACGGGGCGAATAATGAGGCGT
The DNA here is from genome assembly GCA_902799075.1 of Oscillospiraceae bacterium. Lineage (GTDB taxonomy): Bacteria > Bacillota > Clostridia > Oscillospirales > Oscillospiraceae > Limivicinus. The sequence goes on along the minus strand of CADBYZ010000002.1, from coordinate 19,837 downwards.
ACAAGATTTACGATGAAGAAAAGCCCGGCGGTACGACGCTGATTGCCGGCATGTTTGTGGAAGACCGGTTTTATATGCTCTCCGTCGGTGACAGCAGGATATACCTTTTCCGTAAGCACAAGACCGAAAAAAAATATGTCCCTCTGCAGTTGAATCGGGAGCATGTGCTCGGCCCCTCTTTGGATGAGCGGGCATGGATGGGAAAGATATCCTTTGAAGACGCGAAAGATAATATGTATCGGGATTCTCTCATCTCCGGAATCGGGTCGGAAAAGATACGCCGGATCGATTTGACCTTAAACCCCATCCGGCTGCTTACAGGCGATAAAGTTGTCTTCATGAGCGATGGAATATACCGGTCTCTTTCTGAAGAAGAAATGGCCAAAGACCTTGAGCTGACGCCGGACAAGGCATCGGACGAGCTTGTCAGGCATGTTCTGGAAAAGAAAATGCCGCATCAGGACAACATGAGCGTAATCGTCGTCGAGCGTATTTCATCATAAAGCGCAGAGAAAGGATGTGCATTAGTGTCTTATATTTATGCATTGATAGCAGCTGCTTTAATTGGAGTGGGGGTGTATTGTATTTTCAAGTTTTTGAGAAGGTCAAAAGGCGACCCTGATGAGGGTAAAACGATGCCTCTGCCCGAGACCCACGGTCCCGATATCAAATCAGCGGTTCCGAAAAGAGGCGGAATTTTGATCGGCAACGATCAGGACACCGGCGCGAGAAAGGAGCAGCAGGACTGCTTTGGCACCTCCAATGAGGAGACGATCGCAAAAACCGGCCTGCTCGCCGTTGTGGCCGATGGAATGGGCGGGCTGTCAAACGGAGCAGTTTATTCAAAGGTTGCCGTGCAGGCGGCTCTCCAGTCGTTCAACACCGAGGCGCCTGAAAAGAGCGACGAGGCAACGATGCTGCGTATCCTGAAAAGAGCCCGCGAAGCTGTTTCTGAAACAGGACTCACGGACGGCGGCACGACCTTCATCGCCGTACTGATCCGCAACCAGCAGCTGCATTTCGTTTCTGTCGGCGACAGCCGTATCTGCCTTATGAGAAACGGCGGCCTGATCCAGCTGAACCGAGAGCACGTTTACGGGAGAGAACTGGATGACCTGGCCCTGAACGGCGTCCTCAGTGAGGAGGAGGCTTTGACGGATCGACAGCGCGCTGCCATAACAAGCTACCTTGGCAAGACAGACGAGGTCGTCGTAGACCGCAACATCAACGCGATTCCCCTGTTTTCCGGCGACAAGGTGATCCTGATGTCCGACGGCGTGTATAATTACTTGCCCGAGGCAGAGCTCACGGAGCTGCTTATGCAAAAGCCCATGAAGGCTGCAACGGCAGTCAAGAATGCCATTCTCGCAAAGAAGAACCCGCACCAGGATAACCTGACGATTATTGTCTTAGGCATCGAATAACAACGCAGCAGATAAAAGAGAAAAGAAAGAGAGGATTTATCAAGATGAAGAAAAGGCTGATTTCCCTGGCACTGGCACTTGTGCTTATGCTCAGTCTTTCAGGCCCTGCCTTTGCCGCACCAACAGATGAGAAAACGCTTCGTCACACTGTCGCGAGGGTCTACGTTGGTGACATGTTCAGCACCGACGAGGTGTTTTATGAGAGCGAATGGATACCCGTGGGCGCAGGAACGGGCTTCTTTATCGGGAACGAGGGTGAAAATCCCCAGTATTTGATTACGAACCAGCATGTTATTGATTATTACCTGTACTACGATGAGGGGCAAAGAGCCTATGCGGTAGACAACGCCGGGAACATTACCGGTTATGCCAGAGCGCAGATACGCGTTTATTTTGATAAAGACGACTATGCGGAAGCCTTTGTTGTGGAAGTCGGTGACCCCAAGAATGTCGACTATCGTGACGAAAACCTGCGCCACCCGAAGGATTTCGCGATCCTGCGTCTCGCGGAGCCTACCGACAAGCGCGCCGCGCTGCCGATTTCCGTCCCTTCTCAGGCGGTATCCGATCCCAACAAAAAGGTCATCACGGTCGGCTTCCCCGGCGTTGCCGACAACGAGATTTTCAAGTCTGTCTCCATCACCGGAGAGGCTGACTCCCATATCACGACCGGTATAGTCAACAAGATTTTCACGGAGACCGGCACCGGCGTTCAGATCCTCGAGTTCGACGCCAAAATCAATCACGGCAACTCGGGCGGGCCGCTGGTCTTTGACAACGGCGCTGCAATTGCCGTGACCACCTGGACGGTGGACGATCTGTGCTATGGCGTCGGTATGGAAACCATCAAGCCGTATCTGGATCGCAACAACGTGCCCTATACGCTTATCGGGCTGGACAGCATCTCTCCGAAGGATGAAGGCGCACAGAAGCCGGAGGCGCAGGATGTGCCGGATGAGCCGGTTAAACCCCAGCCCCAGCACAACCCCACCACCAACTGGCTGCTCTACGGGATTCTCTGCGCAGCCATACTCGGTGTGGCAGTTGTTTTGATTGTTCTTCTCCGCAAGCCCAAGCCGACCGTAAAGAAAGATGGCCCGCATACCCAGACCGGAAAGGATATACACATTGCGCCTCCTTCAAACCCCCGGCGTGTTTTGGTCGGCGTGGAAGGGCCGCTGGCGGGCAAGCGTTTTACGATTGAAAAAGGCAAGGCTGTTTATGTCGGCCGTGACAAAAACAAATGTAAGGTGCTTTTCCCGGATAAGACCCCCGGCGTCAGCAACCTGCACTGCAAAATCAGCTTTGACGGCAAGACCGCAACGATCACTGACCTGAAATCCAGCTATGGCACGGCGGTAGACGGGAAGCAGCTCACACCCAATACCCCGACAACGCTCCACCGCGGTCTGTCGATCGATATCGGCAGCAAGAGCAACCGCTTCACCCTGCAATAAACGTGTATATGAAAGACGATTTATGAGATAAACGGAGGCAAAGAGAATGGCTCAACTGAAACAATGTGCAAACGGTCACTATTATGATCCCAGCATGTATCCCTCCTGCCCATACTGCAACGGCGCAAGCGTCGGAATTGACAGGTCTGTTTCCGACTATGGCATTAAGACGTCTGTCCACACCGGCTCTGTTAATGTATCTGACATGAGTCCGGAAAGCCCGACTCCGACAGCTTCTCCAAACAGCTTTATCAACACGTTTGGTGTCAACTATCCGATCAGCTCCGGCGATACTGTGCCGCCGAAAAATCCCGTGATCGAGAATATCGGCCCCACCACGATCGTCAAGCCGAAACGGGTGAAAGAGACCAGTGCCCAGGATAACGCATGCGAAAGCGAAGACGATCTGCCGGAGCGCTATGTCGTCGGCTGGATTGTCGCCGTAGACGGGCCCTACATAGGCAGGAGCTTTGAGGTTTATGCCGGCAATACCTTTATCGGCAGGGATGAGGGCGATGTGATTCTGAAGAAGGACAGAGCCGTCTCCCGCAGCAAAAACGCCAACACCATATACGACGACAGAGAGAACTGCTTCTATCTGAGCGCCGGCCAGTCCACCAATCTTGTCCGCGTAAACAATAAGCTGCTTCCCAGCAATTCCACCATTGAACTCCATCCCTATGACCTGATCGAAATCGGGACCAGCATATTCCGTTTTGTTCCCTTCTGCTCTGATCAGTTCCAGTGGTAACGCAATTGCTCCCGATTCCAACGGAAGCTGGAGCAGTCAAATCGAAACATAGCCTGAATGAAGGGAGTACAGACGGTGGATACCTCAACTGTGTGTCCGGTTTGCCTGCAGGAAGACGCGCTCAGCAATGGATACTGCAGATTCTGCAAAAAAAGAATAGATTTGAATTTGCCTGTTGGTGTTCTCCCTCCCGGTGTTGTGCTGAACGGCCGTTATTTGACCGGGATCTTCCTCGGCAAGGGCGGTTTCGGCACAATTTATAAGGCGCTTGATCTTTTCACGCGGCGTATTGTGGCAATCAAGGAGTATTATCCTTCCGCGTGGTGCGTACGTGAGCAAGGCGTTAGTCAGATGACGGTGAAAGATCCCGAATCATTTGACTATGGTCTCAAGCATTTCAAGGGCGAAGCGCAGATTATGCGCTCCATACAGAGCATCCCCGAGGTCGTACGTCTGTACGATGACTTTGACGAGAACAACACTTCGTACTATGTGATGGAGTTTCTGGAAGGCGAAACACTTCTGAGCTACCTGAGAGATCACAAAGGCAAACTCAGCTTCTCCGACTCGGTCACGCTCATGATGCCGCTCATCCTTGGCATGAAGAAGGTGCATGACTCCGGGACGACGCACCGCGATATCAGCCCGGACAACATGTTCCTTTGCCGGGACGGGAGTGTGAGGATCATTGACTTCGGCGCGGCAGCTTCCCGCAACAGTCCTCTGGCCCGCTCCTTTATTCCGATTGAAAAAGAAGGCTACAGTCCCCCGGAACAGCATACGGTTTCCACCCGCGGGGATACACAGGGAATCTGGAGCGATATTTATGCCATGGCGGGTACGCTCTACCGCTGCTGTGTCGGAAAACGGCCTCCCTCCGCCTCTCAAAGACAGGCGGGAGATGAACTGGATTTTGCACACAGCGGGCTGACACAGCAGCAGATCCGGACACTGGAAAAGAACCTGTCTCTTGACGCGGATCAGCGTTGCCAGAGCATGCTGTCCTTTGCGCAGGAAATCGTGAAATGCATCAATAGCGCCGAGGCCGCAAAGCTTTACCAGACATACCCGGAGTTGACGACCGCCGGGCACTCGGTTCCGCTTCCGCCTCCTCCGCCGCCTCCACAGCCTCTTCCACCGGGGCCGAAGGCTCCCCGGAGCAGAAGGCTTGTCGCTTTCGTGCTGGATATGTTCTTTTTCCAGGCGGTGCCCTTTGCACTCGGTCAGCTTGTCGGCGGACCGCTTCCGGTATGGATGCTCGCCGGTCTCGCTCTCGGCGTTATCGTGACCTGGCTTATGACAAACTCCGATGCCAACGGCGGGCCGGGTGAAGTCCTGTGCGGCCTGGAGGTTTCGGCAGGCGGAATAAAGCCTGATCGCAGGCAAGCGCTTCTGTATTGCCTTATCAGAATCGTATGGCCGATAAAGGCCGCGGAAGCGGTCTATTATCTGGCAACGAAGAAACTGCTCAACGAAGAGGTCTCCGGCTGCAGCTCTCACTTGAAGGGAGAAGCTCAGACGGGAAAACAGCTTGTTCTCAAGATCACAGACGGCTTCTATCAGGGCAGTACGATCCCGGTAGCCCCCGGGCGATACATATTCGGCCGGAATCCGGACCGCTGTACGATTGTTTATCCGCTGCTTTATAATGTTGTAAGCCGCGTACACTTCGAGCTTGTGGTCGACGCCGCGGGAAACATTTTTATCACCGGCCGGTCCGGACACGGTACCTGGCTTGACGGGCGCCGCCTTGACGAGAATACTGAAGAAAGAGTGCCTGTAGGTTCAACCATCACATTTGGAAAAGAAAAAGTGATTATAACTACCAACTGAGGAAGGAATGAGATATGAAACGTTTTATTTCGCTTCTGCTGTGTGTTTTACTGCTGGGGTTAGGCACGGCAGCATACGCAGCCGGAGATTCTGCGCTCCAGATTCTTGGATACCAGCAGAACGACGCCAGTCTGGATATTCTTCTCTACGCCAAAGGCAGCACGATCCTCACGCCCGAGAGCTTTTCGGTCAGACTCGACGACACGAAGCTGCCGGTCAACACAATAAGCGCGCTCTCGAATGCGGATTACGGCACATCCTGGATCGTCGTTCTGGAGCCGTCTCCGAACAGCAGCATCACAGATACGGCCACTTCTCTGGTTGAGAGCCTCGTCAATCATCTTGGGCCGAAAGATAATCTGGCTGTCCTTGACGCCTCCACCAGAGAGATGACCTCTTTTGTGAGCGACATGCCGACGATTCGTGCTTTTGTCAGCGCCGCGGCGGCGCAGTCCTTTGACGGCGGGTATGTGCGCCTGTACGACGCAATCAACACCGCATTCTCCGCGTTTAAGTCGAATCCCTCGCTCAACCCTCGCAAGTGCCTTCTGCTTGTTTCCGGCTGCGTTGACACGAACAGCACCTGCAGTTTCAGAGAGCTGCAGCGGCAGGCGATGGATTCTTCCGTCACCTTCTATACTGTTGGTATTACAAGGGGAATTTCCAATTACATCAGCGCCTTTAATGAGACGCGCGCTCTTTCTGACGCCATGCCGAGCGGCCTGGCCTTCGCGCTGGATTCCTTCCCGAAAAGCGCCGGAGCAGATGCCGCCGTAACCATTCTGGATAATGAGAATAGATGCGCAGTTTTGTCGGTTGACCTTTCCGAGCTGACAGCTGCGACGACAGGAACGCTGCATGTTTCGTTCAACACCCTCGACGCAAGCCTTGCACAGGTCGAAGTTGCGGTATCGGAAGCGGCTCCTCCTCCTGAACAGCATGAGCACAGCTGGGGCGACAATGCGACCTGCCAGAGCGCGGAAACCTGCACGATCTGCGGCGAGGAAAACCCCAACGGCGAGCTTGCTGCCCACAAGGATGACGGCACCGGACACTGTGTGTGGTGCGGTGAGCCAATTGCTCCTCAGGGCGGCATTAAAAAGGTCATGGACTGGGTCAAGCAGAATATGATCGCCGCAGCTCTGGGCGGGGTACTCTTCATCCTGCTCATCGTCCTGCTGATCGTGCTGATAAAGAAAAAGCGTTCCAAGGCAGATGAAATTGATGACTACAGCAGCTCGAGAACCAGACCTGTTGTCGACGAATACGAAGGCGGGACCATGCCGGTGCGCAGCAAGGTTACGATTGAGCTGACCAAAAAAGATACCGGAGAACGCTATACCGGGGAAATCACGGACTCCACCCTCAGGGCGGGCCTGGAATCCACGCTGAAGCTTTCGGGCGACCCGGCTATTTCCCGCAGACATATGGAGTTTATCTGGCAGAACGGGATCCTCTATGTTCAGGATATCAACTCCAAGAACGGTACATATGTAAACGGCAACAAAATCGACCGCGCAGTCGCGCTTAACCAGAACGATGTGATTCATGCGGGTGAATCGGACTTCTTTGTAACCTGGCGTTCCAACAGCTAAAGTAAAGCGGGTGTGATGAGCCCAACGCCGGCACGAAGGCCGTCGGCGAGGTGATATACATTGGGCGTGATCCGAAGCTTTGCCGGCCGGTTTTCCCTGATGATACGCCGGATGTCAGTAACGTTCATTGTATGTAAGCGTCTCTGTTGAATTATACGGTTGGGCATGAATCTGACACAGACCCGCACCTGATACCAATATAGCAATGTAAAAAATCCAGCCCGTTTCTGCATGAATGAACAACAGAAACGGACTGGATTCTTATATACCGCCGCCGGAGTGCGGGCGCTTTCTTATGCGGCTTCAGCCTGCTCATACAGTTCCGGTCTCGGAAAATGTTCGGGATCATGTATGTACTGCCATGCCAGATCCTTTTCCCCGATCAACTGCAGCAGATTATACATCTGCCATCCGCGGAGATAGTCGTCCGTATACGCCTTATCCGGAGCGGGAGAAGCGCAGTTTGAAACGACCCGTATTTCGTACTTTGCCATGAGCGAAGCGGTCTCAAACAGCAGCGCGCCTCTTGCAACGTGGTAATCGCTGCTGACGATTGCAAGAGAGGCGGCCTGCGGATATTCCCTGCGGAGGATGTCCAGCGTGTACTGCGCGTTTTCGATCGTGGACAGGGACTGATCCTCCAAAATCAGTCTGTCTTTTTCCAGACCGTGCTCCAGCAGCCAGGCCCCCATCTGCCCCGCTTCCGTAACATCCCTGTTCTCCTTTGCCGTCCCGCCTCCGGTACAGACAACACAGGCGTTCGGATATTGCTCGGCACAGGCAAGGCCGGCCTGCAGCCGCCCGATCAGCTCATCGCGCATGCTGCCGTCTGCATTGAGCGCCGCGCCCAGAATCACGATGGCAAGGCTGTCGTCCTTCGGAAGATCTTCGGGCAGCTTCTTCATGTTGATCGCGAGGCCGGTATTGACATACCTCCAGTAATCCATGATGTCTTCCCAGAGCTTGCCCTGCTCCGCGTCCTTTTCTTTCAGGGCCACAAGAAGATCTTGGATCTCTTCCGCTGCCGCTTCGCCGTGACATCCGTAGTACAGGATGATGTCTTTGATCAGCTCCGCTTCCGCTTCAGCGACCTTGCCGTGGACAGCGGCGTCGGCTGACGCCTTCACAGGAAACGCGCCGAAAGCCATTAGAAATACGAGGATCAACGCAAGATACTTTTTCACAGTCCCAATCATCCCTTCCCTGCCGGCGTGGCAGCTTTGTGAGTATTATAGCTGCAATCCGCGTAATCTTCAATGTTTCTATTTCCTTTTTCGTACCCACGGTGCTGGACCGTGCGGAAAGCTGAAACACAAAAAAGCCCTGCGGATTCGTTCACAGGGCTTCCCGTGTCTGTCTGTTTTATTCGCTCGCCGGTGATTACTCGTCGACCATGCCGATGAGGTCGAATTTTTCGGTGGAGATCACGATCTCAAAGCTGTCCTTCTTGGGCTTCGGGGTCTTGACCAGGATGCTGCGGTCACTGAGCTCGTAGTACCAGCCGGACTCGCTTGTCTCCCACACGTCGCGCACCAGATAGCGGGGGATCTGCTCCCCGTCCACCGTGACCCAGAAGGCACCCTTTTTCTTGCTGACAAGCCTGATGGTCAGACGCTCCACGCTGTCTGCATAGTCGCCGGATTTTTCAAAGCGGATGCGCGTGCGGTCGCCCGCCTTGACGCTTATTTTTGTCTCGCTATAGTGCCCGCGCCTATAGTCCTCGGTGTGGCCGTCGTCATCGTAATAGGTGAAGCTCACGTCACTTTCTGCGGCGATCAGCAGGTCGAGCGTCTTTACCTTGTCGGCCAGGATGCGCTTGACATCCTCGCTGGTGCAAAAGATCGCGCTGCCTCTGAGGAACATGGGGATGCTCCCCAAATCGACGGGGATCTCGATGTTCTGCCCACCCTCATATGCTTTGAGCTGATCGTTCATGTCGTACCATGTGCAGCCCTTCGGGAGATAGAGCTTTCTTGTCTTCGCGCCCTTTTCGACCACGTTTGCCACCAGCACCGCGGGACCGTACATAAAGGTGAGGCTCTCGTCGGTGTAGCAGGCGGGATCGTCGGGAAACTCCAGGAACAGCGGGCGCATGACGGGCAGGCCGTCCACACTCGCCTCGCGCATGAGGGAGTATAGGTAGGGGAGCATGCGGTAGCGCAGGGCGTAGGCTTCACGCACGTACGGCAGGTTCTCCGCGTACATCCAGGGCTGGGTGACGGTGTTGTCGGAGTTTGCGGAGTTGATGGTGAAGCGCGGCTGGAACACGCCGCTCTGGATCCATCTGAGCAGCAGCTCGCACTCGGGCGCGCCGCCCGCGAAGCCGCCGATGTCGCAGCCCATGTTGGCGCAGCCCGAAAGGCCCATGCCCATGATGGTGGCAAGATTGAACTTCACCGTGCGCCAGTCGGTCAGGTTGTCGCCGCCCCAGACCTGGGCATAGCGCTGGATACCCGCAAAGCCCGCGCGGTTGATGACGTAGGGGCGCTCGTTGGGGTACACGTCGGCGATCGCCTGCACGGCGGTATAGGCCATCATGTTGGAGTGGATGATCTTCAAATCCTCCATGGTGCCCTTCGCACCCTCATAGTCGCACTGGGAGAGGCGGTCCTCGATGCCGTCTATTTCGCAGTTGTCGTTCCAGACGGTCTTGGTGCCCTTCTTGAGAATGTTTTCCTCCAGAAGGTGCTTCCAGGCTTCACGCCCTTTCGGACCGGTGAAGTCGATGAATCTGCCTTCGCCGCCCCACCAGCGCCCGGTGGCGTCCGAAGTTCCGTCGGCGGATTTGATGAAGGCATCGCGCTCCTCGTAGTAATGGGCGTAGGGGTGGTTCTTCAGAACACCGGGTTTCAGGTTGCAGATGACATTGATGCCCATGGCGTTCATCTTCTCGAAGAAGCCCTCGGGATCGGGGAAGCGGCGGCGGTTCCAGTTAAAGGTGTAGCGCAGGTTATCTTCCTCGCCGGAGGAGTAGCCGGAGGCGAGCCAGAAGTTGTCGATCCAGATCTTCTCCTGCAGATGCTTGTCCACCACCTTGTAGATCTCCTGGTCGCAGTCCTTTTCAAGCTCCGCGTAGTACATGGTGGACATGCAGTAGCCGAGAGACTGCTTCGTGGGCAGGATGGTCCGGCCCGTGAGCCAGGTGTAGCGGGAGACCACGTCCTTCATGTCGGGGCCGTTGATGAGGAAGAGGTCGATGTCGCCGCCGTCGGTCTGGTAATAACAGTAGCGCTCCCAGTAGCCGGAGATCTCCTGACCCAGATCGAACACGCAGTCATAGGAGTTATGGTAGAACAGGCCCAGAGCCCGGCGCTTGTCCTCGTTTACGCGGATATAAAACGGGATGTGCTTGTACATGGGGTCGCCGGTCTCGGGATCGTGGCCGATGGCGTCCTTGGGGCTCATGCGCAGGCGTCGGAATTTCTTGTCCAGGTGCCCGGTCTTTTCGCCGAAGCCGTAGAAATGGTCCTTCTCCCGGTCCATGCAGGAGTAATGGGAGAGGCGGCCCAGATGGTCCTTCTCAAAGGCCCGCTCGGGCAGATCGCGGTAAAGAGTTTTGCCGTCGGCGTCCAGGAGCTTGAAGGAGAAGGGCTGCTTTAACAGGACGAGCGTCATGGTCGCGGTCTTAAAAACCAGCTTTTTCTCGTCCTCTTCACAGGGAATGACCAGCGCTTTGATGCGCTGTCGTTCGCTCGCAAAGAGGGGATCAAGGCGGTCGGCCCAGGCGGTGGTGACGAGGGTATAGGACGCCTCGTCAAACTTGCGGTCGAAATTGACGCGGATGCGGACAATGTCGTCCGTCAGGAAAACGAGCAGCGCGTCCGCCGTGTCGGCATGCAGCAGCCAGCCGTTTTCCGTTTTTTCATAAGATACAAGGCGGTTTACCAGCATAGTACCATCCTTTCGAGAGTGAAAATTGAAAAGTGGAAAGTGAAGTGAAGGAGTCGCTGCGCGACAATTCTGATTTGTCCGCGAAGCGGACACCATAACTCCACTTTTCACTCTTAACTTTTCACTTTTTATTACATGCCGATCAGGTCGAAGTCCTCAAAGCTCACGGTGAGCACGGTATCCTGCTTCGGGTTCGTGTATTTTACCAGCACGGCGCGTTTGGACTGGCTGTAGTACCAGCCCTCTTTGGCCTCGTCGAACTTGCGGCGGTTGAGGTAGTGCGGAAGCTTCCAATCACCCAGTGCCACCCAGAAGGGGCTGCGGTCCTTACGGATCATCTCCACCGTGACGGTCTCCACAAAGTCGGTGTAGCTGCCCTCGGATTTGAAGGCGACCTTCACAACGCTCTCGCCGGTCATGCTGATCCCGGTCTTGCGGTAGACGCCCTTGCGGAAGCCGTTGGACACGCCGTCATCATCGTACAGTGTGTAGCTGCTCTCCCTGCCGGGGGCGAGGATCAGGTGCAGATCGGTGGTGTGGTCGCGCTCCATGCTCATGAGCTGGTTGTCCGCCATGGGGATGATGGCTCCCTCGCGGATGAAGAGCGGGATGGTCGTGAGGTCAACGGGCAGCTCGATGGTCTGTCCGCCCTCATAGCATTTAAACTTGTCGTTCCAGTCGTACCACTTGCACCCGGCGGGCAGGTAGACCTTTTTCGTCTTTGCGCCTTCCTCAATGACGTTTGCCACCAGGATGTCGCGGCCATAGAGGAACTCAAAGCTCTCGTCGTAGACCTGCTCGTCGTTCTGGAACTCATACACCAGCGCGCGCATGATGGGGGCGCCGGTCCGGCTGGCCTCATACTCGGCCGAGTAGAGGTAGGGCGTCATGCGGTAGCGCAGGAGGATCGCGTCGCGGATGATGGGCGCGGAGTCGCGGAACATCCAGGGCTCGGTGACGGTGTTGTCGTTGGAGGCGGAGTGGATGGAGAAGCGGGGCTGGAAAATGCCGTTCTGCACCCAGCGGACAAACAGCTCCTCGCTCGGCGCGGGGCCGGCAAAGCCGCCGATGTCCGCGCCCTCGTTGGGCTGGCCGGAGAGACCCATGCCGGTAATGATGGGGATGTTGTACTGCAGGCTCTTCCAGCTCGTGAAGTTGTCGCCGCACCAGGTCTGGGCATACTTCTGAATGCCGGAGCTGCCGCTGCGGCAGACCACGTAGGGGCGCGCATCGGGGTTATGCTCCTCGACAGCTTCGTTGCCGAGACGGCACATGATGGTGCACATCAGGGGCTTTAACTGCCCGATGGTGCCGCCCTTGCCGTCAAAATCACATTTTGCGTCCTTGTCCAGCAGGCTGTCGTATTCGCAGTTGTCGTCCCAGACGGAGTCTGTGCCCACGTCGATGACGTTTTCAATGAGGTAGTCCTTCCACGCACGGCGCGCCTCGGGCTTGGTATAGTCCCAGAAGGCCCCGTCGCCGCCCCACCAGGAGCCGACCGCGTAGGTGTCGGGGTTTTCGCTGTCCTTGACAAAAACGTCCTTCTTGTTGAATTCGTCGAACCAGGGATGGCAGAGGAGAATGCCGGGCTTGACGTTCGGCACGTTCTGCGCGCCTTTTTCGTTCATGGCGGCAAAGTAGGCTCTGGGGTCCTTGAAGCGCTCGGTATTCCAGGTGAAGACGCAGCGCTTGCCGTTTACGCTGGTGTAGCCGGAGGAGAGGTGGAAGCCGTCGATGGGGAAGCCCTCCTCCTTTATGGTGTTGATGAAGTCCAGGACCGCGTCGTCGCTGTCCTTCTCAAGCTCGGGGTAGTACATGCTCGAGCCCTGGTAGCCCAGCGCGCGCTTCGGCAGCAGGGCGGGGCGGCCCGTGAGCAGGGTGTAGTTGTCGACGATCTTTTTCAGGGTATTGCCGCCCAGCAGGAACAGGTCGATGTCGCCGCCGTCTGCCTGCCAGTAGGTATAGCGGGGCCAGTAGTTGGACTTTTCCTTGCCCATGTTGAACACGGATTCATAGAAATTATGGTAGAACAGGCCCACAGCCTTCTTCGTCTCGCGATTGAGACGGATGTAGAAGGGGATGTGCTTATAGAGGGTGTCCATGAGCTCTGCGTCGTAGCCCATGGCGTCGGTGGCGCGCTCGCGCAGGAAGGCCTTATTCTTGTTGAGAGCTCCGGCCTTCTCACCGAAGCCGTAGAAGCAGTCGTCCTCCTGCATGCGCGAATAGGCGGTGACGCGCTTGTTGGTATCGAGAGTGAAGGGGCTGCCTGCAAGCGTGGAATAGAGTTCAGTGCCATCAGCGTCATAGAGACGGATGCAGATGGGGTCTTTGTCCAGCTCCAGGCGCAGGGCGGCAGACTCGAAGACGAGGGTCTTCTCGCCCTCGGTGAGCTTCGGCTCCACGGGGGCAAGGCGGGTGCGCTGGCCTTCAAAGAGGGGATCGAGGCGGTCTTCCCACGCGGTGGTCATGAGAATGTAGGATTCCTCCGCCAGCTCCTTGTCGAAGGAGGCGCGCACACGCACGATCTCGTCGGTCACGAATACGATTTTGATATCGCAGCTGTTGGTATGAATAAGGGTGTAAGCGTTCTTGTTCTCAATGCCCGTGATTTTTCTGCATATTTCCATAGGTGGTGCTCCTTTATGTCAGAGTAAAGCCTTCCCCTTGAGGGCATTGCGCCCTTCACGGGTGGAAGGTGTCGCGGCGCGTCTCCCGCAAGCGCCGTGACGGATGAGGTGGAAACCTTACCGCCTGTACAATATACAAACCGCTCAGAATCGGTGACCTCCACCTCATCCGCCCAAGTGTACGCACTGGGGCACCTTCCCCTCAAGGGGAAGGCAAAGAGGAATGATTCAAAAACGGCGGCCTGCCGCTCTGCCGGCGTAAAGCTTTGGCAGGGGCAGACCGCCGCCGAAAGGGGTTTCGGATTCAGGATCAGCTGTTCCAGCCCATGGCGGGGATCAGCTTCGTCCAGTAAGGCAGGCTGAGGGAAATCTGCGGGATGTAGGTGACGAGGAAGAGGGCCACCACCATCGCGGCAAAGATGGGCACGATGTACTTGGTGACGCCCTCGATCTTGACCTTGGCAACGCCGCAGCCGACGAACAGGCAGGAGCCGACCGGCGGGGTAACGGAGCCGATGCCGAGGTTCATGATGAGCATGAGACCGAAGTGCACATCGCTCATGCCGATGCTGCGGGCGATGGGCAGGAAGATGGGCACGAAGATCAGCACGGCCGGGGTCAGGTCGAGGAACATGCCCATGACCAGCAGGAACACGTTCATAATGAGCAGGATCACATAGCGGTTGTCGGACACGCCCATGATCATGTCGGAGATGGCGGCGGGGATCTTGGTGCGCGCCATGACGTAGGCCATGATGGAGGAGGCCGCGATCAGGAAGAGGATGGTGGCGGAGGACTTCATGGTATCGGCCAGCAGGTTATAGAAGGTCTTGAAGTCCATCTCGCGATAGATGAGCGCGAGGATGCCGCAGTAAAGGCACATGACGACACCGGCCTCGGTGGCGGTGAAGATACCGGCGAGGATGCCGCCCATGACGATGATGACCGCGAGCAGGGACGGGATGGCGTCGACCCAGATCTTCCACGCGGGATCGGGGTCCTTGACTTCGGACTTCTTGTAGCCCTTCTTGACGGCCAAAACGATGGCGACGATGGCGACGCACAGACCGAGGATCGCGCCGACAAAGTAGCCGCCCATGAAGAGCGCCGCCACGGACACGCCGCCGGCGGTGATGGAGTAGAGGATCAACGGACCGGAGGGCGGGATCAGGATGCCCGTCGGGGCAGAGCAGATGTTGACCGCAGCGGAGTAGTTGGGATCGTAGCCCTCATCCGCCTCGAGAGGGGACAGGATGGAGCCCATGGCGGAGGTGGCGGCGACAGAGGAGCCGGACACCGCGCCGAAGAACATGTTGGCAAGGACGTTGGTGGCGGCGAGGTAGCCGGGGATGCCGCCCACCAGCAGGCGGGCAAGACGCACCAGGCGCTTGGCAATGCCGCCCTTGTTCATGATGTTGCCGCCCAGCGAGAAGAAGGGCAGCGCCAGCAGAGAGAAGCTGTCAAGGCCGGAGAAGCACTTCTGCGCGGCGGTGAAGGCAAAGCCCTGGAAGTCGGAGCGGCCGGAGGCGCAGATGGCGATGACGGAGGCGATGCCGATGCCCGCGGAGATGGGTACGCCCGCCAGCAGCATCACGAAGAAGGAGACAAACAGAACGATTGTAGCGGTTACGACCATTATTTGTTCTCTCCTTTCTTTTCGGTGTAGAGGTTCACGTACTTGAGGATACGGGCCAGCACGATCAGAATACCGCAGATGGGTTCGATCATGTACAGGCTCTTCATCGGGATGTGCATGACGGAGGAGACGTTGGTGGCGGTATTGGCAAGCTTGAAGCCGCCGAAGATGAAAACGTAGATCACAAAGAACAGGATACAGACTTCAATGAAAATGTCAAGGGCAACTTTGAAGGGGCCCTTGGCCTTGTCGGTAATCAGGGTGAGGGCCAGGTGCTCGTCACGGTAGAAGCAGTAGGCCGAGCCGATGAAGCCCGCGATAATGAGCACGTAGCGCAGAAGCTCATCGGTAAAGGTGGAGGGGTTGCCGAGGACCCAGCGGGTGAAGATCTGCCAGGTACCGAACACAAGCAGCGTCAGCATGGCCAGCGCCATGAGAAAGCGCATGACGGTATCCAGCACTTTTTCAACTTTTTTCAAATGCTGTCATCTCCTATAATCCTTGATACAGCGAAGCGGCTTTGCACCGCCTGGGTGAAAGCCGCTCCCTGTTCCAGACAAAACAGATGTTGGAATATTGTTTACTTGGTCAACTCAGCCCGCGGCCTGGATGCGCTCGACAAACGCGTAGGTCTCGGGGGCGTCCTTCTGGAGGTTCTCGTAAATGCCCTTGACGGCGTCCTGGAAGGCGGCCTTGTCAACGTCGGTGACATACTCGACCTTGCCCTCGACCTGGGCCTTCACGTCTTCCTCAAACTGGGCCCACAGCTCACGGTAGTTGGCAACCATGTCGGCAGCGGTGCTGCGCATGATCTCCTGCTGCTCGGGAGTGAGGTCGTTCCAGATATCGGTGGAGATGATGATGACGTCGGGGATCATGGTGTGCTCGTCGTAGCAGTAGTAGCCGGTGACGTCTGCGTGGTCGCGCATGGCGGTGATGTTGTTCTCAGCACCGTCGATGACGCCCTGCTGCATGCCGGTGTAGATATCGCCGTAGCCCATAACGGTGGCGGAGCCGCCGAAGGCGTTCATCATGTCAATGGCCATCTGGGAGTCCATGGTGCGGATCTTGAGGCCCTTGAGGTCGGAGGGAGTGCGGATGGGGGTCTTGGCGGTGTAGAAGCAGCGGGTGCCGGACTCAAGCCAGGCAAGGCCGATAAAGCCGTCATTCTCAGTCAGGTTGTAGAGGTCCTGGCCGATCTCGCCGTTCATGACGTTGTAGAGGTGATCCTTGTCTTTGAAGACATAGGGGACGGAGACGCAGTTCCAGGCGGAGTTGAAGTTGGCAAGCGTGCCGGCGGAGACCTTGGTCATCTCGAGCTGGCCGGCCTGGATCTGGGACACGCAGTCGGCCTCGGAGCCGAGGGTGCCGCCGGGCATGACGTCGATCTGGATGGCGCCGTCGGTGGCCTTGTCAACAGCTTCGGCCCAGGCGACGAGCGCGACATTGATGGCGTGGTCCTCAGCCATATTGTGGGCGAGGGTCAGGTAGGTGGTGCTGGCAGCGCTGGCGGTCATGGGCATGGCGGAGCACAGGGCGACGATCATGACCAGGCACATAACTGCGGCAAGAATTCTCTTCATGTTCTTTCCTCCAAAATGAATTTTATTTCCGTATCAGGAATACCTGATAGTGGATACAGAAAAAACTGATAATAATATAACAGGTTTTTGACCGGGGCACAAGCGCCGCAGACCTTTCGGAAATCACAAAAAGCGGAGGCGTTTTTTGGGCAATTCGCACAAGCAGCCGGAAAATTGCGGGCCGGGAGCGCTTGATTTTTTCTTTTCTGTGCATATAATATCAAATATGCAGGGAACAGCACGCCTGTATTTGTGACGGGAAAATGGCAAAATGTGATATCAGCAAAAGGGGCGACTTTCATGGCATACCATCACGTTGAATCTGTGGTCGATCAGCATCTGACACAGGACATGGCAAATTACCAGCTCAGCCGCAATCTCATATCTGTGGGCTACTATGTAAACGTGCAGACGCGTTCGTCCATTGCCCATTCCCACCCCTATTATGAGTTCATCCTGGTGCGCCGCGGCGTGTGCGAGTATCATTCCAGCGGTACGCGTTTTCTGCTGCATCCGGACGAGATGCTGCTGATTTCACCCGGGACCGTGCACACCATGGTTTGTCCGAAAGACTCAAGCAGCTATGAACGGCTGATATTGCAGGTCAACGCCGATTTCATGGCTCAGGTGCTGGACGCCTGTGCGCTGGGCGGGCGCACGCCCCCGCCGCTGTACATCCTGCGTGCGGAGGATGTGTGCCGCTGGGGGCTGCGGGAGCTGCTGGAGCGTGTCAATGCCTCCGCCTCGGTTCCGGATGTGCCGCTTCGCGAGACGCTGTACCGCTGCCAGATCGGAGAGCTGATGCTCACGATTGAAAACGTAGTGCGCACATCCCGGGCGGCGGCTCCCAGCGTGGCCGGCACCCTCATCCCGGATGTGACACGCTATATCCTTGAGCACTTCCGCGACGTTGAGCTCAACGTGGGGAAAGTGGCTCAGCAGTTCTATGTCAGCCGCGAGCATCTGTCACGCACCTTCAAGAGCTACACCGGCGAGAGCATCAGCCACTACATCACAGACCTGAGAATGCAGGAATTCCGCTACGGCCTTGTGGCGGGCAAGAGCGTGCTGGACGCGTGTATGGAAAGCGGCTTTTCCGACTACTCCAGCTTTGTCAAATCCTTCCGCAAGCTCTGCGGCATCACCCCCGCCGAATATCGCGAGCAGCTGAAAAGCGCCATGAACCGCGCGCCGCTTACGGAACCGGCAGAATAAAAAATCCCCCTCAGGGACATTCGGCCCTGAGGGGGAAACTGTACTCATTTTTTCCCGCGCATGTCCTTGAAGGCTTGCCGCAGGTCGTAGATGCTCATGCTCAGGAAGGACTTTTCCGCCCGCCATGTGAGGCCGGTCTTTTCCTCCATGAATTTCGCAAACGCCATGATGTCGTCAGGCTTTACGGATGCCTTCTCCATCATGCACACCGAATTGCGGTTCACAAAGAGGTACAGATACTGCCGGTCCTCCACGAGACGGGTGAGTTTTTTATAAGGGAGGTCCATGCTCCCCTCGCCCGAGAGATGCACCCTGTCGCTCCCGAAGCCGTAGCTCATGTCGGGCAGCTTTGCCCTGCGTTCGCTTAAGGCCCGGTCGGCCCGCACGGCGGCGGGAAAGTCACGGCTTACCAGAAGCCATGCGCCCAGCAAAAGCAGCAGCGCCTTGCCCCATGTGGGGATCGCCGCCGCCACGGCGGCGACTACGAGCCCGAAGCCTATGACCGCCCGCAGAATCATGCGCGGCTTCTCATAAACATAATATTGCATCTTATAGAGCTGCTCGACGGTTTTCTCCGTGTGTGTGATCTTCGCACGGTAGAGATAATCGGCCATGCACATCCCCTCCTGCTGCAATCTTAAAAAAGAGAATGCCCGCTGTCAATGTTTTTTTGTGATCGGATGTCCAGGGCGGCACCGCCGCCCCGGCCGAGCGCCGCAGCAACCCGCGCAAAAGCTTTGACTTGTCAGATCGTCTCGTTTTGTTATATTGTTCATTGCAAAGTCTAAAAAGGAGAGCCTGTCAATATGAAAAAGATTCTCTGCATCATTCTTGCAATATTGCTGCCTGCCTCTTTGGGTGCGGCTGCATTTGCCGAAACCGACAGCGATGAAAGCATCTGGAGGGCAACGCAATGTGGCTTTGCGCTTCCTGTTTCCGATGCCTACCGGGAGGAGAAAGGCTATGTTTACCTTTATTTTGTCGATGAAAACGGCGTCGTGCTCGACGGCGTGGTCGCGGGCGCTTTGCCGGAGCGTTATCCGCAGATCCTGGAAAAACTTCTGGAGGGGTAAATATAAACATGTTCCTGGGCATTTTCAGAAAAGCCCGCTATGCGGATTGCTTACTTCAAATACCATGACCCCCGGGACGAAAGCGGGGAAGGGGAGAAGCAAAACAGCGCTTCGAAAAACCGGTAAACTTCAGGCAGCTCACTTCCTATGACAGGAGAAAAAGCGGCATGGTTCAAGGCAGAGGGGAAAACAACAGCCTGCGGCGAAAACACAGCTTCGCCGCAGGCGTTTTCTGTTGGTGAAAAACGTTTTAATAAAAGCTATGAAAGCGCAGGCTGTTCATACTGCACGACAAAGTCCAGAAGACCGTCCACCTCGGTCAGCCGGCCTTCCAGCTTATCACAGGCGAATTTCCCGTCCGAAACGATCAGCGCCTTGGGGAACGCCTTCCAGTCGAAGGCGTCGACGCCCTTGATCTCGTTGGGGTAAAGCTGCAGGGCATTGCCGTTTATGAATTTCAGCAGCAGGCCCTGAAGGGCCTCGGACAGATCCGCGTTCATGACGCTGCCGTACATCTGCAGCGCCTCGTCGTTTCCAAGCAGCGCCGCCGCCGTGTCGACCGTGCCGGAGCCCAGATTCTCGATCAGCGGCTTTTCATCCCAGTACATGAGATGCACCTTGCTCCCGCCTTGCGCAAGCTTTACGGCACCGCGGTAGATGCACAGGGCGTTCCACTGCTCGACAAGCTTCGATTTCGCCTCAAGCTCGGTCGAGGACGCGGCCTCACGGTCAATATACGCCTGTATCGCGTC
>CADBYZ010000001.1 GCA_902799075.1 Oscillospiraceae bacterium | reverse complement strand
GAGAAGGTCGAGGTCTTCGCGCCCTGGTTCGGCCCCAAGCCCGGCAACTACGGCTCCCTCGTCTCCGGCATCCTCAAGGACGCCCAGGAGGAGTACGGCGACAAGCTCCAGGTCTTCTTCAGCACCCCGATCGTCCAGCTCGTCAAGGACGCCGACGGCACCATTATCGGCTGTGTCGGCAAGGACATCGACGGCAACTACATCAAGTTCAACGCCAAATCCGTCATCCTCGCCACCGGTGCCTATGAGAACAACGCCACCATGGTCCGCCGCTTCTGCCCGGATATCGAAAAGTTCGACAAGAAGGTCGTCCACCGCACCGGCGACGGCAACATCCTCGCCATCGAGGCCGGCGGCTGCATGGAGCCTGTGGCCCACAGCCGCGTCATGCACGAGACGCGGGCCTCATGTGGGACGAGCCGCCCTACCTCATCGTCAACATGAACGGCGAGCGCTTCATCGACGAGGAAGTCGACATGGCCTACATCTCCAACGCCCTGCGCTGGCAGCCGGGCTTCAAGGGCGAAAACATGGACCCTGAGCATCAGGAGACCGGCTCCATCGGCTGGTACTGCCAGATCTATGACAACGACTACATGTCCTACGCCAACGGCCCCGTGCCCGATTTCGTCATGGCCCGCTACCTCAAGGAAGGCCCGGCCGAAGATCACGTCAGTGTCTTCCCCGAACTGATCGACACCTTTAAGGCCGACACCATCGAGGAGCTGGCCGAGAAGCTGGGTCTGCCCGTCGAGAAGACCGTGGAGACCTTCAACCGCTACAATGAGCTGTGCGAGAAGGGCGAGGACGAGGACTTCGGCAAGCCCGCCAAGTACCTGCACGCCTTCAAGACCGCTCCCTTCTGGGGCATCCGCCGCCACATCCGCTGCTCCTCCATCACCGCGGGCGTCCTCTCCGATGAGTTCGGCCGTGTCACCACCGAGGACGGCGAGGTCATCAAGGGCCTGTACGCTGTCGGCAACCTCGGCGGTCAGTTCTACGGCGCGCCTGACTACCCCTTCTTCCACCCCGGTCTGTCCCTCGGCCACGCCGTCACCTTCGGCTACATCGCCGGTGAGCACGCGGCCCAGAACCGTTGATCCCGTAATCCGCAATAACATTCCAGCGCCGGAGGCCAAGGCCTCCGGCGCTGTTGTTTTCCTGTTCGGCTCTTTGAAGCTCAGCGGATGCCGCCGATCTGCATGGTCTCCATGATGACGTAGCGGTCCATCTGGAGCTTCTTGGTGCGCTGGAGCGCCTCCTCGATGGGGATCTCCACGATGCCGCCCTCCTGGGTGCCGATGATGCGGTTGCCGCGTCCCTCGGCCAGGGCCTTCACCGCGTAGTAGCCCATGCGGGTCGCCGTCTCGCGGTCACGCCCGGTGGGCGAGCCGCCGCGCTGCAGGTGACCCAGAACGGTGACGCGCGGCTCGATGCCGATGGCCTCATGGAGCTTCTTGCCGATCTCCACCGCGCTGCCCGCGCCTTCGGCTACGACGATCATGAAGTGCGTATTGCCCGCAAGTCTCGACTCCTGGATGCGCTCGACCACGTCCTTCTGGAAATCGGTTTGATGCTCCGGCACCAGAACGGCGGTCGCGCCGACGGCGATGCCCACATACAGGGCGAGGAAGCCCGCGTTGCGGCCCATGACCTCCACGACCGAGCAGCGCTCGTGGGACTGCATGGTGTCGCGCAGCTTGTCGATGCACTCGATGGCGGTGTTGCAGGCGGTGTCAAAGCCGATGGTGTAGTTGGTGCAGCCGACATCGTTGTCGATGGTGGCGGGGATGCCGACCACCGGGATGCCGAGGCGGGAAAGCTCCAGCGCGCCGCGGAAGGTGCCGTCGCCGCCGATGGCGACAATGGCGTTCAGGCCCAGCATCTTGCAGGTGGCGACCGCCTTCTGTCTGCCGCTCTCGGTCATGAAGTCATCGCTGCGGGCGGTGAAGAGGATCGTGCCGCCGCGGGAGAGGATGTGGCCCACGCTGGCGCTCGTGAGCTTGACAAAATCGCTGTTGATGAGACCCTGCCAGCCTCTGCGGATGCCCACGCACTCGATGCCGTTTGCGATGGCGGTACGGACGACGGCGCGCACCGCCGCGTTCATGCCCGGCGCGTCGCCGCCGCTGGTCAGCACGCCGATTCTTTTAACCTCGTTCATTCAATTGCCTCCTCGATTGATTTTGTTCTATTGATATATGTTCTGTTGACGCTGCATTTGATGATGCTATCATACCAACTGCTGCGGTCCCCGTCAAGCTATTTTGCAAGTCTTCCCCGGCATACAGACGGTGTTGAATACCCCCGGCTTTTATGGTAAGATTCCTATAAAATACAAGACGGGCAGGAACAGAGAAATGAGATACATCGTTTTTGACGTGGAAACACCAAACCGCTACAACAACCGCATGAGCGCCATCGGCATCAGCGTCATTGAGGACGGGCGGATCGCGGACGAGTTTTTCTCACTCGTCGATCCCGAACAGCCCTTCGACTGGTTCAATACAAAGCTCACCGGCATCAGCGCCGAGTCCGTCTCCGGCGCGCCCACCTTTCCCGTTCTCTGGGAGCGGATCGAGCCGCTCATGTCCTCGGGTGTTCTGGTGGCGCACAACGCGGGCTTTGATATCGGCGTTCTGCGCCACTGCCTGCAAGCGTACGACATAGCCTGGCAGCCCTCCGTCAAGGGCCTTTGCACCGTGGTCATGGGCCGGAACCTGCTGCCGGGGATCAGCCACAAGCTCAACGACATGTGCGAGTTTTACCACATCGACCTCAACCACCACCGGGCCGACAGCGACAGCCATGCCTGCGCCGAGATCCTGCTGCGCTATCTGGAAGGCGGCGCGTCACCGGAGAGATTTATCCGGACCTATACGATGCTTTGACGCCCGGAAGGAGGCGAGGACGTGATCTATATTATCCGGCACGGCCAGACGGAGCTCAACAGCCGCGGCGTGCTCCAGGGGCGAAGCGACCATGCGCTGAACGAAAAGGGCATCGCCCAGGCGAAGGAGGCGGCAAAAATGCTGCGGGACATCCCCTTCTCAGTCGTTTGGTCCAGTCCTCTTGTGCGGGCGCTGCAAACGGCGGAGATCATCGCGCCGGGTTTGACGCCCGCCGTGGATGAAAGGCTCATTGAGATAGACTACGGCCCCTACGAAGGTGCGGATCTGCATAACCTCCCGCAGGAGGTCATCACCTTTTTCCGGGATTTCGTGCACAACCCGGCCCCACGGGGCATGGAACCGCTGGAAGCCGTGGTGCGCAGGGCGGGCGCGTTTATGGAGGAGCACTGCCGCTCGGAGGAAAACATCCTGATCTCCACCCACGCCATCGCCATGAAAGGCATCCTGGAATATCTGACGCCGGGCTCAGACGGCGCATACTGGTCGAAGTACATCGGCAACTGTGAAGTTTACATAACGTCTTTCCAGAAAGGGCGATTTCTTGTCCCGACCCGTCTGAAATAATATGCGCAGCAGGACCCCGGCCTGACGGTCGGGGTCCCGGTTTTTTATTGATGTATATAGCTGTTGTCTTTTCCGGTCGCGGGATCGTCATGCCAGACAAGCTCGCCTGCGTCGTTCAGGCTGAGGCTGCCGCTGATCTCGCGTGTTTCGTCCGTGTACATTCCATCCTTATAGGAGCTGACCATGAGGCTGCCGTTTTCATAGGCAAGCTTCCCGTCCTCGCCGAGCACGGCTGTAAGACTCCAGCAGGATTCTCCGCTGTCTCCCTCGGACTTAAAGCCCTCGATTTTCAGCTTGCCGGGCGCGAGCGTCTGGGTGATCTCCATTGTGCCGCTGCCGCCGTCCTTTTCCTGCCACCGGCCGCAGTACTTGTCCAGGCTCTCGCCCGGCGCCCTGACCCCGGCCTTTTCCGCGGCGGCGTAATACCAGCCCTTCATGACCTCGGCAAAGCTGACGCTGTCGTCGCACCACGACGCCTGGTACAGCCACTCGCTGTCCCCTCTCACCACGCGGGCATAGCCGCCGGGGGCGAAGAAGAAGTCAACGCGGGTTTCCTCCTTCGGCAGTGTGAGGACCACATATTCACCATCCGGGGCTTCCTTTTCCTCCGACTCGGTGAACCGGCCCTCCAGCATGTAGGCGACATAGGGCGCGGCATCCACGGTCCTTGCATCCAGGGGGCCGTACTCCGTGGTGCTGAGAGTGGCGGAGCTGTCCTTGTTCCAGGCCGCGCGGGCCAGGAGGATATCGACCTCCGAATTGCCGTAGCTCACGTTTTCAAGCCCGTTTTTCTCCGCAAAGCTGCCTGGCACAGTTGCCGCCCACTCGTGGAGCATGGTCCACTGTGCGCTGTCCTGCCGCATCTGCTCTACGGTTTCGCGGGCATAGCGCACGTCGGTGGGGTGGTAATATGCGTAGTAGCTGCCGTCCTCACCTTTAGCGAAGATTTCCGCGCCGGACATGTCATTGCAGAGCATCTCGTGCATTCTGTCCTCGCTGATCTTCCCGATGGAGAAGATCCAGCCGGCACCTTCAAAGCCGCCCGCCTTTAAGGATGCGGTCTCGGAGACGGTGAACAGGATGTCGCTGTCAGCCGGGACCTCGACTGTGAGCAGATCGTTGAATTTTGGCTTGATCTCAAGACGCATGCCGCCGTTTTCATATTCGCCCCAGTTCTGCGGCGGGTACTGCACGGAAACGGGGTCCAGCGCTTTTGCCGCCGCGCCGTCGACGCCCTCTCTGGTGTCGGATTCATGGAGCGAAAAGCTGACGTTCAGATTCTCAAAGCCCTTGAGGGGCACGATATCATCGCCGAAGCTCATCAGGTCCGCGCCGTATTTGTGCGGCGGGACCGCGGAGAAGAAGCGGGCCTCGCCGCTGTGGCCGTCGGCATCGGCGGAGCTTGCGCTCAGGCCGATAAAGTGATCCGTCTTGTTCTCCGAATACACCCAGACCTCGGGGCCGAACCAGTCCTCATAGTCCTGCTGCCCCATCACGATCGTGAGTTCTTCGTTATCCAGCACAACGGTGCCGAGCTTGGTGATGTCCACCGGCTCCGCACTCTCCCCCGTCTCGACCGTCACAGGCTCGGACGTGTAGTAAGGCGAGGCGTATTCCTCCTTGGCCAGAGTGAAGCTGAACTCCAGGTGGGCAAGGGTTTTCAGGTCGATACCGGGCGCCTTGCTGTTGTAATAGCCGAGGGCGTATCTGCCGCTGCTGCGCGCCGGGAGCGTGAGGCAGAAGTCATAGTTTCCGCCGTAATACTGCCCATCCTCCATATAAAAATCTATGAGTACGGCAGTCACCGAAATGCCGTTGACACTGCCGCCGGATACGCCGAGCACGGCATCGTGGTCGCCGGAATTTTCGATGTCCACCCAGATGATGGGCTCCCGGTCACCGGAGGTGGGGTCCAGGTCAAGCCCGGCGCTCGTGACCTTCACGCTGTCCTTTTCAAACAATACGCTGCCCTCGGGGCCAAACGCGCCCTCGGCCCGGGCCGCCGGTTCGAGGCCGGTGAAGAGGCCCACAAGGAGCAATACGGAAAGCAGAAACGGGATCGTTCTTTTCATCTTGTTTCTCTCCTTTTGTTTTTCCGCGCCACATTCGGCGCTGATGAAATCATACAACGGAAAGGACTTTGGAATCTATCATCAATTTGTGAATTTGCCGCCGGAAAAGAATGGGGCTGTCCCGTTTGAGACAGCCCCGTTTCACTCAGGGCAATACCGCACAACGCGGCAAGAGCAGATTCCGAGAAAATTTGGGTTCTGATGATGGCACTTTTTCGAGATGTACTATGTGTACCTCAAGAAAAAGTGACGAAATCAGGTCACAAATTTTCCGGAAGATGCCGCAGGCGTATTGCGCGGTGTTGCCTTAAATCTCCGTAATGACCGGCAGGATCATCGGGCTTCTTCTGGTAGCCTTGTAGAGATAGCCGGAGATATTGTTTTTGACCCGGTTCTTGATGGTCGTCCAGTCGGTGATGTGCTGGGCGGCACAGGCGTCGGCGGATTCGATGGCGACGCGCTTGAGCTCCTCCATCAGCTCCTCGGCCTCCTTGACGTAGATAAAGCCGCGCGTGATGATCTGCGGGTCGGAGAGAAGCTTATGGTCATAGGTCGAGTATGGCAGTACCACAACGACCATGCCGTCCTCGGCGAGCTTGTGGCGGTCGCGCAGAACGACACTGCCGACCTCGCCCACGCCGCTGCCGTCGACGAGGATCGCACCGGAGGGGACGGTCTCCTCACACTTGATGCTCTTCTTGGTGATCTCGATGACACTGCCGTTTTCGGCGATGACGATGTTCTTCGGCGAAACGCCCATGCGCTTTGCAAGTTCGGCGTGCTTGACGAGCATACGGTGCTCGCCGTGGATGGGCACGAAGAATTTGGGCTTGGTCAGCGCCAGCATCATCTTAAGCTCCTCCTGGCAGGCGTGGCCCGTGACGTGCAGGTCGGTGTGGCGGTCGTAGATGACCTCCGCGCCCTTGTGGAACAGCTCGTCAATGATGCGGGAGATGGAGGTCTCGTTGCCGGGGATGGCGGAGGCAGAGATGATGACACGGTCGCCCGCGTCGACGTTGATGAGCTTATGCTCGGAAAACGCCATGCGGTAGAGGGCGGACATGGCCTCACCCTGGCTGCCGGTGGAGATGATGACCGCCTGATTGCGCGGCAGCTTGTTGAGCTTTTCAATATCCATCATGACATTCTCGGGGATATCCATGTAGCCCAGCACGTCCGCCACATGCAGCACGTTTTCCATGCTGCGCCCGGTGATACCCACCTTTCGCTTGTACTTTGCCGCAACGTTGATGATCTGCTGCAGGCGGTGGACATTGGAGGCAAAGGTGGTGATGATGATGCGCTTGTCGCAGCCCATGAAGAGCTTGTCAAAGCTCTCCCCCACCTTGCTCTCGGAATCGGAGTGGCCGCGCACCTCCACATTGGTCGACTCGCCCATCAGGGCAAGCACGCCCTCGTTGCCGAGCTGGCCGAAGCGGACAAGGTCGATCATCTTGCCGGAGATGGGTGTCACGTCGATCTTGTAGTCGCCGGTGTGGATCACGGTGCCGATGGGCGTTGTGATGGCGACAGCCACAGCGTCGGGGATCGAGTGGTTGACGTGGATAAACTCCACCGTAAAGCAGCCCAGCCGGAAGCTGGAGCCAGCCTTCTTGGTGAAGATCTGCGTGTTAAAAAGAAGATTGTGCTCCTCGAGCTTGAGCTCGATGAGCGCGGCGGTCAGAGGCAGGGTATAGATCGGCACGTCCAGGTCCCGCAGGACATAGGGGATCGCGCCGATATGGTCCTCATGCCCGTGGGTGAGGATGATACCGCGCAGCTTCTCCTGGTTTGCCCGGAGGTAGGAGATGTCGGGAAAGACGCTGTCGATGCCGTACATGTCCTCATCGGGAAAGCCCATGCCGCAGTCGACCACGATGATGTCGTTGCCGAACTCATAGGCGTACATGTTTTTGCCGATCTCGCCGAGTCCGCCGAGGGCTATCACTTTCAGTTTAGAAACCATGTTTTCTCCATTCAAATAATATAGTCAGGTATGTATTACAGCACAATATGGAAGTATGCCCGAAATTTACAGGGACTAATCAGATCTCCGTGCGGCCTTCGAGGGCGCGGTTGAGGGTGGCGTCGTCCGTAAACTCCAGGTTGGAGCCGACCGGGATGCCGTAGGCCAGACGGGTGGTCTTCACGCCGAAGGGTTTTAGTAAGCGGGAGATGTACATCGCCGTGGCCTCGCCCTCGGTGTCGGGGTTGGTGGCCATGATGACCTCCTCCACGTCGTTTTCCGCCACGCGCTGCAGAAGCTCCTTGATGCGGATATCGTCCGGCCCAACATGCCCCATGGGGCTGAGGACGCCGTGCAGCACGTGATAGGTCCCGTTATACTCGTGCCCGCGCTCGATGCTCGCCACATCACGCGGCTCGGACACCACGCAGATGGTGGCCTTGTCGCGGCTCTGGCTTGCGCAGACGGAGCAGATCTCCCCTTCCGTCAGGTTCTGACAGATCTTGCAGCAGTGCACGCTGTTCTTCGCGTCCAGGATCGCCTCGGCGAAGGCATTTGCCTCCGCATCCGGGAGGGCAAGGATGTGGAAAGCCAGGCGCTGGGCGCTCTTTCTCCCGATGCCGGGCAGCGAGGCGAAGCGGTCGACCAGATTGTCAAGGGATGCAGGGAAAAAAGCCATAGTCTAATCCTCAGGTCTTTTCTATGTTTTCGCGGATGGTGCGGATGGCGGCGGCGCGGTCAGCCTTTCCGAAGACGGCGCTGCCGGCGACGAGCACGTCTGCCCCCGCCTTTACACACAGCGGCGCGGTATTCTCATCGACGCCGCCGTCGATCTCCAGCATGCAGTGCGGGGCATGCCGGTCGATCAGCTCACGGACGCGCGTGACCTTCGGAAGCTGGTCGGCCATGAAGCTCTGTCCGCCGAAGCCCGGCTCCACCGTCATGACCAGAATGAGATCACACAGGCCGATAAAGGGCAGCACCGACTCCGCCGGGGTCCCGGGCTTGACGGTCACGCCCGCAAGCTTTCCGCGTGCCTTGACCGTCTCGATGGCCTCGCGGATATTCTCCTCCGTGTCGGACTCCACGTGGAAGTTCACAAGATCCGCCCCGGAATCGCAGAAGCGTTCGGCATAGCGAAGGGGGCGGTCGATCATGAGATGCACATCCAGGAACATGTCGGTCGCCTTGCGCAGGGATTTGAGCACCGGCAGGCCGATGGAGATGTTCGGCACGAACAGCCCGTCCATCACGTCCACATGCAGCCAGTCCGCCCCGGCAGCCTTCACATCCGCCGCTTCCTCGCCCAATCTGCAAAAATCCGACGCCAAAATCGAGGGTGCAATCCTGATCATACTGGTAATCCTTCCCTGCCGCATTATAAACTAAGTTATTATACTACGGCTTCCTATTCTTTTCAATAGATTAAGTGTAAACAGAGCAAGAGAAAATTGTTGTGCCGGCGATATGAAAACAATCCTTGACGCGCCCGGAAAATGGTTATAAAATATAATGAAAGTTTGTATTCGGAGGGGCACTGTTTTGAATAATAAAAGAAACATCAAACAGCTGGCAGCGGCGATCGGAGTCGGCGCCTATGTCGGATTGTGGGTGCTGGCCGCCCTCATGGGCTGGACCAATGTCATCAATATACTGATCGTGTTTACCGCCGCGGCCGCGGCCGCCGGGCTGACCGCCCTGATCCTGCGGGGCCACTCGAAGCGCCAGGCAAAAAAGCTCCAGCGCGAGCTTGCCAAGCAGGAGAAAAACGGCCAGGTCTCCAAAAACGGCGCCCCGACAGTAGACCCGAAAAAGAGCTACGGCCCCGAGATCGACCCCGTCGTCCAGGAGGGCAACCGCGCCCTGAGTGAGATGGGCAGGCTCTACATGTCCATCAAGGACCCCCAGGTGCGCCAGAAGATCAACGAGATCATGCGCATCACCGACAAGATCATCCAGGATGCCATCGCCGATCCCTCAGACATCCCGCAGATCAGGCAATTCATGAACTACTATCTCCCCACCACCATCAAGCTCTTGAACGCCTATGACCGCATGGGCTCGGCGGGTGTGCAAGGAGAGAACATAGACAAGAGCATGAAGAACATCAACGAGATGCTTGACGCCGCGATCGAGGCCTACAAGAAGCGTCTCGACTCCCTGTTTGAAAACCAGGCGCTGGATATCGAGACCGACATTGAGGTCATGAACACCATGCTCGCCAGAGAGGGTCTGGCCGGCAATAAGGATTTTGATATTCGATAATTGATAGAAAGGAAGTTTCACCGCATGAACGAAGAGAACAGCATTCCCGCCCTGACGCTGGACCCCATGCCCGCCGAGACGGCCGCGGCCGTTCAGGAGGCGCCGCAGGAAGAGGTTCAGGAAGAAGCCGTCACCCCCAAGAGCTATGAGATGGACAGCCTCTCCCCTGCCGAACAGGCGGCGGTCCGCAGCTTTGCGGAAAAAATCGACATCATGAATACCGAGCAGGTCATGCACTACGGCTCCAACGCCCAGAAGAACATCTCCGACTTCTCCGGCGCCGCCCTCGGCACCGTGCGCACCAAGGATCTGGGCGAGGTCGGCAACATGCTGGGCGACCTGGTTGTGGAGCTCAAGGGCCTCAACTTTGACGTGGAGCAGAAGAAGGGCCTCAGGGGGCTGTTCAAGAAGTCCACCCAGAGCGTCGCGGAACTCAAGGCATCCTACGACAAGGCCGAGACCAATGTGGACAACATCGTCAGTTCCCTCGAAAAGCACGAGATCACGCTGATGAAGGACATCAGCATGATGGACAAGATGTACGACAAAAACCAGGAGTACCTCAAGGAACTGACCATGTACATCCTCGCGGGCAAGCTGAGACTTGAGCAGCTGCGCAACGAGGAGCTGCCCAAGTACAAGGCCAAGGCCCAGGAGACCGGGCTTCCCGAGGACGCCCAGGCGGCCAACGACTTTGCCAACATGATCGGCCGCTTTGAAAAGAAGATCCACGATCTGGAGCTGACGCGCACCATCTCCGTACAGATGGCCCCGCAGATCCGCATGATCCAGAACAACGACAGCCTCATGGCCGAGAAGATCCGCTCCTCCATCATGAACACCATCCCCCTGTGGAAGAGCCAGATGGTGCTGGCCCTGTCCCAGTACCACTCCGATCAGGCGATGAAGGCCCAGCGAGAGGTGACCGACGTGACCAATTCCCTGCTCATGAAGAATGCCGAAGCCCTGCATCAGGGCAGCGTCAACATTGCCAAAGAGGCCGAGCGCGGCATCGTGGACATCGAGACGCTCAAGAAGACCAATATCGAGCTCATCCAGACGCTTGACGAGGTGCGGCAGATCCAGGACGAGGGCCGTGCCAAGCGCCGTCAGGCCGAGCAGGAGCTTGCCCAGATCGAGGGCGAGCTCAAGCAGAAGCTCCTGTCCATGCGCGGATAAAAGCGAGGCAGCCCAGTGTCCATAGAAAAAGGCCGCGCGTATTTCCGCGCCCTCGGCATCGAAGAGCGCGTGCTGGAGTTTGATGTCTCCTCCGCCACGGTGGAGCTTGCGGCAAAGGCTCTCGGCGTGGAGGGCGCGCGCATTGCGAAAACGCTCTCTTTCAAGGCGCCCGACGGGTGCCTTCTGGTCCTCGCGGCGGGCGACGCGCGCATCGACAACCACAAGTTCAAGGACACCTTTCATGTAAAGGCCAGGATGCTCACCGCCGACGAGGTGCTTGAGCTTGTCGGCCACCCGGTCGGTGGGGTGTGCCCCTTCGGCTGCAGCGAGGGTGTCCCGGTCTATCTCGACGAAAGCCTCAAGCGCTTCCAGACCGTGTTCCCCGCCGTCGGCAGCGCCAACAGCGCCATTGAACTGAACCTCGACGAGCTGTATCGCTACTCCAAAGCCCTCGGCTGGGTCGACGTCTGCAAGCTGCCCGAATAAAGATTTATCCCGGATTCATTTGAATCCGGGATGTTTTTATATCTGCCTCGCGCTGAGCTTGAGCGTGCCGTCGTTGATCTTTTCCAGCAGCTCCTCGTAGCGCATGGGCTTGCCGTAGTAGTAGCCCTGGAGGCGGCCGCAGCCGGCCTCGCGCAGGAAGTCCACGGCCTCCTCGGTCTCCACGCCCTCGCTGAGGGTCATCATGTTCAGGGAATTTGCAAGGTTTATGATGCTGGAGATGATCTTGCGGGAATTCTGGTTGTTGTGGAAGTTTTTCAAAAACTCCATGTCGATCTTGAGAAGGTCGAAGTCGAAGTCCTTGAGCACATTCATGGACGAGTAGCCGGAGCCGAAGTCGTCCAGCCAGATGGCAAAGCCTCCGTCGTGCAGGCGCTTCATAGCCCGCTGGAGGCCCTCCACATCCTCCGTCACGGCGCTTTCCGTGATCTCCACATGCAGGTATTCCTTCGGCACCCGGTACTTTTCCACCAGCGCCTCCAGCTCGCCGACAGCGTCCATCAGCTCAAAGTCCAGGCGAGAGAAGTTGAGCGAGGTTGCCAGCACCGGCAAGCCGTTGTCGATGCTGTCGCGGATGCGTTTGCACACCTGCTCATAAATGCACAGATCCAGCTTGTGGATCTGACGGCCTTCCTCCAGCGCGGGGATAAACGCGCCGGGCGAGAGGAAGCCCATCTCGGGGTCGATCCATCTTGCCAGCGCCTCGCAGCCTGCGATCGTGCCGTCCTCCGACCAGACGACCGGCTGATAGAAGACCTGGATATAGCCCTCGCGCACAGCCTTTTCCACGTTATTGAGGATATAGCGCCGGAGACGGTATTCCTTGCTCACTCTCTCGTCATACTCGGGGACAAAGCTGTTCTGCCAGTTTGTGACATGGCGCATGGCATAGCGGGCGCGGTCGATGGCATGGCGGGCGGTGTCTTCTGTGTCACGGGGCCTGTAGGCGCCCGCTCTCACATCCAGGTAGGTCTCGTTCGGGTAGGCGGCCCGGAGGCGAACACGTATTTCGGCCACGCGCTTCAGATAATCCTCCGCCGTGGTCAGCACCGCGAAATTGTCCCCGGACTCACGCGCGACAGGCTCGCCCGGGAAGGTGTTGGAAATGATCTGCGCCGTTCTGGTCAGCAGCTCATCGCCGCCGGCATAGCCGCAGCGGTCGTTGAAGGTCTGGAAGTTTTCAAGGTTGAAGGTCAGATAGACAGGCTTTTTCCCCTGCGCCAGGCTCTCCGCCAGATAGGCTTTTGTGACCTCTTCAAAATTATGCATGTTCGAGATGCCGGTCAGATCATCGGTGACCGTGATCCGTCCGAGCTCCCAGGACTTTGTAGCGTCGCGGTAGCGCTGATGGTAAACGGCGACGACCAGGATGAACATGGTCACAAGGGTCGTGACAAAGTTGATATAATCCCCCTCCGAAAGCTTCAGAGGATTGCCCGCCTTGTCAAAGCTGAAGTGATTCAGAAGCCAGGTAAAGCCCCCGCCGAAGACCACGATCAGCAGGATGGAGGTATAGGGCCGCCAGACGCAGATGATCGTCACATACATGAGCATGGTCAGAAAGCACAGGATCATGCGCCCGCGCGAGAAGTCATGCATGGACAGGGTCACGCCGAAATACATGGCCAGCAGGAAGTAGGCGAAGATGATCTCCCTGCTGTATTTTCCGAGATACTTAAGCTTCTTTTTCAGAAACAGCGAGCAGTAGACAAGCAGCAGCAGGGACGCCGCAAGGAACCACCAGTAGGTACTGGTGTAGTGGAAAAACTCCCCCACCGAGGCGACCTTGCCCGGGAGAACCCATTTTTTCACATAGCGCAGCAGCATGAAGATCTCAATGACCGATACGGTGGCCGTGAGATAGACCGCGCTGCGCACGTCCGCCTCCTTGAGCTGGTCTTCTATATAAACGGGATTGTGGTAAAAGCCGAGGAAGCGAATGATCGAATCGCCCAGGCTTCTTTGTTTTTTCTTTGAGGTATCCATTGTTCTCCCTCCCGGATGTCAAACACCTTGACACTTTATTATACAGGATGGCCCGCCGAATTTCAACTGTTGGTTTCGTTCCGAAAGCGAGGGCCGAAAGCATTTGATATCCGCTTGCCAAACACGGATGAATCGGCTAATATATAGAAAACACAGATGGAGGTCATGCGCATGAACGAACTGATGGAGCAGCTTGCGGAGCGTTATCCCCAGCTTTCTATCCGCCCTGCCGGGGACGCGGAGGATGCCTATCTCGCCGCGGTGACCGCCGGTGAGCGCACAGGGAGCGATTTATCCCACTTTATCGGAAGTCCGGAGGACTGGCTGCGGACTGTTGAGACGCCCGCGGGGCCGGTGGAGATGCTGTTTCTCCGGGAGCGGGCAGACTTTGTGACCTTCCTGCGCTGCATCGGCTACCGCTGCCGCCCGGCGGAGATCCCGGCGAGCGTGGGCGCGCAGACCTTTTTCAATCTCCGAAACTGGCAGAAGATCCGCGCGCACGAAAAGGAATACCTTGCAGGCGGCGGGACGGACTGGGATTCGGAGCTGGTGCGCTTTGACGCCGACAAGGAAAAGAGCCGGGATACACTGATCCTCCTTTCCCGAGGCCCGTACAGCGCCATCCCCTGGCGGCAGACGGTCTGGAGCGGGGACGAGTGGCTGCGTATCTCGCTCGACATCCGGCGCTTTCACGAATGTGCCCATGTGGTATGCCGCCGCTGCCTGCCGGAGCAGAAGCTGCCGCTGTGGGATGAGCTGACAGCAGACCTCACGGGACTGCGCATGGCGACCGGGCATTATGACGCGAAACTCGCCGCGGCCTTCCTCGGCGTAATAAAGGAGGGCTATGCGCCCGGCGGGCGACTGACCCATTATCTCGCCGACGGCGAGGATGCGGACGCGGCCGCAAGGGAGCTGTGGCAGGTCATCGGACAGCTTGCCGGGCGCTCCGAGGCCTGGGGCGCGGATGACACCTGGGGCCTCCTGCTGGCGCTTGCCCGGGAGCCGCTGCTTCAGCGGTGACAATCATAAAATAACCAGACAGCGGCGGGAGATTCCGACACTCCCGCCGCTGTCATGATATCGTATTACCAGAGGTCGATTTCCCCATACTCCTCGCCCCTGACCCAGTATGCCTTGTTCTGGTCTACGCGGATGTACACCGTATCTGCCTGGCCGATCCTGGCGCAGATCTCCTCCGGCGTGATCTCGCCGCCCATGGGGGACTGGATCACAACGGACACGGCGGGCTTTGCGGCGCGCCTGCGCGCCTTTTTCTCCGCGACCGCTTCCACCGGCGCCGCAACCGCTTCGGCCACGGCCTCGACCGCGGGCTTATCCGCCCGGACCTTTGCCTTTGCCTTCCGTTTTCTCTTGTCGACCTTCTTCTCGGCATCCAGCACAGCCTGGGCCGCGTCGGCCGCGATCGCGTCCGCTTTTTTCTCAGCCCTGGCAGCCGCCGCTTTTGCCCTTCTTCCTGTCGGCTCGATGAACTCGCCGTAAACCTCCGCGATCTTATCGGAGAGCTTTCTGCTGAGATTCATGTTGCCGGATTCGATCAGATAAATGGCCTTGCCGCTCACGCCGAGTGAGCTTCCGAACGCCGCCTGGGTGAGCTTGTTTTTTTCGCGCAATTCTTTCAGATTCATCTGTGAGGTCTCCCTTTCGTCATATGTACTTCTATCATAGCCATAATACAAATGTGCAAAACATTTGTTAATTGTGATTCCAGTTTGTGCCGTCAGTATTCTTTCTACACATTGCCTGCAAGCCGGAGCTCGGCGGCATGCTCCTTCATGCCCTCGATGCAGATCTCCGCCACGTCCTTAAGCTCCATGCCCAGCATTTCGCAGCCTTTGAGGATCAGCTCACGCTTGCATTTTGCGGCGAATTTCTTATCCTTGAACTTCTTCATGAAGCTCTTGACCTCCAGGTCCTGAATGCCGTTGGGGCGCAT
Source organism: Oscillospiraceae bacterium (assembly GCA_902799075.1). Taxonomy (GTDB): domain Bacteria; phylum Bacillota; class Clostridia; order Oscillospirales; family Oscillospiraceae; genus Limivicinus. The sequence continues at coordinate 70,743 of CADBYZ010000001.1, read as the reverse complement.
GCGGGCGCAGGCCTGGATGATGCCGGTCAGCTCGTCGACGGTATAGAGGCTCTTTTCCATGTTGGTGAGCGGCTCCACATCATTGCGGATCCCATAGCCGTGGGAGAGGATCGCCCTGATGTCCGCCTCGTCCACCCCGGCCTTACGCAGAGGCTCGGCCGTATGGTCCAGATGCTCCTCCGGGTACTGCTCATAGTCATAGTCGTGCAGCATCCCCACAGCCTGCCAGTGCTCCTCGTCCTCGCCGAAGTGTCTGGCCATGGCGCCCATGGCATAGCAGACGTTCTTTGCGTGCAGGATCAGGTGTTCCTGCGTCACCATGGTTTCGTTCAGTTCTGTTGCTCTGGCCAGTGTCAGCATCGTGTTCCCTCCGTTTGAGACGTTCCGCCTTCTGTCTTTGCGGTTTCTCTCAGCATTCTCTCATAGTCCTGCACCGGCATGGGCTTGTGGAAATAATAGCCCTGCATTTGCGAACAGCCCTTGCTTTTCAAAAAGTCCGCCTGCTCGACGACTTCCACGCCTTCCGCGATCATTCTCATGCCCAGCTGATTGATCATCTGAATGATACAGCTGACAATGATGCGGCTCTTTTCCGGGTCGCCGGAAGCGGTGAGGAAGTGCAGATCCAGCTTGATGCGGTCCACCGGCACCTCCTTGAGCATGTGCAGCGAGGAGTAACCGCTGCCGAAGTCGTCCATCTCCACCTGAAAGCCCATGGAGCGGAGCTTCTGCGTGGTGCTGATGAGAAGCTCGGGGCTTTCGGCGAAGGCTGTCTCGGTGATCTCGATGTGAAGCTGATCGGGCGTGAGGTTGTATGTCTTAATGAGCTTTTGGAAGTGGCCGGGGATATTCCTCTCCTCCTGGATGTCGTCGCGGGAGACATTCACGGAAACCACTCTGTGCTCCCCTTCCGCGTTCCAGCGCTGCAGGTCCCGGCAGGCCCTGTCCCATACGAAGCAGTCCAGGTCGAAGATGAGGCCCGCTTCCTCCAGGGTCGAGATAAAATCAAAGGGATACAGCCAGCCGAGCTTCGTGTGATCCCAGCGGCAGAGGGCTTCCGCGCCGGTGATCTCTCCCCGCTCATAATCCACCTGGGGCTGATACCAGACCTGAATGTCCCCGGACTTGATGGCTGCCGGGAGGTAGTTTACGATCTCCGCGATGCGTTTTCCGTTCTGCCACTGCTCAGGGTTATAAAAGCCGAGGTTTTCCCTGCGCTTGCCGCGAATTCGCTTTTCCGCAACACGGGCCAGATCCAGCATGTGATCCACGTCGATCTTGCGGAAATCCTTCGCCGTCAGCACGTAGATGCCGGTGCTGATCTGAACACGGTATTCCTTGCCCTGGTCGATAAAGAAGTTTTCGACCGGTTGGAAGATATTGATTTCATCCTCGCGCATGCGGTCCTCTGTCGTAATGTGGCGCAGAATGGCAAAATGGTCGGCGTCAATGCGGCCGATGGCCTCTTCGTCCGAAAGATTCTCCATCGACTTTGCGGCCCAGAAGCGCAAAAGCGCGTCCCCGGCCTCTCTGCCGAGGCTGTCATTGATAAACTTGAAATCCCGGATATTGTTGTAGGACAGATAATAAGGGGCGTCCGGGTGTCGGCGCAGGAGCTCTTCGGCCCGCTTGCGAAAGCCGTTCATGCTCAGCGCGCCGGTCAGCGCGTCGTGATCCATCAGCTGTTGGAGCTTCTTTTCGTGCTCTGCGCGGAGAGCGCGAATTTTCTGAACGGCAATGATGGCAAGCGCCGCGATCAGCAGCAGCGCCAGCAGAACGATCAGGCCGTACTGATAGACGTAATCGGAGAAATCATACTGATAGAGTCTCCGGGACGTATGGTCCAGGATGATGGCCTGGCGTTTGGTGTCCTTCAGGGAGGCAATACCATCGTTCAGACGCTCGATGATCGCCCGGCCCTCAGGGGTGTCCTGGGTACCGACGCGAAAACCCATGGAGAACATGGCCGTCGGCTGCATCTCCAGATCCTTGTAGGAGGGCTTTTGCAGAACGTAGCTCCACACATAGGAGTTGTGCAGAAGCGCGTCCACCTTGCCGGAGCGAAGCGCGCCCACGCACTCCGGCATCGTGTCATAGAGCATGATCTCCATGCCCGGGAACATCTGCTTGACCGTCTCGGCGCCAGCCGCGAGGGATTTGAGCATTCCCACGCGCAGCTCGTCCATCGGCGGAAGACTCCTTCTGCCCTCGGTCACGAGGGTGAAGGGTGTCTGGATGAGATTGTCCGAGACCACGCTCGCCTTCCCGGCAGTGCTGCCGATGGCGCTGCCGAAGGGCATGAGCAGATCATAGGCGGGATTATCCAGCGCGTCCTTGAGCGACTGCTCCCCGATCACCTGAAAGCGAAGCTGATAGCCTGCCCCCTCCGCCGCGGACAGCATCAGGTCCACCCCGATGCCGGTTATCTCCCCGGTTTCCGGGTCACGATAGAAAATGGGGCAGCGCTCCGCCGGCACCCCGACCGTCAGGGTCTCTCCCCCGGGCGCGGCAAAGGCCGGTATGGCAGCAAATGGCAGCAGAAGGATCACGCATAACAAAAACGGCAAAACACCGTGCAGCAGTGGTTTTTTTCTCATGGCGCAGCAGTCTCCCCGGGCTGATTGTTTTAACAGTATATCACATCTTCCGTTGTATTGCTATCCCTTTTCAGGAAAAATCTTACGCGGGGTGCGGGTTTTGTGTGAATTTTTCATCTGTCGGGCAGCTGCGGGAAAAAATCATACTATCCTGTATTACGGGTAGAAATTTACAAAACCGTGTGCTATAATTACAAAAGATGAAATCATGCTGATTTGTATGATGCTCATTTCAAGGTTCAGGCATCGGGAGGGAAATCATGAGTCCGTTTCATTTTGACTGTCTCCCCGCGAATCTGCCAGGGGGTTTTTTCGTATACAGAGCGACCGGCACAGAGGAGCTGTGCTTTGCCGACAGAAACGTACTGGATCTGTACGGCTGTCATACCGAGGAGGAATTTCGGGCTTTTACGCACAACAGCTTTCGCGGCATGGTATACCCCGAAGACCTTGAGCGCGTCGAGAGCGAAATCTACGCGCAGACCTTCGCCTGCGGGGAGCGGCACGACTATGTCCATTACCGCATTCTGACAAAGCAGGGCGAAATCCGCTATGTGGAGGACTTCGGGCACCTGGTCTATGACCATGACGGCGCCACCTTCTTCTATGTCTTCGTTGAGGATGTGGAGGAAGCCGAGTATCACAAAATGAACCAGGCCGACTGGGAGGCAAGGGTCGGCTACCGGCAGTCGGTGAAGCGAAACGCCCTGACGGGACTGATGTTTGAAAAGTCCTTCTATGCCGCCTGTGAGCAGAACCTTGCCGATGTCAAGGTCAACTGGCTCCTCTTTGCCATCGACCTGCAGCACTTTAAGCTGTTCAACGAATGGTACGGGCGCGAGGCCGGGGACAATGTGCTCTCCGCCGTCGGACATGAACTTGGCCTGATTGCCAAAGAGCACGGCGGCGTCGCCGGGTATTTTGGGAGCGATGATTTTGCGCTTCTTGTCCCCGCCGCGCATTTCGACGCGGACGCTCTTTTTGCCCGCATTCACAATACCGTCATCCGCCACGGGGCCTCGGTCGGCTTCCAGCCCGCCATCGGCGCCAGCTACTCCCAGGGGATCACCTCCGCCTATACGCTCTACGACCAGGCGTCGCTTGCGGGCAACGAGGCCAAGGGCGATCCCAAGGCCCGCGTGAAATTTTTCTCCCAGGCCATGGTGAGCAAAGCGGAGGAGGACCACAAGATCCTGTCGGAGTTCAAAAATGCCCTTGCCAATAACGAAATCACCTTCTATCTCCAGCCCCAGTGCCGGTCCATGACCGGGCAGATCGTCGGCGCGGAGGCTCTGGCCCGCTGGATAAAGCCCGACGGGAAAATGGTCCCGCCTGTCTCCTTCATCCCCACACTCGAACGCCACGGCTTTGTGCCGGATCTGGACAAATATATCTGGGAGCAGGTGTGCAGGTGGAGCCGGAAGGTTCTGGACGAGGGAACGCCCCTGATTCCCGTCTCCGTGAACATCAGCCCCGTGGATATCTTTACCATGGACGTGCCCGCCTACTTTGAGGGCCTGGTCGCAAAATACGGCATTCCCCGCGAGGCTGTCAAGATCGAGATCACAGAGTCTGCCTACAGCGAGGGCTCGGAGAAGATCCGCTCCACGGTTCAGGCCTTTCGTGATCTGGGCTTTGTGGTGCTGATGGATGATTTCGGCAGCGGCTTTTCCTCCCTCAACATGCTGCGAGAGCTGAACGTGGACATCATCAAGCTTGACGCCTACTTCCTGCGTATGGAAAAGAGCAACGAGCGAAAGGGCATGCACATCATCGAATCCGTCGTGAACATGGCAAAGACCATGACCATACCGGTCATTGTCGAGGGCGTGGAAACAAAGGAGCAGTGCGACTACCTGATGGGGCTCGGCATACGCTACATTCAGGGCTACTACTTCTATAAGCCGATGCCCGCGGCGGATTTTGAAAAGCTGATTTCAGTAAAGGGAAACGTCGATCCCGATGGCTTTGTTTTCAAGGCGAATGAGGAGTTCCGCATCCGGGAGTTTCTGAACGACACGGTCTACACCGATTCCATGCTCAACCACATCATCGGGCCGGCGGCGATCTACTGCCTGCACGGGGAAGACATCGACATCGTGCGCTTTAACGAGATGTTCTACCGCGCGGTCAATGTCCCGGACTTTAGCGCCAAGCTCCTGAGCATACAGCGCGTCATGCCGGAGCATGAGGTTCCGAAGCTGTTCGCCACACTGAAGAAAGCCTATGACGACAGACTCAACGGCGCAAGCGGTGTATTCACCTTCAAGAAGATCGACGGCACTGCGGCGCGCTTTCTGATCCAGTTCTATTTTCTCAACGACGACGGCGGCAATATCCGCTATTTCGGCTCGGCCAGGGATGTCACGGAAATCACCAATCTCCAGCGGCACATGGAGCTGCTGTCCCGCTTTACGTCCCGCACGGTCCTGTTCCTGCTGTATAACCACGGGATCTATTCCTTTGACATTGTGGCGCACGGGCTGGAAATGGAGCTCGGGCTTTCCAGGCAGCAGATGCTCGAGGAGTTGAACAGCAACGTATTCTATAAACGCATTGTGCCCACAAGCGAGAACCTGCTGTGGAGCGCCGCGCAGAAATGCGCCGATACCCGGCGCAGTACGAGCATCGAAATGCGCATCCGGGGCGAAAACGGAAACGAGCTGGATGTGATCGTCGATGCCGATTGCGTCGACGACGAGCTGGGAGACGTCCGCTGCATTCTTTCGCTGAGGAAGAAATGACCCGCTGCGAAGCGCCCAAGCAGATCACACAAAGAGGAAACGGGAAAGCGGATTATTCCGCTCTCCCGTTTTGTTTCATTCGAGGTTCAGACCGGCGATCCAGTCTCTGAGCTCCTTTTCGGAGGCACGCGCGGAAAAGCGCCTGCCGCTTAAAACCTTTGCGCCCTTTGCAAGCCCTTCGATGCGCGCCTGTCCCTCGCCGAGCTGGCTGCCGCCGGAGGTGAAGAAGGGCACGATCGTCTTCCCGCCGAAATCATAGGCGTCCAGAAAGCTGTCGATGATGCTGGGCTCGCGGTACCACCAGATCGGAAAACCGAGAAAGATCACATCCGCGTCCGCGACAGGCGCGGCGGTATCCGCAAGCGCCGGGCGGCAGCCGGGGTCCTGCATCTCCACGGTGCTGCGGGCCTTTTTGTCCATCCAGTTCAGGTCCCGCCTCTCATAGGGCACCTCGGGCCTGATTTCATAGAGCGCCGCATCGGCCGCGGAGGCAAGGGTCTGAGCAAGCTTCGCGGTGCTGCCGCCGGCGGAAAAATAAGCAACAAGATTTTTACTCATGGGAACGCTTCCTTTCTTTTATAAGGCTTAGGCCAATATTAACGTTTGATGAACCGCATGTCCTTTTCCGGCAGGCCGGACTCGTCGGAGACAAAGCTCTCGGCCTTCATGTGCAGGTCATATTTCTCCCGCAGCGCCGCGATCTGCGCCATCATGGGCGAGGCGTGGTGCAGGTCGATGGCCGCCTGGTCCCGCCACTGGTCGATGAGCAGGACGGTCTCGGGGTCGTCCATCGGGAAAAAGTAGGCATAGCGCAGATTCCCGTCCTCAGCCCGGATGGCGTCAACGGTGCCGCTTGCGATCATCTCCTCGGCAAAGCGCCGCGCGGAGCCGTTTGTGCCGGAATAGTAAAGATTTACCGTAATCATTGCAGTCCTCCCAAAAGCGTCCGAATAAAGTCATATGCCATTTCGTATGTGCTCATGTACACATAGGAAATCCCCGCCTCCTGCATGGCCAGGCGCTGCTTCTCTGTCACGACGTTGTAGGGATAGAGGCCGTACACAAAGGGCAGGAAGGCGTACAGGAAGGTCTGCCTCCCCTTCTCGTCGAGCCGGGGGCAAAACTTCTTCAGGCAGCGGTCCAGGGCATCCTTCGACGCCCCATAGGCCGACTTGAACGCCACCAGCCGCTCCATGCGGGAATTTTCCTCCATGTCATAGAGGTTCATGCTCAGAAGCTTGAGCATCAGCGGGCGGCGCTCCAGCGCATGGGCCAGCGCCGAGGCCAGCTCTTCGCGTGAAAGTGTCTCACTGCCCGCGCAGATCCCGTCGAGGTCTTTGGTAAACAGCTCATACTCCCGGGCAAACAGGGCCAGGAAGATCTCTTCCTTCGTCTCGAAGTAGTTATAGATCGAGGTGCGGGTAAAGGAGGTCTGCTGCCCGATCTCCTTGAGCGTGATATCCTTGAAGCTCATAGTCTCATAGAGCTTGCGGCACGCGGCAATGATTTCCTCCTTGCGCGCGTTGGTCAGTTCCGGTGATCCCTTCGGCATTTCATATCTCCCAAATAATCGTATTATGACCGGTTCGGTCATCAGTGCAAAAATAATGACATCATGTCAAAACATAGTATACCAGTGTTCTGACATGGTGTCAATCTTTTTCTTCCGCATGCACGCGCAAGCACGCTGTGCATAGGATGGAACGTAGCGAAAACCGCTCCAAGGAGGAATATCATTGAGCTGCAACAAACCCGATCCGTCCTTCCGTGACGGGTCACTGCCCGGCGCGTTTGCGCCGCTGGCCCTTTCCTATGTGCCCATGCAGGACGCCGCCGCGCCGAATTACGAGGCTCCCGAGGCGCTGGCCCGCGGCACGCTGTTTCCGGGGCTTGACCTGCCGTTTATGAATATCGTCAACGACAAAGCGCCGGACACCCCGATGGCGGAGCTCATGGCCATCGACTTTGTGACCGACGAGCTTGAGCTGTACCTGGACACCCACGCCGACGACCGGGAGGCCTTCGCCCTGTATCAGAGCATCCTCGCTCTGCGCAAGGAGGCGCGGGAGCGCTATGTGGAGCGCTACGGCGTGATCACCCAGTGTGACCAGCTCGGCCGGGAGAGCTATACCTGGCTGCGCGATCCCTGGCCTTGGGAGTTTCAGAACGGGAGGGCGCGCTGATGTTTGTCTATGAAAAGAAGCTGCAATATCCGGTCAAGATCCGCAATACCAATCCGGCCCTGGCAAAGTTCATCATAAGCCAATATGGCGGCCCAGACGGCGAGCTCGGCGCTTCCCTGCGCTATCTGAGCCAGCGCTACTCCATGCCCTACCCCGAGCTCAAGGGCCTGCTGACGGATATCGGCACGGAAGAGCTGGGACACCTGGAGATGATCGGCGCGGTGGTGTACCAGCTGACGCGTGATCTCTCCGTCGACGAGGTGAAGAAGGCGGGCTTTGACGCCTACTTTGTGGACCACACGGCGGGGGTCTACCCCACGGCGGCCTCCGGCTTCCCGTGGAGCGCCGGGTCGATGCAGGTCAAGGGCGACGTGATCGCCGATCTGAGCGAGGACCTGGCCGCCGAGCAGAAGGCCCGCGTCACCTACGACAACATCCTGCGCCTGTCGGATGACCCCGATGTCAACAACGTCATGCGCTATCTGCGCGAGCGCGAGATCGTCCACTACCAGCGTTTCGGCGAGGCCCTGCGCCTGGCAGCCGAGAAGCTGGATGAAAAGAACTTCTACGCGATAAACCCGGCCTTCGACCGGTAATGAAAGATCCCCGGCGTATTCGCCGGGGATCGCGTGTTTTACTTCAAAATGACCTTGTTGAAATTCTTCTTGCCGCGGCGGACCATGAGGCCCTTGCGGAGGGTATCGGCGTCGTAGAGGGCCGCGATATCCGTGACCTTCTGATCCTCGACCGTGACGCCGCCCTGCTGGACGTTGCGGCGGGCCTCGGACTTGGAGGCGCAGAGACCGGACTTCACAAGCAAGCTAAGGATATCGAGGCTGCCGTCAATGAGGTCCGCGTCGGTAAGCTCGGTGGTGGGCACGTCGCCGCCGTCCGCGCCGCCCGCGAACAGAGCCTTGGCGGAGGCCTCGGCCTTCTTCGCCTCCTCCTCGCCGTGGACAAGGCTCGTCAGCTCGTAGGCCAGGATCTCCTTTGCCTTGTTGAGCTGGCTGCCCTCCCACTTGTCCATCTCGTCGATCTGCTCGAGGGGCAGGAAGGTCAGCATGCGGATGCACTTGAGCACGTCCGCGTCGCCGACATTGCGCCAGTACTGGTAAAACTCATAGGGGCTGGTCTTGTTGGGATCGAGCCAGACAGCGCCGGAGGCGGTCTTGCCCATCTTCTTGCCCTCGGAGTTGAGAAGCAGGGTGATGGTCATGGCGTGGGCGTCCTTGCCGAGCTTTTTGCGGATCAGCTCCGTGCCGCCGAGCATGTTGCTCCACTGGTCGTTGCCGCCGAACTGCATGTTGCAGCCGTAGTGCTGGAACATGTAGTAGAAGTCGTAGGACTGCATGATCATGTAGTTGAATTCCAGGAAGCTCAGGCCGCGCTCCATGCGCTGCTTGTAGCACTCGGCGCGCAGCATGTTGTTGACGGAGAAGCACGCGCCCACCTCGCGCAGCAGCTCGATATAGTTGAGGGGGACGAGCCACTCGGAGTTATAGAGCATCATGGCCTTGCCGTCGGAAAAGTCGATGAACTTCTCCATCTGGCGCTTGAAGCACTCGGCGTTGTGGCGGATGTCCTCGCGGGTGAGCATCTTGCGCATGTCGGTGCGGCCGGAGGGGTCGCCGATGAGGGTAGTGCCGTCGCCGATGAGGGCGATGGGCTTGTTGCCCGCCATCTGCAGGCGCTTCATGAGGCACAGCGCCATGAAGTGGCCGACGTGCAGGGAGTCGGCGGTGCAGTCAAAGCCGATGTAGAAGGTGGCCTTGCCGTTATTGACCATCTCGCGGATCTCGTCCTCGTTCGTAACCTGGGCGATCAGCCCGCGCGCTACCAGTTCTTCATAGATTCCCATGTTGATTCTCCTGTATCGTAAATATGAATTTGTTAAGGAAAGCCCTCTATCCGAGGGGACAGAGGGCATTTTACTGTATATTTGCCTTAAAGTCAAGGGATGATTCGCCTGACGCTCAGAACGCCACGTAGGGCATCACCACGGGTGCGCCGGGGAAACCGGCGGGGCCCAGGTATCCCCGCGCCCGGCGTCAACGGCTGTGAAGTCAATACCGTTTGCCTCGGCGAAGGCGCGCGCCGAAGCCGCGCACTGCGGCGAACGGCGAGCCGATGAGGGCCCCTACAATGTCGTAACCCTGAGAGCCTGTCATGGCTTCGCGCCAGCGAAGGATGACGGGTTTCCTGTCTTTACCCTACGGGGCGGAAGGTCACGTAGACCACCACGTCCATGGCGGGCATGACGAAGTTCTTCGCCTCGGTGATGTCATAGCTTGCCGACCCGTCGATGAGGCTCCAGACGATCTTGTCAAGTGTGTAGCCCTGCTCCGCGTTCGGGAAGACAAAAACCGTCGTGGACGGGTAGACATTCATCTGCGTGCCGGAATCGCCCGTCGTGAGGCCGAGGGCCGCGCTGCCGCCCTGCATGGGCGCAAGGCTCACGCGGTACGCCTGCTGCGGGGCATAGCCGCCGACATACTCCCAGGAGTTATCCTCGCCGGGGATGTTGAACACGAGGTCGAAGCCGGAGCCGCCGTCGGAGGTTTTTTTCTCGCCGCTGTCGCCAGGCTTTTTCTCTTCCTTCCACTGGGCCGTGAGGGTGATGTCGCCGGTCAGCTCGTACTCACCGCCGACTCTGTATTCTTTGTCGTCGCTGCCTTTCCAAAAGTCAAAGGTCTTTCCGTCGGGTGCGGTAAAGCCGCAGCTCTCGACTGTGTACATGTACTTCTCCGCAGCGTTTTTTGAAACCGTTGTGGGCTCCATCGTTCCCGAACCCCTGCCGGGATCATAGGTCACGGTGTACGTGACCGCACTCACGGTTACGGCGCAGGACGCGCTCTTGGTTGCGTCCGCGTTGCTGGTGACGGTAACGGTGGCGCTGCCCGCCGCCGTGCCCTTGGCGTAGACGGTCAGGGTATCGATGGCTGTATTTAACGCAAGAGGGGCGGTGCAAGCCGCGTCGGAGTATAGCTTCACAGCACCCGCGTTTGTCCCGCTGACGCTCCACTTCACCGTCTTGTCCGTAGCATTGACAGGTTCGACGGTGGCTGTCAGCGTCTGCGTGCCGCCCACGGTCATGTCGGCTGTAGCCGGGGCGAGGGTTATGCCGGTGACATCGACGGTAGAAGTTTCTGTGAGATAGATGTTCGCACTAGATTGACTGTACCCTGCCCAGTTGATCTTGGCGTCCTTTTTCGCAGTCCAGACATATTTGCTGTTGTAGTCATATCCTGGCCACGTTGCAACCGCAGTACCATTGAGGTAAATCGTAACGGCATCCGTAAACCATTTACCACACCTGAAAGTGACAACCACGCCCTCCTTTACGGTGTATTCACCCTTGTCGTAAGAGGATACTGTATAATCATCACTTTTGCAAGAAGAACTCACCCTAATGGTGATATTGGAAGTGATGTCTTCGCCAGCCGCATACGCCGTCATGTTCATGCCGGGGAACAGCCCGACGACCATCGCCAGCGTGAGAAGCATGGCCAGGATTTTCATTCCTCTTTGTTTCATTTTCTTTCCTCCATACTTTTTCCGAATTTCTTCGGCTTTCGTTGTACCACATACTGTGCATTATGTGGTTTACCGCCCGCTTCGTAGGGGCTGGCGCCCTCGACAGCCCGCCGCAAAACAGGCCGTCCCCTGCAAAGGACCCACAAAAAGGCAGCACCAATGGCCGGAAACGTATTACAAATCGTCTCCGGCTGGTTCTGTATGCCTAAAAATGTAATTTCTTGTATGTATTGCGGATTGACTTTGACGGCGAGAGCAGTTAAAATACAATTCGTAGATTTTTAATACCACATAATGCACAGTATGTGGTATTACAGGATGAGGCAAAAAAGCAAAACGCGGGCGCTTTCTCTTGACAAAGCCCGGGCGCGTGGTATAATGAATATACAAAAGGGCGCTGTTGATTTGACGGTTGGCCCGATACAGTTACATAAATAATGTTGACCGCACGGGGATCAGCCGGGCGGTCAACGAGCTTTTAAAGGCTCAGTAAGCTTTAGGCGCTATGTACAGCATGATCAAAACGATCACGATGAGGCACAGCACAAAGCGAATGATTCTCCGCTTATCCGCCATATTCAACAGCGCACCTTTCGCCGGATTGCTCCGGTGGCCTCTTGCGAGGTTGTCTCCATTCTACCTTTTGCGCCGTGTTTTGTCAATTGATTGCATCCGGGACAGCATTTTCACCGCTTGACAAAGCCCAGGCGCGTGGTATAATGAAAATACAAAAGGGCGCTGTTGATTTGACGGTTGGCCCTATACGATCAAATTAAGATGTTGACCGCACGGGGGACAGCCGGGCGGTCAACGAGCTTTTAAAGGCTCAATAAGCTTTTGGCGCTATGTACAGCATGATCAAAATGATCACGATGAGGCACAGCACAAAGCGAAGGATTCTCCGCTTTTCCATAAGCCCCACCTCCCTTCCGGGAAGTGGCCAACCGCCCGCCATATTCAACAGCGCACCTTTCGCCGGATTGCTCCGGTGGCCTCTTGCGAGGTTGTCTCCATTCTACCTTTTGCGCCGTGTTTTGTCAATTGATTTAACCCCTGCCCGATACGCTTACAAGATGAGGCGGAGCTGTCCAAGCTGCCGCCTCTCTTCTTTTCCGCTTCGGGCTGTGTAAATGCGGGTAGTGTCGATGCTGCTGTGGCCGAGGATGTCCGCAAGGCGTACAATGTCCTTGAAACGCTCATAATGTGTCCGGGCGAAAAGGTGGCGCAGATTGTGGGGAAAGACTTTCTTTTTGAGTACCCTTGCCGCCTCCGCCAGCCGTTTCAGCATCTTCCAGACGTTGGAGCGGTCAAGCGCCCGGCCCGTCCGGGTGACAAAGACGCAGCCTGCGCGTATGCCGCGCTCGTGGCACCAGGCGCGGAGTTTCCTGCACAGCGCGTCGGGGATTAGGATCGTGCGGAGCTTACCCTTGTTGTGTATGCTTGCTTCTCCGGCGGCAAGGCTCTCCACGGTGACGGCCTTCAACTCGCTGATCCGCAGGCCGAGGGCGCACAGCGTCTGGACGATCAGGGCCAGGCGTCTGTCGCCCTGCTCTAAGGCGGCGGAAACCAGACTTTCGTATTCCTTCCGGTTCAGCTCTCGGTCTGCCGGTAAAAAGGCCCTGCGCTGTACGCGGACATATTTGAGCCGCCAGTCCGAGCCGAGAAAGGCGAGATAACAGTTGACCGCTCCCAGCATGGAATTGACGCTTGCACCGGAATAGCCCTTGTCCTCCAACCAGGCGCGAAAGCTGTTCAAGTGCTCCTTGTCCCTGATCCCCTCCGGCGCGTACTGGATCAATGTCTGTACATCATGGGCGTATTTCGCAATCGTGGCAGGGCTGTACTCCTGCTCCCTGAGATGTTTTATAAAAGCGTCCAGCGACGCGGTGGTCAGTTCGAGCATGATAAGTCTCCTTTCAGATAATGCTGGAAAGATTATCATGCTCTAATTGCAGCTGGATTATGCTTTTGTGAAATGATACTGAGGCTTTCAGCTATTGCGGAGGTAGCAAACGGGGCAGCGCCGTATGATGCCGCTGCCCCGTTGTGCTGTGAGATGCTTTTATTTTGAATATGAAATTTGCGTATTGGTTCCGCTCGGAAAAGGCAGGCTTTACCGCGCGTGCCGCGCCTTGAAGCGTTCGCAGGCTTCGAGCTGCTCCTCGGCGCTGAGAAGCGTCGTCTCGGTGATGTTGTCGCCGCCGTGCAGGCGGGCAAGCTCCTGTCTGCGGCCCTCGCGGTCGAGGGGGAAGACGTTGGTGTAGGTTCTGCCGCCGCGCTCTTCCTTGCGGATGAGATAGTGCTGGTCGGCCATGGCGGCGATCTGCGGCAGGTGGGATCTGCGGCAGGTGGGTCACGCACATGACCTGCTTGCCGAGGGAGACGGAATAGAGCTTCTCCCCCACCCGCTGGGCGGCAATGCCGGAGACGCCGGTGTCGATCTCGTCAAAGATCATGGTGGCCACCGGGTCCTTCTCGGCAAAGACATTCTTCATCGCCAGCATGATGCGGCTGAGCTCACCGCCGGAGGCAATGCGGCTGATGCGGCCCAGGGCTTCGCCGGCGTTGGCGGACATGACGAAGCGGATCTCGTCACAGCCGTTCAAGTCAAAGCCCGGCTCGGCCTCGAGCGGCGTAAACTCCACCGCGAAGCGGACCGAGGGCATGTTGAGCTGTTTCAGTTCGTCCGTGATGCGCGCTTCCAGGAGCTTTGCCGCCTTCCGGCGCGTCTCGCTCAGGCGTCCGGCCTCGGTGCGGCAGCGGTCAGATGCTTCCTTTAATTGCTTTCTCAGCTTCTCGCTGCGCTCGTCGGCGTACTGGATGTTGTCAAGCTTCTCTTTGCACTCCGAGAGATAGTCAATGAGCGCGTCCTCGTCCCGGTTGTATTTGCGCTGGAGCTTTGATAAAAGCGAGATGCGCGTCTCGAGGCTGTCGTATTCGCCGGGAGAAAAGTCCAGGTTCTCGCGGAAATCCCGCAGGCTCTCGGCGGCGTCGGAGATGCTGAAGGCGGCGCTGTTGAGAGACTCGCCCGCGCTTTCCAGCTCCGGGGCGTAGGCCGCGGCCTTGCCGACATAATAGGCCGCGTTCTGGGTGAGCGTGAGGGCGTTGTCCTCGTCGCCGGAGAGCATGGCGATGGCGCTGTCCAGGGCCTCGCTGAGCTTCTCGGCGTTTCGGAGAAGGTCGCGCCGGGCGCAGATCGTGTCATACTCCCCCGCCTTGAGCGCCGCCCGCTCCAGCTCCTCGATCTGGTAGCGCAGGCTGTCGCTCAGACGTTCCTTTTCGATCTCGTCCATCTGCAGGGCGTTGAGCTCTTTTTTGATGGCGCTGTACTGCCGGAAGCAGGCGCGGTATGCCTCGAGGGCGGCGGGATCGGTGCCGAAGCGGTCCAGGTATTCGCGGTGCCGCCGCTCGTCCATGAGCTGGCGGCCGTCGTTCTGGCCGTGGATATCCACGAGCAGCGCCGCAAGCTCCTTGAGCTGGGCGGCGGTGACGGGCAGGCCGCAGACGCGGCAGCTGCTTTTCCCGTCGGCGCTGATGCGGCGCTGGATGATGAGCTCATCCTCCGCGTCGATCTCGTTGTCACGAAGCCAGTCCTCGCAGCCGTCCAGGTCGAAGCTCGCGGTCACGCTGCCCTTCTCCGCCCCGCGGCGCACCAGCTCCCGGCTCACCCGTTCGCCCAGCACCGCGCCGATGGAGTCGATGACGATGGACTTGCCCGCGCCGGTCTCGCCGGTCAGGATGTTCAGGCCGCGCCCGAAGCTCAGATCCGCGCGCTCGATGACGGCAATATTTTCAATGTGCAGTTCGTTGAGCATACGATGCCCCCTGTGAAAGTACCGTGCGTTTCAGGCTGTGCACACCCGCAGGGCGTTTCAGACATTGTCCCCGGTGCTTTGCAGCATGTAAAACATAACATGTCATCCTGAGCGTCAGCGAAGGATCCTTCCTTTTGTTCAAGACAGTACGAAAGATTCTTCGCTTCGCTCAGAATGACAAATGTGAAATGTTACATCATAATGCAGTACAGTTCCTGTGGAACGCTTAGAAAAGCTGGTCGATTTCCTTATAAAGATTCATGGCGGCCATGTTGTCCTTCATGGCGATAAAGGCGGTGTCGTCGCCCGCGATGGTGCCGACAAGGCCGTCGATGTCCATGCCGTCCAGGGCCGAACAAGCGCCGTTTGCCAGGCCCGGAAGGGTCTTGATGACAAGGATGTTCTGCGCCAGGTCGTAGGAGGTCACGCTCTCCTTGAAAATTTTCTTGAGCCGCTGGTCAAGATCGGGGGCTTCCTGCTTTGCCGCTGCGACATATCTGTAGTTGCCCTTCGGGCCGAGCTCCTTGACAAGCCGCATGTCGCGGATGTCTCTGGAAAGGGTCGCCTGGGTGCTCTTCACACCGCGCTCCGCCAGGGCTTCCATAAGCTGATTCTGGGTCTCAATGTCTCTCTCGCTGATGATTTCCATGATAACGCTCTGTCTGCCGAGTTTCATCATGTGTCCTCCTGTTTTTTACCTTAATTTTTCAAATGCTATGTCGTAGAAGTTGCGAAGTCCGAGATCTGCCATATGCGTATAGCTTTCCGAGCGGCGGACCACGATCCTGTCCCCGCCGCAGAGGTCCGTGACCGAGTACCCGTCCACCGACAGGTAAGCGCGCCGGTCATGCTGCTTTTCCATCTCCACCGTGATGATGTTCTCGGGGCTTAGAACAAAGCTGCGGGAGCTCATCATGTGGGCGCAGATGGGGCTGATGATGATGGCCTCCGCGTTCGGCTCCACGATGGGACCGCCGGCCGACATGGAGTAGCCGGTGGAGCCGGTGGGCGTGGAGAGAATGATGCCGTCGCCGGAAAAGGCGGTGATGCGGTTGCCGTTGCAGAGGGCGGTGATTTTGATGCAGTCGCCGTAGCCGTGCATGACCACGTCGTTCAGAGCCTGGTCGCGGCAGATTTCCTCTCCGCCGCGGTAAAGGCTCACGTCCAGCTTCATGCGGCGGCTGAGCTTGTAGTCGCCCTGGGCTGCGCGCAGGACATACTCGTACTCCTCCGGCTCCAGGTTTGCCATGAAGCCCTTGGTGCCGAGGTTCACGCCCAGCATGGTCACCTCGAGGGGGTGGATCTCGCGGGCGGCGTGCAGGATCGTCCCGTCCCCGCCGATGATGACAGCGAGGGAGCACGAGGGCGCCTGGTCCCTGAGCTGATCGAAATGCAGATCAGGCGGCAGGATCGTGTCCCCCTCGTCGGCAAAGATGGGACAGTAGCAGGTCTCATATCCGTGTTCGTTGAGAAGCAGCGCTATGCGTCTCGAGAGCTCACAGCCCTTGTCACGAAAGGGGTTGGGGCAGATCGCGATCATAAAGAACCTCCCGGCGGCACCGCCGAACGCATGCCGCTATGCGAAAGCATAGCAGCATATATTGCATACAATACTATTATATCAATTATAACGCCTGATGGGAAGAGGCAACCAGGGCGGAAATGTCAAAGTTTTTCATTTCGCCTGCATGATTTTTCAGATGGCACAGGTATTCGATGTTCCCCTCCGGCCCCTTAATGGGCGAGAAGTCCAGCCCCTCGACCGTCAGTCCCGCTTCGGGCACGAAGTCCAGGATCTCCCGGATGACGCGCTCATGCACCGCGCTGTCGCGCACGACGCCCTTTTTCCCGACCTCCTCGCGCCCGGCCTCAAACTGGGGCTTGATGAGACAGATAAAATCCGCGTCCGGTATAAGCAGCGCCTTCACCGCCGGGATCACCAGGCGGATGGAGATGAAGGAGACATCCATCACCGCAAGCTCGATAGGCTCCGGGATCTGCTCCTCGGTGACATAGCGGAGATTCGTGCGCTCGAGGTTCACCACGCGCTCGTCCGTGCGGAGCTTCCAGGCAAGCTGCCCGTAGCCGACGTCTACCGCGTAGACCTTCTTCGCACCGTGCTGTAACAGCACATCGGTAAAGCCGCCGGTGGACGCCCCGCAGTCCAGGCAGGTTTTCCCGGCGGGGTCCACCGGAAAGACCTTCAGCGCCTTGTCGAGCTTATAGCCGCCGCGGCTGACAAAGGGCAGCGGCTCGCCGTGCAGCTCGATCTTCGCCGCGGGGTCGACGGCTGTGCCGGGCTTATCCACGCGCTGGCCGTTGACGAAGATATTCCCGCTCATGATGGTGGTCTTGGCCCGCTCCCGGCTCTCGGTCAGGCCGAGGTCAAAGACCAGCTGATCCAGTCGTACCTTTTTCATTCGTCCACCGTTTCACGTCCGCACAGCGCCAGAGCCGTGCGCGTGATGGCCCGGGCGTCGATGCCGTAATCGCGGCGCAGCTCCGCCACTGTGCCGTGGGGAATGACGCCGTCGCCGAGGTTCAAAAGCTTTGCGCCCTGAAGCGAAAGCCCGTTTTCGGCACAGGCTGAGAGGATTCGTTCGCCGACGCACCCGGCCGCGCAGACTTCCTCCGCCATGAGGAGCCTGCCCGTTTTGCGCAGTGACGAAAGCACACCGGTATAGTCATTGGGGAATACGATGCCGAGCTTCACGATCTCGGTCGAGACGCCGAGTGCCGACAGACTGTCCGCCGCGTCCAGGGCCTCGTTGACCATCGTGCCGTAGCAGACGACGGTGAGGTCCGCCCCCTCGCGCACCACGCTTTCCGCGCTGACGGCGCAGTCGCGCCAGCGGCCTTCGCCGCCGCGGGGGTAGCGTACCGCCGCCGGGCCGGAAACGCTGTGCAGGGCATGACCCAGCATCTCCCGCAGCTCCGCATAGTTTGCCGGGCACAGTACCGTCATGCCGGGCACCATACCGAGGTAGCTGATATCGAAGAGCCCCTGGTGGGTCTCGCCGTCGCTGCCGACAAGGCCGGCCCGGTCCACACACAGCACCGCGTGCAGCTTCTGGAGCGCCAGATCATGGATGAGCATGTCGATGCCGCGCTGCAGAAAGCTCGAGTACACGGCGAAGACCGGCACAAGGCCCTGCTTTGCCATGGCCGCCGCCATCGTGACGGCGTGTCCCTCGGCGATGCCCACGTCAAAAAAGCGGCCGGGGTACTTGTTCTGGAAGCACTCCGTCCCCGTGCCGCCCGCCATGGCCGCGGTGATGGCGACGATACGGGGGTCGCGCTCGGCATACTGGCACAGGTACTCCCCCATTTTGTCCGAGAAGGTCACGCCGACGGGCGAAAGCTCACCGGTGTTGGGATTGAAGGTGCCGACACCGTGGTACTTGTCCGGGTGCGCCTCGGCATAGGGACAGCCCTTGCCCTTTTTCGTCAGCACATGCAGCAGCACCGGCTTCTGCAGATCCTTTGCCAGGCGGATGGCGTTTTCCAGCTGCTCAAGATCGTGTCCGTCGACAGGGCCGAGATAGTAAAGCCCCATGTCGCTGAACACATTGCTCGGCAGTACGCGCGATTTGAGCCACTCCTTGCTGTTGTGGGCGATGTCATAGGCCCAGCGGGTGCGGGCGGAGGCGCTGCGGAACCATTTTTTGAAATTGATATAGCCGGGCTTGATGCGAAGCGACTGCAGAAGCCTCGCCGTGCCGCCCACATTCTCGCTGATGGACATGTTGTTGTCGTTGAGAATGATGACCAGCGGCTCGCCGCTTGAAGCTGCGTTGCAAAGGCCCTCATACGAAAGCCCGCCCGTGAGCGCGCCGTCGCCGATAAGGGCTACCACGTCATAGTCTCCGTGCTGGAGCGTGCGGGCCTTCGCCATGCCGACCGCCGCCGAGACGGAGGCGGAGGCGTGGCCTGCGATAAAGGCGTCGTCGGGCGTCTCGTTCGGCTTTGGAAAGCCCGAGATGCCGCCATGCTGCCGCAGGGTCGGGAAGCTTTCCCGCCGCCCGGTGATGATCTTGTGGGTGTAGCACTGGTGTCCCACGTCAAAAACCAACCGGTCCTTCGTCGTGTCATAGACCCGGTGGATGGCGACGGTGAGCTCAACGGTGCCGAGGTTGGAGGCGAGGTGCCCGCCGGTGCGGGAAATGCAGTCGACCTCATAACGGCGCAGCTCGGCGCACAGGGTCTCAAGCTCCTCGCGGCTCAGTTTTTTGATATCTTCAGATGAGTTGACTTTCTCTATAATACTCAAATCGTCCCTCTAAATAACCCCGCCTAAGCGGTTTTTTTATACAGGGTTACCTGTCTCTCACCGACAGTTCATCGGCAAGTGCTTCCAGGAAGGCCGTATCTTCAAAGCCCTCCCGCAGGACATCCTTCGCAGACTGCGTGAGGCGCTGCACCGTCTCTTCGCAGTCTTTCTCCCCGAGCAGGACCATGTAGGTATTCTTGTGTTCCTGTTCATCCGAGCCGATGGGCTTGCCCAGCTTTTCCTCGGTACTGAGTACGTCCAGCATGTCGTCCCGGATCTGGAAGGCCATGCCGATGGCGGCGCCGAAGTGCCCGGCAGCGTCCAGCATACGCTGATTGCCGCCCGCCGCGGCCACACCCATCCGGCAGGCTGCCGCCAAAAGCGCTCCGGTCTTGCGGCTGTTGATGTCGGTAAGCTCCTGCTCACTAAGGTCGCGGCCCTCCCAGAGCATGTCCAGGTACTGGCCGCAGCACATGCCGTCAAGGCCCACGGCGTCGGCCAGTACCCCGGCGCACGCCGCCCTCCTGTCGGCGGGGAGCTCCGAGCGCAGGATGGTCCCGAAGGCCTCGGCCTGGAGGGTATCGCCCGCGAGGGTCGCGGTGCACTCGCCGTAGACCACATGGTTTGTGGGCTTGCCGCGGCGGAGCTCGTCGTTATCCATGCAGGGCAGATCATCGTGGATGAGGCTGTAGGTGTGCAGCATCTCGACCGCGCAGGCAACGGGCATGGCTTTTTCCATGTCGCCCCCCGCGATGCGGCAGAACTCCAGCACCAGCATGGGGCGGATGCGCTTGCCGCCTGCCAGGAGACTGTAGCGCATGGCCTCGGCAAGGCCCGCCTGGGGCAGATTTTCCGGCACGCGGAAGCACTGCTCCAGCGCCGCTTCGATTTTCAGACGATATTCTTCAGCCGTCATTTTGGTTCCCGTCCTCAAAGTCACTTTCAATGGGTGCGCGGTCAGGCCCTTTTCTCAGCTTGACCACCTTCTGCTCGGCCTCATCGAGCATTTTGCTGCAGGCTTTGATGAGGCCCGTCCCCTCTTCATAGAGGGCCAGGGAATCATCCAGGGGCAGATCCCCTCTCTCAAGGTGCCGCACGATCTCCTCGAGCCTGCCGAGGGCGTCTTCAAAGCGCGGCTCCTGTTTCTTCTGCGTCATGTCGTACTCCTTCTTACGTCCTCCACCAGGCAGTCTGCGCTGCCGTCGGAGAGACGGAGTGTGATTTTGTCCCCGCTGTGCAGCTGCTCCGCGCTGCGGATGCTGTTGCCCTTTTCATCATGCGTGATGGCGTAGCCGCGCGTCAGCACCTTCAGGGGGCTCATGGCGTCGAGCTTCGCCGTGGCTGCCACAAAGCGCTGCCGCTTTCCGGCGAGGATTTTTTCCTCCGCCGCGGCAAGGCGTTCCCGGCTGCGGTCAAGCTCCATGCGGCGGTTGTCCACAAGGGTCATGGGGTCTAAAAGGACCCGGCGAGACGCGCAGGAATCCAGCCGCTCGCGCAGATTGTTCAGCTGCTTTCGCATGCCCTGGGAGGCACGCAGCTCATAAGCAGACAAAAGCTCCTCGATCTCCCGGCAGTCCGGCACCGCGATCTCGGCGGCGTTGGACGGGGTGGAGGCGCGGCGGTCTGCCACATAGTCGGAGATGGTCACATCCGGCTCGTGTCCCACGGCGGAGATGACCGGCAGGCGCGAGGCATAGATGGCGCGGGCAACGCGCTCGTCGTTGAAGGCCCAGAGATCCTCGATCGAGCCGCCGCCGCGGCCAGTGATGATGAGATCTGCCACGTCGAATTCATTGGCGTAGCGGATCGCCCCCGCGATCTCCGGCGGGGCTTCGACTCCCTGCACCCGCACCGGCAGCAGCAGCACCTTTGCCAGCGGCCAGCGCTTGCCGAGGATGCGGATCATGTCGTGCACGGCGGCGCCGGCAGAGGAGGTGATGATGGCGATGCGGCCCGGAAAGCGCGGCAGAGGCTTTTTGTGTTCCGGGTCAAAGAGGCCCTCCCCCTCAAGCTTCGCCTTGAGCTGCTCAAAGGCGATCTGCAGGTCGCCGGTGCCTTCGGGCATGATCTGGGTGGCGTAGAGCTGATAGGCCCCGTCGCGGGGGTATACCGTGACCCGGCCCCAGACCGTGACGCCCATGCCGTTTTCCGGCCGGAAGCGGAGCCTGGAGGCGCTGCTTTTGAACATGACGCACTTGAGGCTGCTCTCGCTGTCCTTGAGGGTAAAATAGTGGTGGCCGGAGGGATAGATCTTGTAATTGGAAAGCTCTCCGCGCACGCCGACGTTTGCAAGAGTCCGCTGGCTGTCCAGCAGGTCCCGGATATAGAGGTTGAGGGCCGTAACGCTGAGCGTCTGGTCCATCTCAGCTCTCCGCCCGACCGCGCATATAGCCGCCCAGAACGCCGTTTACGAAGGCGACGGTGTCCGGCTCGTCATAGCCCTTGGCAAGCTCGACCGCCTCGTTGATGGCGGCGGAGTCCGGGATATCCTCCATGTACATGATCTCGCACAGGCAGCAGCGCAAAACCGCGAGCGCCGTTTTGGACATGCGCTCGAGGCGCCAGCCCCTGGCATAGCTGCGGATCTGCTCGTCGATCTCATCCCGGTGCTCGTCAATAAGGGTGACAAGACGGGTGATATAGGTAAGCTGCTTTTCGTCGGGATATTGTGCGTAAAGCTCGTCCTCCTGGGCGAGGCTTTCATAGTGCTCCTTTTCAAAGAAACGGTCCAGGAGCTCATGCGGCTCTTCGCCTGTTGCGGCCGCGGCAAAGCCGAGCTGAATGGCGATCTCTCGTGCCGTTTTTCTGGTCATACGGGTTTACCTCCGCTTTATTTTTCAAAGGAGATGCCGGAAACGTGTACGTTGACCTCGGCATGCTCAATGCCGGTGGAGGCCTGCACCAGGGACATGACCTTATCCTGCACGTCACGCGCCACCTGTACGATATTGCTGCCGTAGAGGACATTGATGATCACATCGATGATGATCTTCTCGTCGATAAACTGGACCTTGACGCCCTTGTTGACGCTCTTAAGGCCGATGAGCTCCGCAAGCTCCGCCCCGGCGGTATAGGAAAGGCCCGCCACGCCCTCCACCTCACTGACGGCGGATTTGACGACGTCGGTGATCACTTCTTCGGAGATGTTGATGCTGCCCTTTTCAGCCTGGCAGCAGATATAATTCTCGCCCATGGATAAACCTCCAAACTAAAATCAGTCTATTGTATCATATCGGGCAAAAAAAAGGAAGCTCTTTTCTTATAATCCTCGCTGAAAACGCAAAAATATTCAGGCATCGCCCGCAGGCGTGCCTGAATATGATCCGTTTTTTCGATCCCTGTCTGTCATCCTGAGCGCCAGCGAAGGATCTATCCCTCGCTGCAAAGCGAAGATTCTTCGCTTCGCTCAGAATGACACTTTCAAAGCAGCTATGCTTTCACTTCAATAATGCTCAGTTGTGCGGGGCGGTAGTCCGTTTCGGTGCAGATCACGTCCGTGATGCGCGCCACCGCCTCTTCGCTCAGGCCCTCCATGGGCGCGGGCACCGCCACCGTCACCTTGTCGGTGCCGATGTAGACCACGCAGTCTGCAAAGTTCTTTGCCAGCAGCAGGTTTTCGATCTGCGCCTCCTGCATGGAGCAGGCCGCCATGCTGGTGATGGCGCTCATGGCGCTGTCGATGGTCTCCTGGGAGGCCGATTCCGACGCTGCCGCGGTCTGCAGAAGCTCCAGCGCCTCATCCCGGGAGACCTGTCTTGTGAGCCTCGCCTCGGCAAAATACTCCGTGCCCGAGGTCATCAGCGTCTTTTCAAAGGCCGTCTGGGCGGCAAGCATGGCCTCATCCTCGGCGTAGACCATTTCCGCGTCGGGCTTTCCCCAGCGGCTGTTGTAGCTGTAGTTGAGCGCCACCGCCGCGCACACGAACATCATCACCGCCAGCATCGTCAGATTCCGTTTCCTGTTTTTTATCATGGTTGATTCTCCTCCCCGCTTAGTTTCTCAGCTTTAATATGATGATCTTATCCGAGCCAAAGCCAGTATATGCGCTCACGGCCCGGATCATGTCAAGCCGGACGGAGGCGTTCGACGCGCCGCTGCACGCCACCACCACGCCGCTTTCGGAGATGAGGACCTGCGCCTTCCCCACGCCCTGGGTCCTGGACAGGAGCTCCGCCAGCGCCTCCTGCTTTGTGGGGGCCGGATCCTTCGGCTTCTCCGACGCGGGGATGAGCATGAGCGCCAAGCCCGCAAGCAGGAGCAGCAGCGGCAGCTTCCACTTTTCCAAGAGGAGAAGCAGTTTTTTCTTATCCATGGGTGCGCCAGACCTGCCTCTCTGCCGGGATTCCGAGTTTGTCGGCAATCAGTTTACATAATTCTTCCCGCTGTATCTCATCGCCGTCAGCCGTGATATCCACCGACCGGGGCAGCCATTCGCCGCCCTCCTCCTGCCGCAGCTCCACCGCAGCGGTATGGATCGTCAGTCCCAGCTCACGGCCGCGGTCGATGATATAGCTTTCACAGTTTTCCTTCAACAGCAGCTTTTTCAGGCTCTCCTGCGTCTGCGCCGCCCGGCTTGTGATCTCCGCCTCGGCGCTCGAAAAACGAGCCTGCTCCAGACTCAGGAAATCATAGTCGATCTCCCGGATGGGGGCGAGAACCGCGGCGGCGAGGACTGCCGTACAGAGCAGCTTCAAAGCGCGGCGCGCGCCTCCCTCCGGGCAGACCCATAGAACGGCACCCGAGAAAAAGGACAGGCCAACCAGTGTTCTGAGCGCGTTTTGCATCAGGCCACCACCTTCATGGCCGCGGCGAAGGAGAGAAAAAGCATGACCGCGTTTGCGCCGAGAAGACCCATCAGAAGCCCCACCGCGCCGTCGATGCCCGCGAAAAGGCGCTGCAGCTGCGGGCTCTGTGTTGACTCCGCCACGGCGGCGACAGCTTTGAAGAGCAGCCCCTTCACCGACAGCACCGCAAAAGGTCCCGCGCACACGGCGCATACGGCAACAAGGCCGAAGGCGCCCATGCAGCCCGCCACCACCGAGCCCGCCGCGAGTACCGCCGACGACGCGTCCGACAGCATTCCGCCCACCACCGGAAGCGCCGAGGACATGACCGTGCGGGTGGCCTTGATGGCCGCGGCATCCATTCTGGTGGTGATAAGCGAGCTCATGCCGAGCAGGGCGGTAAAGGCCAGGGTCGTCCAGGTCAGCGCCGTTTTTGCGGCCCATTTTGTGAGCTTCGCAGCCGCTGCGAGTATGGGGTTCGGGAAGACCACATCCGCCAGCGTGAGGGACAGCGTCGCGTAGATCATCGGGATCACCGCCTTGCGGGATAGGCTCATCATCACGTCCAGCGCGAGGGCCGCCTGGGCGTAGCCGAGGGCGGCGGAGCTCACGCCCCCGCCTGCCGCCGCGGCGGTGTAGACGGCGGGAAGGGCTGCTCGGGAGTAGTCCGAGAGCCGGAAAACCGCGTCGCTCGTCTGTGTGACCAGGCTGCTCACGCCGCCGGTCAGCAGCACCGCCGCGAGGCACACGGCGCAGATTTCGATCATGCCGCGTGTCTTCCCGTCCGGGCATACGGAGCAGGCAAAGGCACTGAGAAACACAAGCGCCAGAAGCCTGGAGGCAAAGCCCAGCTCTTCATGCAGCCGCGCCTTGAGCTTTACGGCAAAGCTTTTCCACAGGCGCTTCAGGGCAGCGCTCACATCGTAGCCGCCCGCGGAGATCGTGCCGCCGATGTCCCGCTCCTCGTCATTCAGGCCGCTCTGCATCTGTGAGGGGTCGAAGATCTCGAACTTCCGGTCTGCGCCTGCCTCCGCGCGGACGCCGCCGCAGAACAATGGAAGCAGGAGCAGCACAAACAGCAGTTTTTTCACAGCATACCGCCTATCGTCGTCATGAGGCTGAGGATCATGGGCATGGCCACCGCCGCGGCACACAGGCTCCCAGCCGTCTCCACCGCGGCGGCAAGGGCGGACTGGGAGGCGTCGCGGCAGAGCTCGGCCCCGGCCTTGCTGATGAAGGCGATGCCGAGGCACTTGAGCATGGGCAGGAGCTCGGCGGCGCTGCTGCCGAAAATCTGCTGTGCCCGGCGAAGCGCCTCAAGGAGCTCGTCCATGATCCCACCGCAGGCAAGCAGCAGCACGACCACCGTCACGGCGCTCAGAGCAAAGGAGAGCTCGGGATTCATGCGGCGGATCATCAAAATCACAAGGGCGCTGAAAACCGCCAGCGCCGCGCATTTCATCAGCAGCTCCATCTACAGCCCGAACAGCGTCTTGATCATGTGAAAAAGCTCACTGATCTTCTGTACCACGACCATCAGCACCACGACCAGCGCGGCGATCGTCGTCATCAGCGCCTGCTCCTCCCGGCCCGAACGCTGCAGCAGGATATTCAGCACCGCGACGAGGATCCCCACCGCGGCGATTTTGAAAATCAGATCGACATCCATGTGTTCTCCTAAATCAGTATAATACCCAGCAGCAGCGAGGCTGAGAAGGACAAGCCCAGGATCAGATGTGTCTCCTGCGCCCGGCCGCTTTGCCTTTTGTCCAGGCGCTGCCGCAGGTGCATGCGGCAGGCATCGAGGGCCTCAAGCTGTGTTGCGGGATCATAGCGTCCGAGCACGCCGCCCAGGCTTTCCAGCATCCGTTTCGTGTCTTCGTCGACAAGCCTCGCGTTTTCCTCCAGCGCCTGCTGCCACAGTTCCTGAAAGGAGCGCTCGCCGAGCTGATCCATGGCGGCGCTCAGGGAGCGGACAAAGGCGCGTGCATGCCCGGTGCAGCGCCGGGACAGGGTCTCCAGCAGTACGGGCATGGGCGAGCCGTCGCTTTCCAGCAGGCCGCGAAGCTGCTCGAGCATGTCGCTGTAGCTTCGCAGGGCCTCCGTCCGGGCGGCGGCATCGGCAATGCGGCCGCGGGCAAACAGGGCCGCTGCCAGCTGCAGAAGCGCAAAACCCATGATCCGCGTCACGGCAGCGCCTCACGCGTATACACGCGCTTCCCGCCCTTGCAGGCGATCGTGACCAGCTCCCGGAAAACACCGCTTTCCAGAAGTTTTTGATAGAGCGTCCGTCTTTGCAGATCCTGCAGGTCCCGTCCGTGGGCAGTGGCAAAGAGCACGACGCCGCAGCCGCTGATCTGCTCCACGGCGTTCAGGTCCGCCTCCTGTGTGATCTCATCCATGGCGATGATCTGCGGGTTCATCCCGCGCAGCAGCATCCCCGCCGCCTGCGCCTTGGGGGCTCCCACAAGCGCATCCGCCCCGGGACCGAGGTCGAACTGCGCCCTGCCGGAGACGCTGGCAGACAACTCGTTGCGGTCGTCGATGACCGAGACGCGGAGGTTTTTCGCCGACGCGCGCCGTATCAGTTCCCGCAGAAGGCTCGTCTTTCCGCCGCCCGGCGGTGAGACGATAAGCGTACTAAGCGGCCCCGCGCGGAGCATTCCGTCCAGCAGCGCCTCGCAGCCCAGAGGCTTGTCGTGCGGGACACGGATGGCGAGGGAGCTGAAGCCCCGCAGGCCGCTCACCTGATTCTGGGTATATACCACCTCCCCGCACACACCGATGCGCAGGCCCCGGTAACTGACGAAGCCGTTTTTCAGAGACGGCGCGGCAGCATAGAGCGAGGCGCCCGTCGCCTTTTCCAGGATGTGCAAGAGCTCCTTCTGCGTGACAGCCCCGCCCGAAAGCCGCTGCTCCCTGCCGGAGATCACGACGGCGGGCGGCTGTCCCAGGCGAAGGCGTATCTCCTCCGCCGCCGGGACCTGCTTTACCGCGTTCACCAGCGTCTCCGGCAAAAGGCTCTGTGCTGTGCTCCATGCGTCCATTCCATCACTCCCCATGGACAATCTATGCGCCGGGTTGCACGGGTATGAAAAAAGAGCCCCGCACATTGTGCGAAGCTCATGAAATCTTTTTACTTTTCCGGCCAGGGGGACAGCTTATGCTTTGTCACCAGGAAGGCGTGATCCGCGATCTCGGCCATGGGGGTGTCCGTCAGGGAGTCGGAATAGAAATTCTCGGTATGACCTTCCGGGTCCCGAAGATAGAAGCGGCGCACCTTTTCGTGATCGTGGCAGTTTTCGCCTCTGATTTTGCCCGTGTGCCTGTCCATCTCGGTCGCGATCAGCTCCGCGCCCAGCTTGTCACAGATCGGCTGGAGCAGGAAACGGGGCGAGGCGGAGAGGATCAGATCGTCGCTCCTCTTCTGCCTCAGATACCAGCCGCCGATGCGCTTTTCGTTCTGCCGCCAGAAGTCGGCGACCGCCCCGTCGATATCCCCCACCTGCGGCAGGAAGGAGAAAAGCTGCTCCTTTAACGCCTTGGCGCTTACTTCTCCGCGCCGATAGCGCATGGCGGCCCGCAGGCTCTCCTTGAGCGTCGGGAACACGGCGGCGGGATAGCGGCGCAGACAGTAGCGGTAGAAGCATACGGTACTGTCAGGGTAAAAGATGGTTTTATCAAAATCGTAGGTATTCATACAATCTTATTTCAATCTCAGCGTATTTCCCAGCATGGCCGCGCATACGAAAAAGCTCACGATCTCGGCGGCCAGCGGTGTGACCACGCCGAGGGCGCCCAGCAGCACCAGCAGCACATTCACCCCGGCGCCAGCCGCGAAATTCTCCCACGCGGCACGGTAGGCGACGCGGGAGATCACCAGCGTCTTCGGGATTTTGAAAATATCGCGGTCCATGATCATCATGTCCGCGCAGGCGAAAGCCTGATCGGAGCCCAGCGAGCCCATGGCGATGCCAACGTCGGCGCCTGTCAGGATCTTGCCGCTGTTCTCACCCTCGCCCACGAAGGCGATGGCGGTGCGTGAGCCCTTGTTTTTCATGAGATAGCCCACGGCCTTGGCCTTTTCCGAAGGCCTGAGCTCGGCGCGCAGCATGTCGAAGTTGAGGCGTGAGGCGATGGGCCGCGCCACCGACAGCACATCCCCCGTCAGCAGCACCAGCTTCTTCACACCGTTTACGCGCAGGGTCTCCAGCGCGTCAAAGGCACGGCGGCGCACCTTGTCGGCCACCAGGATATGCCCGCAGTAGCGCCCGTCCACCGATACATGGATGGCGGTGCCGGGACGGGAGGGGATGTTGTATTTGACCCCGTGCTCCTCCAGAAGCGCGGCGTTGCCCACAAGGACCTGGCGGTTGCCCACAAGGGACGACACGCCGCGGCCCGGGATCTCCCGAAGCCTGACGGACTTGAGCGCCCGCTCGTCAAGTCTCCCCGAAGCCTCGCGGATGGCGAAGGCGATGGGGTGGCGGGAAAAGCATTCCGCCGCCGCCGCGATGGCGAGAAGCTGCTTCTCGCTCATCTTGACGGGATAGACGTCTGTGACCGAATACCGGCCCTCGGTGATGGTGCCGGTCTTGTCAAAGATCAGCGTATCGGCCTTCGCCATGGCCTCCAGGCAATCCTTGCCCTTGGCGAAGACGCCCATTTTTTCCGTTTTGGAAAGAGCCCTGCCATAGAGAAGCGGGATGCAGAAAAGCTCCGGCACGCAGTAGGAGGCGATCAGCAGGACCGCCGCGCGCTGGGCATGGACGATCCAGCCGCCCCGGAAGGCCGGGAGGATGACGCCGACAAGCAGCACAAGCCCCAGCACCACCGGCGTATAGATCCGGGAAAAGCGCTGGGCAAAGCTCTCCTGCTCCGAGACGAAGCCGGGAGCGTTTTCCGACACACGGACGATTTTGCTGGCTGTGGACTGCTCGGACGGGCGCGATACCCTGACCTTGATGTCGCTTGTGAGGTTGCGGCACCCGGCGTAGACCTTGTAGCCCACATTGACCGCCCAGGGGGAACGCTGGCCCGAGACAGCGGCGGTATCAATGGTGGTGATGCCTTCGGCCACAACGCCGTCAAGCGGGATGCGCTCCCCGGCGGGGATGAGGATAATGTCGCCCGGCTGCACGGCGGCGGGATCGACGCGCTCGGTCCCCTCCTCCGTCACCATCTGTACAGCGCCGGGCAGCAGCTGACTGAGGGTATTGTGCTCGGCATTGCTCCTGTCCAGCAGGAGCTTTTCCGCAAAGCCGATCACAAAGGTCAGGATCAGCAGCAGCACCGCCTCCAGATACATCCCCGTCAGAAACAGCAGCACGGCGGCAAGGCAGGCGATCAGATTTCCGTTGAGCCGGTCACCCCTGCGAAAACGTTCCCAGGCTTTCAATACATGCTCCGGCAGACAGAGCAGCGCCGGAATGGCGTAGGCCGCGGGGACTTTCCAGCCCTCCAGCGGCAAAAAGCGGATCACGACCAGAAGGATCACCGCAAGTACATAGAAGATCCACGGGTGACGTCCAAGCGCCGGCATCCGCATTGCAGGCATCCGCAGCTTCGGCCCGGCCGCCTTTTCAGGCTTTTGCCCGCTCTCCTCACGGATAGCATGTGCCGCTCTCGCGGGTGCCCCATCGGACCGTTCCCTGACGGTGTGCGCCCCTGCTTCGGGCGTTTCGTCAGTTTCTTCCCTGATGACGTGAGCCGCCTGCTCGGACCCGATCACGCGCTTCGGTATTCTCTTTATGAAGTTCAGCTCGTGCTTTTTCTTCGGCGCGAGATGCTTTCCCATACAGTATCACCTTACAACGTTTTCGGGCGGATTTTTACATCATGATATAATACATCTTTTTGTCAGCTTCGTCAACAAATAATCGCTTCCACTGTCCGAAAAAATACATTTTTTGATTCTTTATTGTTGAAACGCAGCCGCGGCTATGGTAAAATCAGCAAGGTTTATCTTTTCTCCAAGGGGTCCTGCACTATGCTCGGTACAATCATAAACACCGTCGCCGTGCTCATCGGCGGCACACTCGGGACGCTGTTCGGCAGCAAGATCCGCGCCGAGTACTCCTCCGGCATCATGAAGGTCATGGGCTTTATCACTGCCTGCATCGGTGTCCAGAGTGCCGTCGGGACGAAAAGCTTTCTCGTCGTGGTGCTCTCGCTCGTGATCGGCACGCTCATCGGCATGCTTCTCCGCCTCGACGAGCGCATCTCCGGCGCCGGGGACTGGGCCAAACGCAAGCTTGCGGGGACGCCCCTCGGCAAGGGGCCCTTCGGGGACGCCGTCGTCACCTGCTTCATGCTCTTCTGCATCGGCAGCATGACCATTCTCGGCTCCATCCGCGCAGGGCTTGACCATGATTACAGCATTCTCTACACCAAGAGCGTCATGGACCTTATCAGCTCCGCCGCCTTCGCCTCCGCCCTCGGTGCGGGCGTCATTTTCTCGGCCATCCCCCTGTTTTTGTTTCAGGGGCTGCTGACGCTGCTTGCCTCGCTTGCCGAGCCCGTGCTCACCGCCGATGTCATCAACGAGATGACCGCCGTCGGCGGGCCGATATTCCTTGCCATGGCCTGCAACATCATCGGCCTGGGCAAGGAGCATTTCAAGGTAGGCGACATGCTGCCCGGGATCTTTCTGCCTGTTGTGCTGGTGCCGCTGGCCAAGGCCATCGGATTATTCTGATTATTCAAGAGGTTACTATGAACTATAAAATGTGTGTGCCCTGCCTGCTGGGGCTGGAGGGTCCGATCGCGGACGAGCTGAAACGGCTGAACATCCCGGACGTGGCCGCCGAAAACGGGCGCGTGTACTTCGGCGGCGGCGACAGCGAGCTTGCCCGCGCCAACATCTGCCTGCGCATCGGGGAGCGTGTGCTGATTGAGGTCGGCTCCTTTGAGGCCAAAACCTTCGACCGGCTCTTTGAGGGCACCAAGGCCCTCCCCTGGGAGAGCCTCATCCCGGCGGACGGGGCCTTTCCCGTCAAGGGCTACAGCCTCAACTCCCAGCTCTTTTCCGTGTCCGACTGCCAGAAGATCATCAAAAAGGCCGTGGTGGAGCGGCTCAAGTCAAAGTATCATATCGACTGGTTTCAGGAGTCCGGCGCGCTGTATCAGATCCAGTTTTCCATCATGAAGGACCGGGTCTCCCTCTGCATCGATACCTCCGGCGACGGGCTTCACAAGCGCGGCTACCGCCCGGCCCACAACGCCGCCCCGCTCAAGGAGACCATGGCGGCGGCGATGGTCACGCTCTCCCGCTACCGGGGCCGGGACGATTTCTGTGACCCCTTCTGCGGCAGCGGCACCATCCCCATTGAGGCGGCACTGATCGCCAAAAACCGCGCCCCCGGTCTGGACCGAGGCTTTACGGCCCAGAGCTGGAAGTCCATCCCCCGCCGCGTGTGGGAGGACGAGCGTGAGGCCGCCCGTTCCCGCGAGTTTCACGGCGAGTATCGGATCGTCGGCTCCGACATTGACCCGAAGGCCGTCGCCATTGCGAAGGAAAACGCACAGCGTGCGGGCGTGAACGATGTGGTGCGCTTCGAGGTTGCCGACGCGATGGTCTTTGACCGCGTGACCGAGCGCGGCGTCATCGTCACCAATCCCCCTTACGGCGAGCGCATCATGGAAAAGCAGGAGGCCGAAACCCTCTACCGCGGCTTCGGCAAAGCCTGGGCGGCCTGCCCAAACTGGCAGCTTTATCTGCTGTCCTCCCACACGGAGTTTGAGCGCTGCTTCGGGCGAACCGCCGACAGGAAGCGCAAGCTCTACAACGGCATGATCAAGTGCGATCTGTACATGTACTTCAACAAGCGCTGAAGCTTTTTCACAAAAAGTTCAAAAACGAAAGGCGAAAAAATCTTTCCAGACTCTTGCAAAATTGAAAAAGTGTGGTATAGTATGCATCGTTAGCACTCAGGATGTTTGAGTGCTAACGATGTTGATTTTTGTTAATAAGTAATTGGAGGTATATAAGCATGAAACTCAAACCCTTGGCAGACAGAGTCGTTCTCAAGCAGAACAAGGCCGAAGAGCGCACCGCTTCCGGCATCTTCCTCACCTCCTCCGCGCAGGAGAAGCCCGAGATCTATGAGGTCGTCGAGGTCGGCCCCGGCGGCATGGTCGAAGGCAACGAGGTAAAGATGATCGTCACCGCCGGTCAGAAGGTCCTGGTCGGCAAGTACAGCGGCAGCAAGGTCAAGCTTGAGGATGAGGAGTACACCATCGTCCGTCAGTCCGACATCCTTGCAGTTATCGAGTGATTCAATTGCGAACAGTGTTCGCAATTGAGAAGCTCGCGCTTATCGCACGCGGCGATGCGTGATACGCCGCGTTTGGTCGGCGCGAGGGTTCGCTTTGCTCACCTGAGGTGTTTTTGCCGAGGCAAAGCCCCGCCAAAAACGTATTTGGAATATCCTTCGGGGTGCAATGCATGTGATACAATGAGTATTTTTCGGAGGTATTATTATGGCTAAGCAGATTATTTACGGCGAAGAAGCAAGAAAAGCGATCGAGCGCGGCGTCAACCAGCTCGCCGATACCGTCAAGATCACCCTCGGCCCCAAAGGCCGCAATGTGGTTCTGGATAAGAAGTTCGGCTCTCCCCTGATCACCAACGACGGCGTCACCATCGCCAAGGAGATCGAGCTTGAGGACGCTTTCGAGAACATGGGCGCGCAGCTCATCAAGGAAGTCTCCACCAAGACCAACGATGTCGCCGGCGACGGCACCACCACCGCCACCGTCCTGGCCCAGGCCATGATCGGCGAGGGTCTCAAGAACCTGGCCGCGGGCGCCAATCCCATGGTCATGAAGAAGGGCATCCAGAAGGCCGCCGAGGCCGCCGTTGAGGCCATGAAGGGCATCTCCCAGCCCGTGTCCGGTTCCAAGGATATCGCCCGCGTCGGCACCATCTCCTCCGGCGACGAGCACATCGGCGCCCTGATCGCCGAGGCCATGGAGAAGGTCAGCCAGAACGGCGTCATCACCCTCGAGGAGAGCAAGACCGCCGAGACCTACAGCGACGTGGTCGAGGGCATGCAGTTTGACCGCGGCTACCTCTCCCCCTACATGGTCACCGATACCGACAAGATGGAAGCCGTCATCGACGACGCGCTCATCCTCATCACCGACAAGAAGATCAGCAACATTCAGGAGATCCTGCCCCTGCTCGAGCAGATCGTCAAGGCCGGCCGCAAGCTCCTGATCGTGGCCGAGGACGTCGAGGGCGAAGCCCTTGCCACCATCGTGCTCAACAAGCTGCGCGGCACCTTCACCTGCATCTGCGTCAAGGCCCCCGGCTTCGGCGACAGACGCAAGGAGATGCTCCAGGATATCGCCATCCTCACCGGCGGTCAGGTCATTTCCTCCGACGTCGGCATGGAGCTCAAGGACGCCGACCTCAACATGCTCGGCCAGGCCCACCAGGTCAAGGTCAGCAAGGAGAACACCGTCATCGTCGACGGCGCCGGCGATCCCGCCGAGATCCGCGCCCGCGTCCAGCAGATCGAGCATCAGCTTGAGACCACCACTTCCGATTACGACCGCGAGAAGCTGCAGGAGCGTCTTGCAAAGCTGTCCGGCGGCGTAGCCGTCATCAAGGTCGGCGCTGCCACCGAGACCGAGATGAAGGAAAAGAAGCTGCGCATCGAGGACGCCCTCAACGCCACCCGCGCCGCTGTTGCCGAAGGCATCGTGGCCGGCGGCGGCACCGCCTATGTGATCGCCGCAAAGGCTGCCGACAAGCTGACCGCCACCCTCGAGGGCGACGAGAAGACCGGCGCCGCGCTGGTTGCCAAGGCCCTGAAGGCCCCCATCATGCAGATCGCGGCCAACGCCGGCATGGAAGGCGCTGTGATCCTGAACAATGTTTACGGCAGCAAGGAAGTCAATTACGGCTACGACGCCGCCGGCGACCAGTACGGCGACATGCTGACCCTCGGCATCGTCGACCCGACCAAGGTCTGCCGCAGCGCGCTCGAGAACGCCGCTTCCGTTGCCTCCATGGTCCTTACCACCGAGAGCCTGGTCGCCGACATCCCCGAGAAGAATCCCCCGATGCCCGCCGCTCCCGACGGGATGGGCGGCATGTATTGATCCGGGCGGTCAATCGCAAAAGCAAATAACGCCAAAGGCCGATGCTGAAACACGCATCGGCCTTTTTGCTGTTTATTCTTATTGAATCTGACTGTATCCGCAAGTGTGCGTTATCCGACCAGGGCAGCGCCGAGGGCTTTGCAGGCATCGGCTCCTTCGCCCTCGGGCGCGTTGTTTACAAGCACGCTTTCCGCCGCGAGATTGATGCCGCAGGCTTTGCAGTCATCCTCCCAGTTGCGCATCCACTCGCCGTCGCCCCAGCCGTAGGAGCCGAAGAGGCCGACTTTCTTGCCGCCGAGACTCTTTTTCACGCCGTCGAACATCGGCTCGAACTCACTGTCCTCAAGCTGCTCGGAGCCCATGGCGGGGCAGCCGAAGGCGATGGCGTCATATGCGGAGAGATCCGTGACGGAATTGCACTCAATGAGCTCGGCATCCGCGCCGGCGCTCTTCATTCCCTCCAGGACAAGGTCCGCCATGGCCGCGGTGTTGCCCGTGCCGCTCCAGTAAACAACTGCTGCTTTCATTTTTGTTTCTCCTTCATACCAATATATTCAGAGCGTATTATAGTGCGGCTCTGTACGCACTTCTATCTGATGGAAAGACATACAGATTCAGATGTTATTATATCGCGACAGCGAGCTTTTCAAGACCTACACTGCTCTCCCAGAGACGGCAGTAACACTCGGAGCATTTTTTGAACTGTTCGCAGAGCTTTTGTGATTTTTCTTCATCGCCGTAGATTTTCCAGAGACCGATGATCTTGTAGTTGTCCCGATTATCAATGAAGCCCTTGACATCCGCTGGCGGATAGCTCAGGAACAGGCCGACCTCATGCGGGAAGTCCTGCTCGGCGCGAAAGCGCTCCACCAGATGCCGCACGCAGGCGGCGCAGCTTGAGCAGGCATAACCGGAGTCCTGCAAAACTTCCTGCGAGATACTGTCCTTCAAATCCTTCTCCAGACTCTGGGGACGATAGAGATACAAAAGCGCGGACTTCTCCATCACCCTCAGCAGAAGCAGGCACATCCCGCGGGGGACAAAAATGCGGTTGAAGGCGCGGATATCCTCCAGAAGCTCCGCCCTGCTTTCATAGCGATACGGGAACATACTGCCCGTCTTGATCCCGGCCAGGGTCGGCGCTGCCTGGCGTACAATCGTTTCCTCAGACATCAGGCGTATTTCTCCAATACCTTTTTGAGTGCGGACACCGAGCTTGTGGGACAGTATTCCACGATGCAATCGTGGCCCTTGATCTCCCCCAGCGCGCCCTGCAGCATCTTATGGGACATGGCGCCGGTGAAGAAGATCACCATGTCGGGCTTACCCATTTTGCGCTTGACGCCGCCGACAGGCTTAACCATCACCTTGGCATCATGCCGGTAATCCCGGCACAGGCTTTTATATTTCTGCTCCATGCACTCGTTTCCGCCAAGAATCACAACGCTCATGTCCATCCCTCCCGATCCTGCATACCGTCACGAAGTTAGTTATTGCTAACTGCTGTTCCGAAGAAAAGACCCGGCTGAACCAAGTCTAATGAACAATTGTTTTCGTTGTAATTAGTTAGCGCTCGCTAACCGCTGTGTGTATTATAGCAGGAAGGGATCATTCTGTCAATATGCTTTGTTTAGGCAACACCGAGCAATACGTCTGCGGCATCTTCCGGAAAAAATGTGCCCTGATTTCGTCACTTTTTCTTGAGGTACACAAAGTACATCTTCAAAAAAGTGCCATCACCAGATCCCAAATTTTCTCGGAATCTGCTCTTGCCGCATTGTGCGGTGTTGCCTTTATTCTCTGAAAACGATCCTGATGATCTTCATCTTTACAAAGCTGTCGCAGAAACGGATCATCAGCTTGTGGAATGCCCCGACGCTTTTGTAAATGTCCCGGTATCCTCGCATATAGCTCCTGGCCGTAACGGAGGCAAAACGATTGCTCCAGTCCAGGAGCGCTGTCTCGTCCTCAAGGGAGAAAAAAGCGTTCACATCGGTGATCCCGGCTTCCTTCAGCCATGTCCTGCGCATCAGCCGGGCGCCGCGTTCGTTGCAGACATCAAAGGCAAGCACCCCTCCGGGGAAACGCTCTGCCATCGCTTGAAACAGCTTTTTCACCTCTGCCGTTTTGAAATAATAGAAAACGCCCGCAGCAAAGAAAACAGCTCCGTGGGATGCATCGATCTCATCCATCCAGGAAAAGTCGTTCAGGTCGCAGGCAAGATTTCTTTCCCGCTCGCCTGCCGGGAGAAGCTCGTTTCGCACCCCGATCACATCCGGCAGATCGAGATTATAGCCCCTGCACTGTCCGTTATCGATCTTGGAGAAGGTGTCATCCAGCCCACAGCCGAGGTTCACCACAGCCGCTTCCGGATGGTCCCGCAGATAGCTCAGGACCTCACAGCGCAGGTCATACTGGCGCTGGGCCACCTCCAGCGCGCCGAACAGGCCCGCGGCGGATTCCATTTTCTTTCGTTTATCCGCGAAATCGTAGTCCAGCGAATCGCAGATCCTTTCGGCTTCGGGATCCGAAAACAGTTCGGGAAAGCGCTCCGAGCACACCAGCCGCCCGAAAAGCGGAATGACCAGTGTTTCCTGAACCGTGTTTTTTTCAATGTGATATTTCATATCCCCGCTCCCTTTTTCCTGTATCCGCAATCGCAATAAGGCCCGCCGGATGCGAGCGTGTACTGCCGTACAAATTCCGTCGCACCGCCCGCCTCGCTCATGGTATAGTCCAGCCGGCACATGGCCGGGACGAGTTCGTACAGCCCCAGCTCCTTCATGAGCCGGCAGATGCCGCATGCTGTAAAGCGCGCCTCATAGCCGCTTCCGTCCGCGTAAGGGAGGAAATCCATGTTCCAGGAATACGGATTCCGTTCTGCAGCACGAAGCGCCGCCGTCTTCTTCATTCCCTCCACATCCGCGTCCGTAAACTTTTTTCTCCCGCTCTGTCTGCAAAACCATTTCATGGCGCCGGTCATCATGGATTCCCGATAAAAAGCCGTCGCTTTTTCCACTGTTGGCTTTTCCGGCAGACTCAGGAGAAAAGCGGAGAGCATCGCGCAGTTGACAATATTCATCCGAAACCGATCCGCCTTCTCAAATTCCGGGAGGCTGCGGATGATTTCCTTGTATTGTTGTTTTGCCTTTGCGGTAATCGTCCCGGCTGTTTCGGAATCATATTCCAGGATTGACGACAAGCGCTTCCTGAATGATCGCGCAAACAGGACCCACATCCCCAGAGGCATTCCGGTGTATTTCATTCAAGCTGACTCCTCTCTCCCTCGCTCAGGCAAAGGTTAGCTTTGCCTAACCTTTATTATATTCTTTCTGATTTCCGGCGTCAATATCTGGGCAACTAAATATTTTTATGGGTGCTGTCTGTTTTAGGATTTGGTGAGACAGAAAAGGTGAAATGACTATGGGTGAATGGAAAAAGACCCTGTGTAATCTCTGTGCCATGACCTGCGGACTGTAGATGGAAGTCGAGGGCAACAGGATCATCAATGTCCGGCCTGATCCCAATAGCCCCAGCAGCGAATACTGCTGCCGCAAGGGCAGGAGCGCGAA
Source organism: Oscillospiraceae bacterium (assembly GCA_902799075.1). Lineage (GTDB taxonomy): Bacteria > Bacillota > Clostridia > Oscillospirales > Oscillospiraceae > Limivicinus. The sequence goes on along the minus strand of CADBYZ010000001.1, from coordinate 33,134 downwards.
ATATTTTGTGGAAAACAGTGAGCGCATCCTTTACCCCAAAAAGCGCGTGGGCGGCCACTATGAGCGTTTCTCCCGGGACCAGGCTTACGCGGAGATCGGGAGCGCGCAGGCACAGGCCATAGGACAAGCCGCTTCACCGGCTCGGTCGTCATGCGTTCGTATGGGTTCACGGGCTTTGCCTCCTTGGATCAAAAAAACTGCCTCCGCACAGCCTGTCGGCTGTCGGAGGCAGCGCCATGTTTGTCGGGGATTTTGTTTACGCGGTCTTGACCTTCTTGGTGCTCATCATGATCCAGGCGACCAGCGCGACGCCGACGACCAGGGCGGCCACGGTGCTGATGACGTCCGGGGAGATGAAGCCCAGGGCCACGACGAAGAACACACCGCGCACCCACCAGGGAAGCTCACGCTGGAAGAAGCCTGCCACCGCGAGGGCCAGGAAGTAGGTGCCCACCAGCAGCTGGGCAGCGCCGATGATGATCTCGATCACGGTGCCCTGCAGAAGGATGGCGGGATTATACACGAACACGAACGGGCACAGGAAGCCCACCAGCGCAAACAGCATTCCGCGCAGGCCGGTCTTCATGGCGTCGGCACCGGCGATGCCGGCGGCGGTGTAGGAGGCCACGCACACGGGCGGGGTGATCTGGGCCATGATGCCGTAGTAGAACACGAACATGTTGGCGACCAGCGGCTGGATGCCGAGGGAGCGGAGCGTCGGGACGAAGAGGGTCACGCCCACAAGGTAGGCCGCCACGGTGGGCAGGGCCATGCCGAGCAGCATGCAGCCGATCATGCCGATCAGCAGCGCCGGGAAGAGGTTGCTCATGCCGAGGCTTGCGATGACGCCGCTGAGGTTCGTGGCCAGCGAGGTCTGCTCGGTCATGACGTCGATGATGATGCCGCAGGCGGCGGTGGGGATGGCGATCTCGGCGGCGGATTTCGCGCCGTCCATCATGGCGCCCCAGAGCTGCTTGAGACCGGCGAAGTTTGAACCGGAGATGCCGTTTACGATGTTGTTCCAGGCGTCCTTGGTGCCGTGGGCGAGGAAGAAGCTCAGCACATTGCAGGCAAGGCACACAAAGATGCCGTACATGCCGGAGCGCATGAGGGAGAAGCCGTTCATGATGCTGACAATCAGGACCACGACGGGCAGCAGGAGGTACAGACGCGGCAGGATGGGGTTTTTGACCTCGATGGCGGCGTCCTCGGACTGGGTGCTGCGGCTGGCGCGCTTCTTGGCGAGCAGGGAGACCAGCACGAACACGCCGAAGTAGTAGGCGACCGCGGGGATGATGGCGTCGGCTGCGACCTGCAGGTAGTTGACACCGAGCATCTCGGCCATGATAAAGGCGCCGACGCCCATGATGGGCGGCATGATCTGGCCGCCGGTGGAGGCGACCGCCTCGATGGCGCCGGCTTCCTCGGGCTCATAGCCGATCTTTTTCATCATGGGGATGGTCATAACGCCGGTGGTGGCGACGTTGGCGACCGCGGAGCCGGACACCATGCCCATGAGGCCGGAGGAGATGACCGCCGCTTTCGCGGGGCCGCCGGAGGATTTATTGGAGAACTTCAGACCCACGTCGATCAGCAGCTGGCCGCCGCCGCACTCGGAGAAGAAGGCGCCGAACACGATGAAGTAGAACAGGCTCGTGCAGCTTGTGGTCAACGGGGTACCGTATACGCCGTTTTCGCCCATGGTCATACCGGCGCAGAAGGTTTTGAGCATCTTGGGGAAGGACTTGCCCTTGGTGTAGAACACGCTTCCCTTCGGGAAGTACTGGGCGGTCCAGGAGTAGATGATGAAGGCGATGATGAAGAAGAACAGGATGTTGCCCAGGGTGCGCCGCACTGCCTCGAGCAGCAGGACGATGATGCACACCATGGCCACATAGTCGATGTTGAGGACCTGGGAGGTCACCTTGTCGAAGTTGCGCAGGCGGTCGATGTTGCCGACGGTGTAATACACGACAAAGATGATCGCGGCGAAGAAGATCAGGTCGAAGTAGCGGGCCCAGGCGTATTTGTTGAGCTGGGCATCGGTGACGGTAGTGCCGTTCTTTTCGGCTTTTTTCTTAAGGTTTTTCTGATAGCCCTTGTCAATGGGATTGTAGAGGAATACCAGCGCCAGCGCAAAGCACATGTGCAGCGGCGTCTGCAGCATTACGGTCAGCTGCTTGACCAGGGCAAGGTACATCTGAAATACGAAGAACGCCACTGTCAGCGCAATCGTACAGTATTTGCGGGTGTTGCTTGTCATTGTCAGGCCGTCCCTTCTGAAGGTATTTCGGGGTCCTGCCCCGGAATGATCAGGTTTTACAGGCGGCCGGAGTACGGGAGGAAGTCCGTACCCCGGCCTATGGGTCTATGCGGTGTGTTTCAGCTTTTCAGGGATGGATTACTTGGCAGCCTCGCCGTTTTCGTTGATGTAGCCCATCTCCATGTAGTAGCGCAGAGCGCCGGGATGCAGGTCGCAGCCGGTGAGAGCCTTGGTGCCGGCGACGGAGGGATCGAAGTAGCCGAGAGCGGCGGAGGCCTCGGTCAGAACATCGGTGTTCTCGCACATGGCCTTGGTGATGGCGTAGGCGACCTCTTCATCGAGGTTGGCGCTGCACAGAACGCACTGCTGGGAGCCGACGGTCTTGATGGCCTCGGTCTGGCCGTTCCAGGTGTTGGGCTCGACGGTGATGTAGTCAAAGCCTTCGTCGCAAAGCTTGGCGAGGGTCTCGTCGGCAAGCTGGACGTCGTACATGGCATGGTTGATGCAAAGCTCGGTGGTGTTGGCCTGGCCGGCGCCGATGTGGTCAACGGTCATCTGGTACAGGTCGTCCTGCAGACCGTCCTTGATCTGAGCGCCGCCGGTCTTTTCGACCACGCCGCCCCAGGAGACGATGTCGTCAAAGGTCACGCCGAGAACGCCGAAGACCTTCTCAGCAGCGAGCTCGCCGAGGGTGCCGTTCTTCTTGATGACGAGCTTGACGGGGTATTTCTGCGCAACCAGCTCCTCAACGGTCTTGATGCCGGTCTCGTCCACGAACTTCTGGGTGAACATGACGTTGACGAAGTCATGGCCCAGGCCGCCGGCGATGGCGCGCACGTCAGGGCACTCGGGAACGTTGGCAGACTCGATGCCGCCGTTGGCAGCCCACATGGCGGGGGCGGAGTTGGACATGGTCAGGTCAGCTTCCTCTTCCTGGATCAGCACGGGAGAGGAGACGTTGCCGGCGGAGTTGGTGAGCAGGGAGACGTTGATGCCGTCGACCTTCTGGATGACGGTCTGGATCGCGGTGGCGTAGGTGTAGCCGGCGGTGCCGGTCTCCTGGGTGCCGAAGGCGAGGTCCGCATCAAGCGCCATGGCGGGAGCTGCGAAGGACAGCATGAGGACAGCAGCGAACAGCAGGAAAATGACTTTCTTCATGATTGGGTCCACCTTTCACAAATTTTAGATATCGCTAAGGGCTTGTCGCCCTGATAGCCTGATGAAATACGAAACATTACAGCTATTATTATATTGGAACAAAGACTAAATGAAAAATGCGGAGAGGGTCAAAAACGTTCCATATTAGAACTTTTGGCCGTTAAGATTTGAAAACGGGGAAAATTCCGTTTCAATTTGGAACGTTTTATTCCTGTGCCCTGCGCGTGCCCATGAGCACCGCGTACTTGATGGCGTTGACAAGGCTCAGCTCGTTGCCGGTGCCCTTGCCCGCCGCGCCGAAGTTGGTGCCGTGGTCGACGCTTGCGCGGATGATGGGAAGCCCCAGGGTGACGTTCACGCCCTCGACGGCCTTCCACTTCTTGAGCTCTCTGTCGTAGACGAAGCCGACGGTCTTGAGGGGGATGTGGCCCTGGTCGTGGTACATGCACACCACCATGTCGTACCAGCCGCCGAGCGCCTTGGGGAAGACGCTGTCGGGCGGGACGGGGCCGGTGACGCCGCTGATGCCCTCAGCCTTCGCCGCCTCGATGGCGGGTGTGATCTCCTCGATCTCCTCCGTGCCGAACAGGCCGTTTTCACCGCAGTGGGGGTTGAGACCGGCAACCGCGATGCGCGGCTCCTTGATGCCCATATCCAGGCAGGCCCGGTTTGCGATGCGGATGACATCCAGCACGCGGTCCTTCTTGACCCGGTCGCAGGCCTCGCGCAGGGAGACATGGGTGGACACGTGCACCACGCGCAGGTCCTTGTGGGCCAGCATCATGGTGTATTTCTTCGTGCCGGTGTAGGTGGCGTAGATCTCGGTGTGGCCGTCGAAGTGGGTGTAGCCGTCGGAGCGCTCGCCGTGGTAATGCTCCAGGGCCATGTTCAGCGCTTCCTTGTTCAGGGCGTTTGTGACGGTGGCGTCCACCTCCCCCGCCAGCGCCAGCTGAATGACCTTGCGCACACATTGGAAGGCCGCGTTGCCGCCCTCCACGCTGACCTTGGCAAGCTCGAATTTGCTCAGATCCTCGATCAGGTCCATGTGCAGCACGTCGATGGTGCCGGGGGTGAAGACGGCGTCGGAGACCTTCTCACACTTGTTGAAGCGGATCTCCTCATGATGCACGAAGCGGGCGGCCTGCTCCATGACCTTGATGTCGCCGATGACGATGGGATTGCAGTATTCATACTGGGCGGGATCGGCCAGGGCCTTGACGGTGATTTCGGGGCCGCTGCCTGCCGGGTCGCCCATGGTAATGCCGACGATGGGTTTCTTGCTCATGTTCCTTCTCCCCTCTTATCTCATGCCTTTCGCGGCGTTTTCCTCAAGGACCTTCTTGATGGCCTCGATACCCGCCTCGGGGACCTGGTTAAAGGGGGCGCGGCACTTGCCGACCTCATAGCCCAGCAGGGCCACGGCAGTCTTGACGATGGTGTTGGGGTTGCCGTATTTGAAGCAGGCGCGGAAGGAGGCGATGCTGGCGTTGGCCGCCTTGGCTTCCTCGATTTTGCCCGCCATGAAGAGATCGTAGATAGAGGCCATGGTATGGGGGTAGACGTTGGCGCAGCCCGCGATGCCGCCGGTGCCGCCTGCAAGCAGGTTCCAGATGATGAGCTGGTCATTGCCGGAGAGGACGGCGAAGTCGCCGCTTTCCTTCCCCGCGTCGATGTAGCCGAGGATGTTTGTGAAGTGGCCGGAGGAGTCCTTCGCGCCGACGATGTTGTCGATCTTGCTCAGTCTGCCGACGGTCGCCGGGGCGATGGCGTTGCCGGTGCGGGCGGGGATGTTGTAGAGCACGATGGGCAGATCGACGGCTTCCGCCACGCTCTTGTAGTGCTCGTAGATCTCGTCCTGGCTTGCGGCGGCGAAGCTCGGGGTGATGATGGACAGCACGTCAGCACCCGCGGCCTCGGCCATTTTGCACTGCGCGATGGTCTCTTTGGTGGAGATGCAGCCCGTACCCGCGTAGACCGGGACGCGGCCCTTGACCTCGTCGATGACGGTCTCGAGCACCTGCTTTTTCTCCTCGCCGCTGAGGATATAGCCCTCGCCGTTGGTGCCGAAGCAGAAGATGGCGTGCACGCCGCCATCGATCTGGCGGTTTACCTGGCGGCGCAGCTCTTCAAAGTTGACGGACTCGTCGGGGTACATGGGGGTGATGAGTGCCGGGATGATGCCTCGAATCGGTACATTCTTCATGTGTTTTCCCCTTTCCGGCCCTTAGAGGACCTCCAAATATAACTTCCGTGCGTCCTCCGCAGTGACGGGGCGCATGTTGTTCACAAGCAGACGCTGCACCTGCATACCGGACTCAACCAGCGTGTCCAGATCGCTCTCGGGTACACCGAAGTCGCGGCTCAGGCTTGTGGGTATGTCCAGGTGCCTCACGATCTCCTCCAGGCGGCGGATGATCCAGGCGACCTTTTCGGCCTCGTTTCCGGCCCTGTTCTCCTCGTGGCAGCACTGGTCATAGGCGCAGGCGAGGCGCGCGCGCACCGCCGGGTGCTCGCTGTTGAAGCGCATGACCGGTGCCAGCAGGATCGCGTTGGAGACGCCGTGGGCGATGTGGTACTTGCCGCCGAGAGGATAGCTCAGGGCGTGGACCGCCGTGGTGCCGGAGGCGGTGATGGCAAGGCCGCCGTAGTAGGCCGCAAGCTGCATGTTCTCCTTCTCGGCCATGGCCGCGGGATCGTCGCAGGCCTTCTCGATGTTGTTGAGGATCAGGTCCAGGCCCGTCAGGGCGTAGAGATCGGAGAAGGGATTGGCTTTGTTGGAGGTGTAGCACTCGATGCAGTGGGCCAGGGCGTCGACGCCGGTGGCGGCCGCGAGCTTGCGGGGCAGATTCTTGATGGTGCGGGCGTCGAGGATGACGTAGTCCGCGATCATGTTGTCGTTGACGATGCCGACCTTGAGCTCCTTTTCGGGCACCGCGACGATGGCGTTGGGTGTGACCTCCGCGCCGGTGCCGGCGGTGGTGGGGATGAGCACCATGGGTACGCACTTCTTCGCCATGCCGGGCTTGTCCAAAAGCTCCTTCACGCCGTACTCATCAGTGACGAGGATGCTGGCAAGCTTGGCCGCGTCCATCACCGAGCCGCCGCCGATAGCAACGATGAGGTCGGCGCCAGTGCTCTTGAAGTTGTCGATCAGGGCCTGCACCTCGCCGTAAGTGGGCTCCGGGCGCAGATCGTCAAGGATCACATACGCTGCGCCGCCCGCTTTGATCGCGTCCAGCAGCTCGGGGAAGAGCTCGCCCTTCTGGATGCTGCGGCCCGCGAAGAGGGCCACTTTTTTGAAGCCGTTACTCTCAACGATGGTCCGGATATTGGAGATGGCGTTTTCGCCGCCATAGACGGCGCGCGGGGTCTTGAGGGTGTACTTTGTGAGCATGGCGTCCTCCTTATTTCGTCTGGGCGGCGGTGGGATTGTAGAGGCCGACGGTCTCCCGCTTTTGTCCCGCCACGGCTTCTTCGCTCAGGCGTACATATTTGATTCCCTTGCGGGTATAGGCTGCGTAGGCCAGGTGCAGCATGCCGTCCTTCGACTGCATGAGGAAGGGGTACTCGTACTGACGGTTGTTGGTCCTGTTCTCATCGCCCATATAGCCCTCTCCGCGCTCCACCCAGCGGATCATCGGGAAAGTAAGGCCGCCGTCCTCCGAAAGGGCGATCGCCACAGGGCAGCGCAGGCCGGGCCAGGCCGCCTTGCCGGGATGGGGATCGGGCGTGCAGGTGGGGTTATAAGCGATGGCAACGCGCCCGCTCAGGAGCTTCACGGCGCTGATGCTGGAGTTGTTGTTGGGCAGCGGGGTCGCCACGGGGACGGACCAGGTGTCGCCGTTGTCGGTGGATTCGCTGCGATAGATGTTGGCGGCCTCGCGGTCGCGCATGAAGGCGGCCAGGTGTCCCGGCTCCAGCTCCACGACGTTTGCGTGGACGCGGCCGTTGGACTTCGGCATCATGACCGTGCGCCAGGTCTTGCCCTCGTCGTCGGAGATGCGGAAGGCGGTGGGGTCGCCGGAAAGCCCGTCCACCGAATCGGTGCAGATCCAGTTGCCGAAGATCCAGCGCCCGTTGGAGAGGACCTGGATCGGCTGGCGGCAGAAGGTGCCCTCCTCGGGGAAGACGGTCTCATAGGGGCCCCAGGTCCTGCCGCCGTCGCCGCTCTTCTGGCAGCGGACAACGGAGGTAAACTGCATGTTGTCCTTGCCCGCCTGGCGGTCGAGCTGGGCGGTATACATGGCCCAGACCTTGTTGTCGGGTCCATAGAACAGAGACGGGTTCTGCTCGGAGCGGGTGGGGTCGCCGGAGATGTCCACCGGGTCGAGCCAGCGGTCAGAGTCCTTCGGCAGCACGGAGCAGATGATGCGGATGTCAGCGCTGCCCTCATAGGTGCCCGCGAACCAGCAGCACAGCAGATCGCCGTCCGGCAGCTCCAGCATGGCCGGGGCGTGGGCCGTGGGGTAGCCGCCGGTGGGCAGGAAGGCCTCCAGCGTGCCCATGTCGTCGTTTTGCCAGACGCGCCCGTCGGGAGCAAGGCCCGGAAGTTTCGGATAGTCCATAATGCTCGTTGCCTCCTTTTAAGATTCAGATAAAGAATTTTTCAGATCGACCAGCAGCGTTTTGTGTCCGAAGCCGCCGGACTTGGACAGGACATGCTTTGTGCAGCCCCGGTAGGCAAAGCGCGAGAGCACCACGCCGGGGTAAAGCTCACAAACCGGCTCAAGCTCCGATACATTCAGCTCCTGCATGCACTGTAAAAGTGTGTCGCCGCCGGTGATGAGAAGCGTCCCGAGATCGGGGCTCGTGAACAGCGAGCCGAGGATTTCGCCAAGGCCGCGGGAGATGCCCACGCGCACATCGGAGATGGTCAGTCCCCGCTCGGCGGCGTATGCTTCCGTAGGGCCGTTGCCGCCGAAGTCGTTGGAGTCGATGATGAAATACGGCGAATCATGCAGCATGGTACGAAGCTTCTCGAGCTGGGTCTCGCCCTCCGCGCTCTGCCAGTACCCGGGCTCCAGCTTCTGCCGCGGACTGAGGCGCCAGTGGACAAAGCCTTCCTTGTCCGCCTCGGCCGTCTGCTCGAGCGTGATGGGATTGACGCTCCCGCAGATCACCAGCAGCCTCGGGTCGAGCTTCGGGGCCGTCACGGCCTCACGGCGCAGGCCCAGCAGATCGGGCAGGACCGAAGCGAAGCCCGCGCTGCCCGCCGCGATGTGCAGCGCACCGGCGGCCTTCAGGGTCTCCCCCGCTCTCTGCAGGTCCTCCTGGGTCTCGGCGTCAAACACACAGATACCGGGAGCGGAGGAATCGCCGTGTACCGCGGCCGTGCTCTGCTCGGCAATGATGTCCGAGACCGCGGAGTGGGTCACCGGCTCGAAGGGATCAGCCCCGAAGACGCTTTCCGCCACCGGAACGCCCTTAATGTAATGAATGCCGCCCACGGTCGTGCGTCCGATCCGGGGCAGAGCCGGAAGGAAGGGCAGCGTCTTCTCGCCGCTTGCCTCCAATATGGCCTCCAGCTCCGCGCCGATGTTGCCGCGAAGGGCGGAGTCGGTCTTTTTATAAAGGTGCGGAATACCGGACTTCACGGCCCGCTCCACGATGCCGCGCACGAGTGTGCCGGCAGCATTGGGCTTGAGGTGCCGCGTTTCGGCGTCGATGACAAGGACCTCAGCGTCAGCGTAATCGGCGAAGCGGAGTCCGGTATCCGTAGTGACTTTCGTCACAGCGCCGCAGCCTGCCATCTGCACGCCGGTATCCAGCGCGCCTGTAAAATCGTCCGCGATAATAAGCAGCCGGATCATGGCAAGTCCCCCTAAATATTGTGTTTTTTATAACTGAGCATATTTTACCGTACAATATATACACCGCTCAAGCAAGGCAAGGCCCGCAATCGTTTTAATATGAAACGTTTTGAAGAAAAGCTCACGCAAAATATTGTTGCTGTGTTCCATTTTGAAACGTTTAATTCTGAAACGCGCTTTCTTTTTCAGCCCGACATGTTACAATTAGGATCACACAGTATTATCATGGGGATGTGAAACATTTGCAAAAGGCAGTTACCCGAATTCTTGGAATCGCGCCGTATGAAGGGCTGCGCACCGTGATGGAGCGCGTCGCGGAGGATATGCCGGACATACAGCTGGAGTCCTATGTAGGCGACCTGGACGCCGGTGTGTCCATCGCGGCCATGCGCCTCGGCGAGCGCTTTGACGCCATCATCTCCCGCGGCGGTACGGCGGAGCGCATCGAGAAGATCGCCGACATCCCCGTGGTCTCTGTGAAGGTCTCGGTCTATGATATCCTGCGCGCGATCAAGATGGCGGAAAACTATACGAAGCTCTACGCCATCGTCGGCTTCCCGAGCCTGACCGAGCCTGCCCACACGCTGTGCGATCTGCTCGCCAAGGAGGTGGACATCCTCACGGTCCACAATGAGCAGGAGATTCTGGATACCCTGGATCGCCTGAAGCTCGGCGGTTATAAAATGGTCATCGGCGGCATGCACACCTACACGCTTGCCCGGCAGAAGGGCTTTGACGCCTTCCTCATCACCGCCGGTATGGAGAGCGTCTATGACGCCTTCCAGCAGGCCCTGTCCATCAGCACCCATTTCCGCACGCTCCAGCAGGAAAACCTCTTTCTCAAGCGCATTGCCCAGGACCGCAGCGGCAACACCATTGTCCTTTCCGAGCAGGGCGAGCTGTATTTTCACACCCGGGAGGAACCCACGAAAGCTCAGATCCAGCTGATGAAAAAACGCATTGCCGAGATCCCGCCCGCCGCCCCGCTGAAATTTTATGAGCACGAAAGCGGCAGCGTCTACCGTGTCACGGCCAGGACCATGCGCTTCGGGAACGAGAAGTTCTACTCCTTTCAGTATCAGGAATCGCAGGTCCCCCTCCGCTCTGTCAGCAACGGCATCCGTGTCTTCTCGGAGGTGGAGATCGTCCAGCTTTTCACCAACAGCTTCTACAGCGTCAGCGGCTCCATGGGCGATCTTGAGCAGCAGGTCAATTCCATCGCCCCGACCAGGCAGCCGGTCATGATCCTCGGCGAGCCCGGCACCGGCAAGGAGCAGATCGCCCGCGCGCTCTATCTCCGGGGAACGCAGGTCAAGAGTCCCTTCATCGTCGTCGATTGCAGCCTGATGAACGAAAAGGGCTGGGACTTTCTGTTTTCTCATCCCAGCTCCCCTCTCAACGACACCAGCGGCACCGTATATTTTCAGAACTTCGCCGCCTTCCCGGAGGGCTACCGGAAGGAACTGCTGGCGGCGATCTCCGAGACGGATATCGCCAAGCGTCTGCGGCTGATTTTTTCCTGCATCTGCGGCGAGAACGAAGCGCCGCCCGAGACAGTACAGATCGTGGTGAACCGCCTCGGCTGCCTGACGCTGCGCCTGCCGACCCTGCGCAGCCGCGCCGATGAGATCCCGTCGCTTGCAAGCCTGTATCTGAGCAATCTGGATATGGAGCTCGGCAAGCAGATCATCGGCTTCGACCCCGGCGCGGTGGAGCTGCTGATGCAGTATGAGTGGCCGAACAACAACACACAGTTCAAGCGTGTCCTCCAGGAGCTTGCAACCATGACGGACGCGGCCTATATCCGCCGCAGCGCGGTTTTGGAGATTCTCTCCCGGGAGCGCAGTCTCCACCGCCGCCCGAGCGCCCGGAAAAACGACGAGGTTTTTGTGCCCCGCACGCTCGAGGAGATATCCCGCGAGGCCATCGAACGGGCGGTCGAGGCCTGCGGCGGCAATCAGACGGCGGCGGCAAAGCAGCTCGGCATCAGCAGGACGACCCTCTGGCGCTATCTGTCGCCGAACAGCGAACGGAAATAATCCGGGAAAAATCAAAAACGCGCACCGGCAGGATCTTTCATCCATTACCGGTGCGCGTTTTCTGTTTGATTCTTCGTATGAATTGCGGCGGGCCTGCAGTCCTTATCTCGTCCCGTTTCCCGGCTGCGCGGCAACGTTGTGCTCGCTGAGAAACCGAACAAATTCCTTTGCAGGCAGCGGCCTGGAATAATAGAAGCCCTGGATATAGTCACAGGAGAGATCCTCGCAGGCTTTCGCCTCCTTCGCGGTCTCTACACCCTCCACGACCAGCTCCTTGCGGATCCCCTTCATCATCCGCACGGTGTTCTCGATGATGACCTCACCGTCGCTGGTGAACATGTCGTCCACCATGCTCTTGTCGATCTTGATGATACTCAGCGGCAGCGCCCTGAGCCTCTGGATATTGGAGTAGCCGACGCCGTAATCGTCCAGGGAGAAGGTATAGCCCATGTCGGAAAGGGTCCGCAGGTTTTTATCCATAATGCCGCCGAGATTGTCAAACAGCGTCTCCGTCACCTCAAAGTTCACCTGAGAGGGGTCAATGCGGTACTTCTCCTGAAGCTCCCTTATCCTCTCGGGCAGCTCCCGCTGCAGGCACTGGGCCACGGAAAGATTGATCTCAATGCGGGTTATCCCCAGTGCGCCGAGGTCGGTCTGCGACATGAAGCTGAATACCGCCTCCAGGATCCTGTACCCCAGCGCCACGATCATGCCGACCCTCTCCGCCGCGGGAATGAAGAGCGCCGGGGAAACCATGCCGTACACGGGGTCATTCAGTCTTGCCAGCGCCTCCGCCGAGCGGAAGCCGCCCGTCCGGATATCGTAGATCGGCTGGAAGTACATCTCAAGGGTGTCCTCTGTGATCGCTCTGTTCAGGATTTCCTTGATATTGGTAAGCGGGCCGTAATTGCGCTCCCGGATCAGATCGGCGGCCTCATACACCTCCGCCGGTTTTCTGAGATACCGGAAGCTGTGTCCGAAATTGATGATCTCCCGGAAGTCCTTCAAATCAACCGGACACTTGATGAGACAGTACTCCAGGTTGAAGCGGACGCCCTGTCTGGCATAGTCCTCCATCCGCTCCGCAATCGTTCTGTTGAAGGGCGGGATGAGCGTCTTCACGTCGATTTCCGCGTTGTCGAGGATCAGATAGAAGGTGCCCGGTATCTCAAAAAACTGATCGACATGCACGCACAGGCCGGAATAGAGCGTGCTGATCTCCGCCGCGATGGTCTCGATGCAGCTCTGGAATTGCTTGTCGCCCAGATAGCTGCGGATCTCCGCGGCATTCATGATCTCCACAACGACGATCTGAAAGTGTCGGCCGGAGCGAAGTGATCTTTTCAGCGTATCCTGATACGCGTTCCAGTCCCGCACAAGGCCCTGCCCGTCCAGGGTCTCCTCCGGCCGCATGATCAGCAGCAGAATAAACATCAGGCCGACCGCCGTCGAGAACATCTCCACGAGGTAATGGGGCTTCACCATCTGGATCAGGACGCCTGCAAAGGTCAGCACATAGACCGAAATCAGGGCGACCCATTTGCTGCCGACGAGGTAGCGCCGGCAATAGATGCAGTAGCCCGTCCCGGCCAGGGCATAGATATACGAAATGACGTAAAGGAGCATCAGCACCGGGCCTCGGGTGTATCCTCCCTCCGCCGTGACCGAAAAAACATTGTGGGTGAAAAAGTTCTGCACGAGCGCGCCGACAGCCACCATGATCGGCAGCCATATAAACAGCTGGGAACCGAGGGTATTGAGGCGGTACTCCGTCCGTGTCACGGAAAAGATATAGATGAGATAGACCACAAGGCTGCTGTTTCGCAGGAGCTTATAGGTAAAGGAAAGCGCTGTGCCGAGTATGACCTGTCCCCGGCTCAGCGGGACGGGGTTTACCACAAATTCCATCCAGAGGTCGGCAATCGCACAGATCAGGGACATGCAGGCCATCGCGATAAACAGGCGGTTTGTGCGGCCTTTTGTCAGCTTTCGCACATGGCAGGTCCATAATGTCAGCATATAGAACGGAACCGCACATACATCAAAGAATATGTTTTTCACGCTGCCATCACCCCCCTGTGCCCGTTTAGCCGTGCGCCGTGATTTATTATATTTTCATTATAACATTGCGCGCCGAGCTTGTCCATACTTTCGCCGTGTACTTCCAGCGCGGAATTGCAACCTTTTTCGGAGGGTTTTCCTGACAAAAGCAGGCTTGCCGCCGTTTCCGCGTGATGCGGGTTTGCCGAAAAAGGCTGTGACATCCGCGAGCTCCTTCGATCGCCCGGACGTCCCAGCCCTTTTTCTTCGGTCTCTTACTGTTTACTTTTTGTAGTTTTCAAACATGGCGTCTGTGGCGGCGCGGATGGCGGCGGTCACATCGGCCACAAGATCGGGGTCCCAGAGCTCGGGCTCGCTGCGCAGGAAGGTGGTCTTGTCTTCGCGGTTGTCGAACACACCGATGGGGATATCCCAGTGCCTGCCGTGGGCCTCGAAGCTCACGCAGTTTTCCCTGGAGTGCTCGCGCAGGTACTCCATGTCGTCGCAGCCGTAGTCGCCCAGCATGACGGCCATGGGCACGCCGTGGTGGAGGTTGGAGCCGGGATCATTGGGGTCGGCGCGGTCGGCGTTCTTGCGGCGCGATTCCTCGGGCGTGACCCAGATGTAGAGGATGACGGCGTTTTCCAGGATCTCCGGGCAGAACATGGGAAGGGAATACTGGTAGCCGAAGGTGCCGGTCAGGGGCATGGAGGCGCCGTCCGGGCCGCCGCGGGCGCACTCGATGATGATGGTCTTGTCCTCGAAGCTCTCGGGATAGGCGTTCTGCTTCTCGTCCAGCATGGCGCGGGCCTCGTCCTCGAGCATCGCGGCGACCTTGGCGCGCACGCCCTCATCCAGCATGCCGAGGCGCGGCGCGATCCCGGCGCCGAGGCCGGCGCGGTCGATGCGCTCGAAGAGATACTGCGCGGCGGAATCCGGGCAGACTTTTACGCGGTTCAGGAGATCGTGGTAATCCTCGTTTAAGAGGTTGCAGAGAGTGCCCCAGTCGCGCCCGTCGTTGAAGGGAGCCTCGCCGGGGTAAAAGATGCGCGGCTCGTCCATGGCCTGGAGCTCGTTGTCGATGCGGCGCATCATGTGGACATAGGGGAAGTCATCAAGCTGGAGGTTGGCGCCGATGTGGAACTCATCGCGCAGCGTGTCGGGCTCCACATGGGCCATGAAGTTGCGCACTTCAGACTTGCCCGAGGCGGGCAGCGCCTGGAGCAGGACGACCTTGAAGACGTTGGATGCAGACATATTTTTTTCTCCTTTTTCGGATAATGTGTACTGGAATGAAAGTGGAAAGTGAAGAGTGACAAGTGGAGTTATGGTGTCGCTTCGCGACAATTATAAATAAGACGGAGTGACGGCACTGCGCATCTTCACTTTTCACTTTACACTTTTCACTTTATTATTGTGAGCCACCTTGTCTTGTCCACTGTGATGTCGCGGTGGCGGTCGACGTAGTTGATGATGAGCTCCGCGATGTCATCCGGCTGTTCGCGCACGAGTTCGCAGTCGGCGTAGAAATCATAGCCGCCCGCGCCGCTGGCGCGGTAATCGTTGAGGCACATGGTGAGGGTTTTGTCCTCCGGCAGCTCCTCTCCGTGCCAGCGGATGGAAGTCACTCTCTCCCCCGGTGCTCTGTGCAGGTCAATGGTCGCCTCGATGCCGGAGATGAAATCGAAATTGAAGTGGGCCTCGATGGGCTTGAGAAAGCTGTCGCTGACGCACACCTCGCCGTTTTCGTCGATGGCATAGTAATCAGCGCTGCGCTCCAGAGCTTTTGTCAGTACTGCCCTGTCAACCATGATGGTTTTCAGCGTGTTCGGGAAGACGTAGCTTGCCACAATGTCCCGCACAGTGATGTTTTCGGAAAAGCCGCGCATGGTGTTGGCAAGGCAGGTGCAGGAGATGTCCGCCCCCGAGGCCTCGAGCTGCACCTGGTTGTAAAAGTTTGCGATCAGGGAGCCCTTGAGCGCGCGCTTGAGCGGTGTGGAGGGCCGCAGATCCCGATCAAGATGGCCGAGGGGCGTGTCGAGGAATTTTGCGGTCTCCGCCTCCAGCGGTTCCAGCAGTTCCTTGAAGGCTTCCGGTGTCACATCTCCGGCGGGGCAGAGCTCCGATTTTGCCATGACCTTGCCGTCGTCCACTGTCACGTCCATGCGGATGTACTGCCTGGCCTTGTCCGGCGGCTGGCAGGTGAAGGTGCCGTTTACGCACTTGTCCGCAAAGGGCATGTGCTGGTGCCCCGTGAGCAGGATGTCATAGTCCAGCTCCTGACACATGCGCCAGCCTTCGTTTTCGAGGGTTTTGGAGAGCGGCCGGCCGGTGTCCACATCGTTTTCAAAGCCGCCGTGATAGAGGCAGATTGTTATGTCAACCTTCTGTGCCTTCAGCTCCGCCAGAACGTCCCGCGCGGTCTCAAAGGCGTCAAGAAAGGTCAGGCCCTTGATGTTCTCCGGCTTTTCCCATTTGGGGACAAACTGTGAGGTGACGCCGGTCAGCCCCACACGCAGTCCGTTTTCCAATGTTACAACCGCGCAGCGTTCCACGCCTCTCAGGCCCTGCACATTGGCGCAAAGGCAGCGTGCGTCCATGGCCTCGATGTAGCGCTCAAGCTCTGTCGGCCCGTAGTTGAAGTCATGGTTTCCAAGGGTGAAGAAGTCGCAGCCCGCCAGATTCATGAGCTTTGCCGGGATGAGGCTTTTTTCCTCCGTGCGGCTGTAGAGCCAGTAGGTAAAGGGGCTGCCCTGGAGGGTGTCGCCCCCGTCGAAGATGAGGGTGTTGCGGTCATGGGTGAAATTTGCCGCGCAGTTGGCAAGGCCCGAGGCTGCGCGGCAGTTGTTGGCATAATCCGTTGGGGCGAAGTAGCCGTGAATATCCGATGTGAAATAGATTGTCAGCTTACGATCCATGGGTACCCTCTTGTAAGTGTGTCTTTAAGAAGCAGTAGGGGCCGACGCCCCCGGCGGCCCGGCAGTATGCTGTCCGTTTTACGTATTTGCCCGGGCGCTTTCGCACAACAATCTATCTGCCGCGCGGGCCGCCGAGGGCGTCGGCCCCTACATGATTTTATAGGTTTTATTCTCCTCTTGCCAGCTTGCTTCTGACCTGGGTGGAGAGGTACTCGATAATCAGCACCAGGATCATCAGGCCCCAGACGAAGGAGCCGACCATGGCCCAGCGGCGGGAGTTGAGGCACTGCACGAGGCTTGCGCCGATGCCGCCCGCGCCCACGATGCCGAGGGTGGTGGCGTCCTTGAGGTTGATGTCGAAGCGGTAGATGGTGGTGGAGATGAAGCTTGCGGTCAGCTGCGGGATGACGCCGTAGCGGATCTTCTGGAAGGGCGTGCAGCCCATGGCGTCCAGGCTCTCGAGTATGCGGGTGTCCAGATCCTCGATGGCGGTGATGTACATTTTGGAGATCATGCCGATGGAGCAGACCGACTGGGTGATGACGCCGCAGGCGGCGCCGGGGCCGGTGACGCGGATCCACATAAGGGCCCAGACAAGGCTCGGGATCGTGCGGATGAGCAGGATCACCACGCGGAAGAGATAGGCAATGGGCTTGGGCAGGATATTGGTGGAGGCGAGGAAGGCAAAGGGGATCGCGAGGATTGCCCCGAAGATGGTGCCGAGCACCGCGATGGCCATGGTCTGCAAAAGCAGGTAGGGCACGTCGGTATTGCCGGTGCCGAACATGAGCTTGAGATCGGGGTGCGTGATGCCGCTGATGACGCCCTGGGCGACGGAGCGGCCAGTGACCGTGAGGCCCTCAAACTGCACCGTGGAGCCGGACCAGCCGACAAGCGCCGCGATGATGAGCACCACGAGCGTGTAGACCCACCACTTGCGGGGGCGGTTTGCGTACATTTCGGCGACGGTCAGCTTCTCATCGACCGCCTTTTCGATTTTTTCCAGTTTTTCAGCCATATCGCGCCTCCTCTCAGCTCAGCTTGCCGCGCAGGTACTCGCTGGTGAACTCGATGGCGACGACCACCACGAACAGCGTCAGCAGTACCATGCCGAGGCCCTCATAGTCTCGCCAGCCGATGCGCTCGTTGATGGTGATGCCGAGGCCGCCAGCGCCGACATAGCCGAGGATGGCGGAGGCGCGCACGTTCATCTCGAAGCAGTAAAGGCTGTGAGAGAGGTAGACGGGCAGGATCTGGGGCACGCAGGCCGACCAGAAGGCCTGGAACTTATTGGCGCCCATGGCCTCCATGGCCTCGAAGGGACCCATGTCGATGGTCTCGATGCTCTCATAGAGCATCTTGGCGACGATGCCGAAGGTGAAGATGGAGATGGCGAGCGTACCGGCAAAGGTGCCGAGGCCGAAGATCAGCGCGCACACCAGGGCGATGACCAGGGTGGGCAGGGTGCGGATCAGGGCCAGGATAAAGCGCAGCACGGAGACGATGACGCGGTTTTTGTCGATGTTCGTCGAGGACAGCACCGCGATGGGCAGGGCCAGGGCGCAGCCGATGACCGTGCCGAGTATGGACATTTTGATGGTGTCCACCAGCGGGCGGGTGACCTTGTCAAAGAAGCTCCACTTGGGGTGGAAGAGCTTGACCATGAGGTCCATGAGCTTGTCGAACTTTTTGATGATGATGGACAGATCAAAGCCCGTCATGCGCAGCGACAGGATAATGGCCAGCAGCACCAGCGCGACAATGATGGGCGCGCGGCTGCGGCGGCGTATGGTCGAGTGGCCGTTCGGCAGCGTGATGACCTGAGGCTTGAAGATCTTGTCAAACCAGGTCAGCTTGACGGCGGAGTTGTTTTCGTTATCCATCGGCTCACTCCCCATTGCCCAGCACGGGCGCCTTGGTGCCGTTGTAGACGTAGTCGATCTGCTCTTGGGTGATGGTGGCGGCGGGGCCGTCAAAGACGATCTCCCCCGCGCGCACGCCGATGACGCGGTCGCAGTACTGAAGCGCGAGGTCGATGTGGTGGATGTTCAACAGGATGGAGATGTTGTAATCCTTGTTGATGCGCACAAAGTCCTGCATGACCTGGCGGGCGGTGATGGGGTCGAGGGACGCGACCGGCTCGTCGGCCAGGATGATCTTCGGGTTCTGATTGAGGGTGCGGGCCAGGGCGACGCGCTGCTGCTGACCGCCGGAGAGCTGGTCACAGCGGGTGTAGGCTTTGGAGAGGATGCCCACCTTGTCGAGGCTTTCGAGGGCGCGCATTTTCTGCTCCTTGGAGAAGATGCCGAAGAGCACCTGAAAGAAGCCCATGTCCGGCACGTCCGCCGTCAGCACGTTCTTGATGGCGGTGGAGCGGCTTACAAGGTTGAAGCTCTGGAAGATCATGCCCACCTTGCGGCGATAGCGGCGAAGCTCCGCGCCCTTGAGGGTGTTGACATCCACGCCGTCGACGGTGAGGGTGCCCTTGGTCACGTCGTGCATGCGGTTGATGCAGCGGAGGATCGTGGACTTGCCTGCGCCGGACAGGCCGATGATGGCCACGAACTCCCCCTGCTCGATCTTGAGATTTACGTCTTTGAGCGCGGTGAAGCCGTTGGGATAGGTCTTGTAGACATTCTTAAATTCAATCATACGGCTGCTTTACTCCCTTTGTATCTTTAGTTTCCCTGTCGGAACCGTTCAGCGGCAAGGCACGCTTGCCGTTCAACGCTTCGGACAGACGGCTCCCTCTCCGAGGGAGCCGTCACCAGTGCTCACACTGGTGACTGAGGGAGTCATTCGTCAACCACATACTCCCTCCACCGCTAAAGCGGTCCCCCTCCCTCTTATCGCCGCATGCGCGGCTGAGGGAGGCAATCAAAAAACCGGGCTCTGTATTCACTTGGATACAGAGCCCGGCAGAAATGGCTTGCGTCGGGGAATCAGCCGCCGACAACGGTCAGAGCCTGGCGGGCGCCGTCATAGTCGGCGTCGGTAGCCTTGGCGTAACCGGCATGGCTGTACACGTCGAAGATGGCCTTGCCTTCGTCGGTATTGATGATATTGATGAAGCAGTCCTGCAGCTTCTCAACCATCTCGGGAGTGTAGAAGGGGCTCTCCTTGGAGATGGCGACGGTGTCGTTGTAGATGCCCTCGGTCACGCCGATGACGTTCATCTCGTTCCAGATGGAGTCGGCGCGGCCCATGCCCTGCTTGCCGGTCTCGTCCTGCTGGTCGGTGGGCAGCATCCAGGATGCCTCGTAGTCGTTGCGGCCGTCAGCGTAGCAGACAAGGATGTCGATGCTCTCAGCGGCGGCGTAGGAGAAGGCGGTGCCGTAACCGGAGTCGATGGGGATGACGTTGGAGAGATCAGAGATCTTCTTGCCGTCATAGTTCTTCATGAGCCACATGGTGGGGTAGATGTAGCCCGCGGAGGAGGAGGTCTTCTGCACGGCCCACTTGGCGCCGTCGAGATCTTCCCAGGTGAGCTTTTCACCGGCATTGACCTTCTCAGCCAGCTTCTTGCCGTACTCGGAGGGAGCGGCGTAGATCAGGGCGCGGTAGAAGGTGACCTGCGGGCCGTTCTTGAGGGTCTTGTTGGCTTCGCCGTTCCAGTCGGCGGGGTTCTCGCTGTCGTTGGAAAGGCCGTTGCGGGTGGCGGTCAGGATAACGTCGGTGTCGTCGGAGTACAGGGCGTAGGTGCCGCCGGGCAGCCAGCCCAGATCGATGGAGCCTGCGGACATGGCCTCGCCGGTGGCGTCATAGTTGGTGCCGACGGTGATATCGACCTCGTCGATGTCAACACCGAGCTTGGCCATCTCGGCCTTGACGAGCTCAGGGAGGTTCGCGGTGCCGGCGATGATGACGTCAGCGTCCTTGGAGGGGACGAACTCGAGGGTCAGCTTGTCGAAGTGCTGGTTGTCGGCGAAAGCGGAAACGGAGCCGCCAACGAACAGCGCACTGACCATCACGAGCGCGAGGAGCATGGCAATGATCTTCTTCATAGAGTATAGCCTCCTAATAAAATATGTTCACGCCCGAGGGCGGTGAATACGGAGAAACCGCAAAATATTGAAGTTTTCAGTCGCCTTTACCACAATATATATTGTATTGTAACATGTCGAATGATGTTTGGCAAGTAGGGAATTGCCTCGAGGAAAAGGGAAACCGCCGCATCTTCACTTTCCACTTTTCACTTTTCTGTCATGACCGTGCTTTTGATCTTCCCGATGGAGATATATCCGTCCAGCACGGCGGCGATGTCGCTGCCGTCGGGAGCTATGCCCTTTCCGATGGGGACGCCCTTCTGGCTGATGAGCGTGTGGCCCTCCGGATGCTGCCGGGCAGTGAAGACGCCCTCAAACAGCTGCATGGGTGCGATGAAGCGCTCACGCAGGATGCCGCGCGCATCAGACGCCTCTCCCGCGGGAAAGTTCACGTTCCAGATCTCTCCCTGCCCCTGGCCGCGCTCTATAAGCTCCGCGGCGATCCCGGGCATATAGCGCTCGGCGATCTCCAGGTCTCCCCAGCCCTTTGCCGAAAAGGCGATGGCCGGGATGCCGTTCATGACCGCCTCCAGGCAGGCGCCGATGGTGCCGGAATACGCGATGTCATAGCCCACGTTCCAGCCGTCGTTGACGCCGGAAAAAACATAGTCCGGCATAAAGTCCAGCACTTGCGCAAGCGCGACCTTCACGCAGTCGGCAGGCGTGCCGCCGAGGCTCCACGCCCCCGCGACGGGCACGGGAAAGCTCTCTTCGCGCAGGGCCATCTCGTCAAAGAGGGTGAGCCTCTGGCTCATGCCGCTGCACTGCTCATAAGGCGAGACGACGTAGGTCTCACCGAGCTGCGCCGCCATACGGGCAAGCGCCGCGATACCGGGGGAACGGATGCCGTCGTCATTGACCACCAGAATGCGCATCTGCTCTCCCCTCTCCCATAATTTCCTGTTTAGTTTAACACAGTTGCGATTGTCGAACAATCGGGAATAAAGATGAAATTGCGCCTCTCCCTGCCGGCCCTTTTCGGAAAGTCTGTCCAAAACCGGTTTGCATAACAACAAGCCCTGTTTTCTGTCTTAAAACACTATGGATTTTTTTGTGCGCGAGAGGTATAATAACGCGAGCCTATTTTTACCACGACGGAGAAACTTCCATGGATCTTGCCGCTTATACATTGCTCGCGCTTGAGGGACTGTTCGCATTGTGGCTGCTGCTGCGTGAGGGACTGCTCAAGAGTCGGCGGGCAATGCTCATCACGCTGCCGCTGCTCATTGCGGCCTTTGTTCTGCGCGGGTATTTTCTGCCCTATGAGACGCTGGATTACCGGGATTTTCTGAGCAAGTGGGTCCAGTTTTACCGGGATAACCTGGGCTTTCATTCCCTGGCCTACCCGCTCGGGAACTACAACATCCCCTATCTCTATTTTCTGTGCTTCTTCTCCTATCTGCCCATCCGCGACCTGTACCTCATCAAGCTTTTGAGCATTCTTTTCGACGTGGTGCTGGCCTTCGCCTCCATGCGCCTTCTCGGTCTGTGCGTTAAGGATGGGCGGAGGAAGCTCGCGTGCTTTCTCACGGTATTGCTCCTGCCGACGGTAGTGCTCAACGGCGCGGTCTGGGGGCAGTGCGACAGCATCTATGTGGCTCTCGCGCTGCTGGGGCTGTGGCTCGGGCTTACGGACAGGCCGGTACTTTCGCTCCTGTGCTTTACGCTCTCCTTCGGCTTCAAGCTCCAGGCCGTGTTCATCCTGCCGATCATGGCAGTCCTGTGGTTTCGCGGCAATTACAAGCTCTGGCACTTCGCGCTCTTTCCCGCGTTTTATGTGCTGCTGGTCCTGCCCGCCGTGGCACTGGGAAAACCCTTTATCGAAACGCTCACGCTTTATACCTCCCAGACCGGGAGCATCGGCACCGGACTCAACTACAACTCTCCCTCCGTCTACGCCTTTTTCTGGCGCAGTCCCGAGACGGCGGACGCGGCAAACCTCGGCATCGCGGGCGCGTTTACTTACATGCTGGTGCTGCTGATCTTCTGCTTTCTGCGCCGGGAGCGGCTGACTTGCCGGGCCGTCATCACGGCGGCGCTGCTGTTTGCGGTGGGCATCCCCTTCCTGCTGCCGCACATGCACGAGCGCTACTTCTTCGGCGCCGACGTACTGTCGGTGATCCTGGCCTTCTCGTGCGTGCTGGGCATCCCGGCGGCGCTGCTTACGCAGTTTGCGTCCCTGCTCGGCTACCACGCGTATTTGAAAATGCGCTATCTGCTGTACATGGATCACGGCGCAAGGGCGCTGATCGGGGTGATCCTGCTGAGCTTCGCCCAGTTGCTGCACGACACGGCGGACAGAATCGAAAAAAATGAAAATGTCGAAAATTCATCCTTGACAAACGGCCAGAATCTGCTATAATACCCCTTGCCTTGATTGAGGCAGGGAAATATGCGAGAGTGCTGGAACAGGTAGACAGGCACGTTTGAGGGGCGTGTGTCAACCGACGTGGGAGTTCAAGTCTCCTCTCTCGCACCAAAAAGCATCGTGGTCGTCGACCACGGTGCTTTTTTGGTGCGAATGAAGTCGCCCTGACAGGCTAATGAAGAAATGAAGACGCTGCGCTGATGAAGAAACAATATTGATGCTGCACAGTCCCCGGGAAAATGTAAAGCATGCTTGACATTTTCCCGGGGCTATGTTATAGTATCTACGTAAAGCAAGCTTTACATGTTTACAGAAACGGAGGCGCTATGAAAAACCGTATCGAACAGCTGCGCACAGACAGAGGGATACGCCAGGAGGAGCTGGCGCGCGAGCTCGGCGTGTCCCGGCAGACGATCAGTTCCCTGGAAAACGGGCGCTACAACCCCTCCATCGGGCTTGCGCACAAGGTCGCCGTTTTCTTCGGGCTGACGATTGAAGACGTGTTTATCTTTGAGGAGGAATGAGCATGTATAACAACAAGAGACTTGCGCTGAGCATTTTCTGGGTCGTTCTGGGGCTCGTGCTGTTCGCGCTGTCTATGGCCAAAATATTGGACTCTTCCTATTTCTCCGGCATGGGCGTCGCCCTTGCGGTGGTCGGGACGCTTCAGATCATCCGGAACCTGCGCTATCGGAAGGACAAAGACTATAAGGAAAAGATCGACATTGAAGTGACGGATGAGCGCAACCGTTTTATACGCCTGCAGAGCTGGGCCTGGACAGGTTATATCGTTGTTTTTATCGAAGCGGCGGGAAGCATTGCGGCGGCCGTACTCGGGCAGGAGACCGTCCGACAGGTGCTCAGTTATTCCGTTTGTCTGATCGTCTGTGTGTACTGGATCACCTGGCTTGTACTCAGTCGGAAATATTGAGCGGGCAATAATCTGCCAAACCGGGCACAACAGTTTTTTACAATTTCCGATTTACATAATTTCGGCTTTCATGGTATTATCAACAGCTTGTCATTTTGAGTAAAATAAACCACAAAATATTGTATTTTTGTGTTTTTTGAATCTTTCCTGTCGATTTTCACAGATTCTTCATTTTTTGAAGAGGCAGAAATATATAATTCTTACAAATATTTCTTGACAAACCCACGGAGTTGTGGTATATATAATAGCGGAGATGGGCGTCACCCATCGGTGAAATCGGCACCGTAACCTGTAGGAGCAAGCAAAGTTTACTTGTGGGCCGCCGGTGGCCTTGTAGCCGGAACGTTGAGCAGGCAACACCAGCGTACATCTTGTAGTGTAGGCGGAAATAACCGGTTTTAAGGCAGTCTGAACTTTCAATGAAGTTGCAGACTGCCTTCTCTTTTTTCTCCCCGCCCGCCGGGCGCGCGAAAGCGCGGCAAACCGGGCAGCCGTTGCTGCCCGGTTCGCTGTGCCTTATCCGAAATAGCGGCGGTAGAGGTTGAGAACGAGCGGGTCCAGCTCCTTTTTCAGGTTGACTCCATGATCCTGGATCAGCTTCTCGATACTTGCTTTCTGATTTGCAAAGCCCTGTGTGTGATGCAGCCCGTGCTGAATGTGGAGCCGGGCAAGCGTCTCGATCTCCGCACTCAGATCTCTGATCACTGCCTGGCGTTCCATATTTTTCCCTCCGTGTTGTGACGTAAATCGCGGGACAGCCGCGGACTCTTCCCCTTGCATCCCTGCCTTTCCTTCCAGGTCTGGCCCGTCCCGGCAATTTCTCTTTATATATGTATATTACCATATCCCGTCCCTTGCTTCAATTTGGCATTTTGCCGATATTTGTTCAGTTTTTCTGTCATTTATTACAGTATCTAAAATATTTTAATCAATTCAATTCCAAGTTTTTTAGTTTTTTATTTTCCATTTTTCGCCGTGCACCATTTTTTGTCCGCCTGTGCGTTGGTTTCAAGTTGACAGCGTTGACAAGAAACGATAGAATAGACTTGACTCTGAACAAAACTGACAGGACGGAGGAACTGCCATGAATAAAAAGGGATGGGCGCAGGAATTTCGTACCCGCTTTGAGCGGCACGAGGAGGAGCTGCGCTGGCTTTTTATGGAGCTTTACCACAACGATGAACAGGCTTACGACTATTTCACCGAAATGCTCTGGCACGCTTACGAGCAGCGGAGCGAGGAGCTGCGCTGGATTGACCGGCGCAGGATCAATGACCCCGACTGGTACAAGGGGAACAACCTTGTCGGCATGCTCATGTATGTGGACTGCTTTGCCGGCACGCTCCAGGGCGTGCGGGAAAAGCTCGACTACATCCAGGAGACCGGCGTCAACTACCTGCACCTGATGCCCCTGCTGGAAAGCCCCGTGGGCCGCAGCGACGGCGGCTACGCGGTTTCGGACTTCCGCAAGGTGCAGCCCGCCCTCGGCACGATGGAGGATCTGGCGCAGCTCGCGTCCGACTGCCACAAGCGCGGCATCGCCGTCTGCCTTGACTTTGTCATGAACCACACCAGCGAGGACCACGAGTGGGCAAAGCGCGCCCGCGCCGGGGACAAGTCGTATCAGGACCGCTACTTCTTCTACGACAACTGGGACATCCCCAACGAGTTTGAGCGCACCGTGCCTCAGGTCTTCCCCACCACCGCGCCCGGCAACTTCAGCTGGTGCCAGGAGGCGGGCAAGGTGGTCATGACCACCTTCTACCCCTATCAGTGGGACCTCAACTACGCAAACCCCGTCGTCTTCAACGACATGACGGAAAATATGCTCTACCTCTGCAACCAGGGCGTGGACATCATCCGCCTCGACGCGGTGCCCTATATCTGGAAGCAGCTGGGCACCAACTGCCGCAACCTCCCGCAGGTGCACTCCATGGTGCGCATGATGCGCATGGTGTGCGAGATCGTCTGCCCCTCCTGCCTGCTGCTGGGCGAGGTGGTCATGGAGCCGAGCAAGGTGGTCCCCTATTTTGGTTCGGTCGAGAAGCCCGAGTGCCACCTGCTCTACAACGTCACCACCATGGCCAGCACCTGGCACACCGTGGCCACCAAGGACGTGCGCCTTCTCCAGCACCAGCTGGGCCAGGTCTTCGCCCTGCCGCGGGAGTACACCTTTTTAAACTACCTGCGCTGCCATGACGACATCGGCTGGGGCCTGGACTACGGCTTCCTCGCCCGTTTCGGCGCGGAGGAGGGCGAGCACAAGCGTTTCCTCAACGACTACCTCACCGGCAAATGGTGGGGCAGCCCCGCAAGAGGCGAGCTCTACAACAACGATCCCCGCCTGCGCGACGCGAGACTATGCGGCACCACCGCGTCCCTCTGCGGTCTGGAGGCCGGGCGCTACGAGCACGACCAGGGCAAGATCGAGTGGGCCTCCCGCCTCGACATCATGCTGCACGCCTACATGTTCACCCTCAGCGGCATCCCCGTCCTTTACAGCGGGGATGAGATCGGCATGCAGAACGATTATTCCTACCACGACGACCCCAACAAGGCCGCAGACTCCCGCTATCTCCACCGCGGCAAAATGAACTGGGAGGCCGCTGAAAACCGCGGCGATCCCGAGACCGTGGAAGGCAAGCTTTTCTCCTCCATCACCTTCCTTGAAAAGCTCCGCGCGGCCCACCGCGTGTTCATGGCCGGGGCCGACACCTGGCTGCTGCTCACGGGCGACGACGGTCTGCTCGGCATCGGGCGCTACTACGACGGCGAAAAGCTTGCCGCCTTCTTCAACTTCTCCGAGGGCGAGCGCTGGGCGCCGCTGAACACCCCGGGCGATTTCAGCGATCTGCTCACCGGCGAGCCCATCACCAACGGCGGCGTCCTGCTGCCCCCCGGCGGCTTTGCGTGGCTCATCTGTGACTTTGGAGCGGAGGGTGTACGATGAACAAAAAACTGATCTTTCTTGATATCGACGGCACCTTGACCTCTCCCGGCAGCAATGTCCCGCCGGACAGCGCCCTGGAGGTCATCCGCCTTGCCCGCGAGGCGGGGCACAAGGTCTTTCTCTGCTCCGGGCGCAACTACGACATGCTCTCCCCCCTGCTCAAGTACGGCTGCTTTGACGGCGCGGTGGCAAGCTCCGGCGGCTACGTCTTCTACGGCGACGAGGTGCTGTACGACTGCCCCATGACCGAGGAGCAGAAGGACACCGCCATGCGGCTTTTCAAGGAAAACGGCGTCTTCCGCACGGTCGAGGCGAAGGACGGCAGCTTCTGCGACGAGGGGCTTTCCGATTTCCTCAACGAATCCTCCGGCGGCAACAGCGAGCTTGTGCGCTGGCGCAAGGCGCTGGAATCCGATCTCGGCATCCGCCCCATGGCGGAGTATGACGGGCGGCCCATCTACAAGGTCGTGTTCATGTGCAAGGAGGCAAGCCAGCTGGCCCCGGCGATCGAGGCGCTGGAGAAGGACTTCTTCTTCCTCGTGCAGGACATGGCCGCCGCCAACTGCCTAAACGGTGAGCTTGTCAACCGCAAGTTTGACAAGGGCCTGGGCATACGCCGCGTATGCGAGGCGCTGAGCTATGACATTGCCGACACCGTGGGCTTCGGCGACAGCATGAACGATCTGGAGATGATCGAGACCGTCGGGACCTCCGTCTGCATGGCAAACGGCAGCCCCAACCTCAAGAAAAAGAGCCGGATCGTCTGCCCCGCCGTCGAGGAGGACGGCATGGCGAAGGCGTTCCGGGACCTGGGACTCTGCTGAGAGAACGTGGAGTTTGGAGTGTGGAGTTATGGTACGTTTTCATCGTGAATGCCCGCACACTTCTCCCCTGAGATGATGAAAAGCGGGTCTGTATCTGCAAAGATGCCGGCCCGCTTTTTGTGCAACCTTCACAAAAACGGGCCTTGTTTTTTTACTTCACGGTTTTGTTCTTCCTTTACTTTGACAATTTTTTGATGTATTATATCTCTGTAAGGCGCGGCCGTCCTTTGGACGGCCGCAATTTGAGAAAACGGATTTAGGAAAAGGAGAGTTTCTATGGCACTCGATTACCGCAAATGCGCTGAAGAGATCGCCGCCAACATAGGCGGAGGATCGAACGTCATCAGCGCTGCGCACTGCGCCACCCGACTGAGGCTGGTTATCGCGGATAACAGCAAGGTCAACAAGGAAGCGCTGGAGAACATTGACGGCGTCAAGGGCATGTTTGAATCCAACGGACAGCTCCAGCTCATTATCGGCACCGGCACCGTGAACAAGGTCTACGATGAGTTCCTGGCCGTCACCGGCGCTACCGCCGCCTCGAAGGCCGACGTCAAGGCCGCTGCGGCCTCCCGCATGCCGCTGTGGAAAAAGATCCTCAAGACCCCCGGCGACGTGTTCGTGCCCATCCTGCCCGCCATCGTGGCCTCCGGCCTGATGATGGGTATTGTCGAAGCCATCCCGAAGTTCTGGCCTGCCTTCGGCAACAGCGACTGGTTCTCCTTCCTTGACCTCGTCGCCAACACCGCCTTCGCCCTGCTGCCTGTCCTGGTGGCGATCTCCTCCGCCCGCGTCTTCGGCGGCAATATCTTCCTCGGCGCTGTCATCGGTATCATGATGGTCCACCCCGCGCTCATCAACGCCTGGACCGTCGGCAACTACGCCCCCGGCGAAATCCCCGTATGGCACCTGTTCTTCTTCAAGGTACAGCAGGTAGGCTATCAGGGCCACGTCATCCCGGTCATCCTGGCCGTATTGCTGATGAGCACGGTCGAAAAATGGCTGCACAAGCATGTGCCCGAAATGATCGACCTCTTTGTCACCCCGCTGTGCACCGTGCTCATCACCGCCTTCGTCACCTTCACCATCATCGGACCCATCTTCTCCGTGTTTGAAAGCTGGGTGCTCATCGGTGCCGAGAAGCTCATCACCATCGGCCACGGCGTCGGCGCCGCCATCATGGGCGCGATCTACCCGCTGACCGTCGTCATGGGCCTGCACCACATGTACAACGTCATCGAGGCCGGCATGATCTCCTCCTCCGGCGTCAACTTCTGGATGCCCATCGCCTCCGCCGCAAACTTCGCCCAGTTCGGCGCGTGCCTTGCGGTCGCCCTCAAGTGCAAGAACCAGAAGACCAAGAGCGTGGCTCTGCCCTCCTCCCTCTCCGCCTCTCTCGGCATCACCGAGCCCGCCATCTTCGGTATCAACTTCCGCTTCATGAAGCCCTTCATCGCCGGCATGATCGGCGGCGCGGTCGGCTCCTTCTTCGCCACCTGGATGCACGGCATCAACGCCAAGGGCGAGATCGTGAAGTTCGGCGCCACCACCTACGGCGTCACCGGTATCCCCGGCATCCCCGCCGTCAACAACGTCCCCATGTACATCGTTGAGCTGTGCATCGCGGCCGGCATCGCCTTCGCCATCACCTGGTTCATCTGGAAGGAAGACGAGCCCGCGAAGAAGGCCAAGAAGAGCGCGGAAGAGCCCCCGAAGGATATGCCCGTTGTCGTCCGCTGCTCCGCGGGCGAGCTCAAGCAGCCCGTGGAAGGCAAAGTTATCGACCGCGAGAGCATCCCCGATGAGACCTTCGCCACCGGCATCCTCGGCGACGGCATCGGCGTCGAGCCCACTGACGGCACGGTCGTCGCTCCCTTTGACGGCACCGTCACCTCTGTCTTCGACACCAAGCACGCCGTCACCCTCGAGAAGGACGGCATGGAAGTCCTCATCCACATCGGCGTCAACACCGTCAACATGAACGGCGACGGCTTCACCGCCTATGTCAAGGAGGGCGACGAGGTCAAAGCGGGACAGCGTCTGCTGGGCTTTGACAGCGCCAAGATCAAGGCCGCCGGCTACAGCGACTGCGTCGTCATGCTGCTGACCAACTCCGACGATCTCGACGACGTCGAGTGCGGGCTGAAATAAGTCAATACATATTTACAATACTTTACGGAGGTAAAACAAATGAAATCTTTTGATTACGTCATCACCGATCCCGTGGGCATCCACGCCCGCCCCGCCGGCATCCTGGTCAAGGAAGTCAAGAATTACAAGGACTCCACCATCACCCTCACCAAGGGCGACAAGACCGTCAACCTGCTCAAGCTGATGGCCCTCATGCAGATGGGCATCAAGCTGGGCGACAAAGTCACCGTCACCGTCGAAGGCGGCGACGAGGAAGCCGTCTGCGCCAAGATCGAGGAGTTCTTCAAGGCCAACATGTAATTCCAATACCGACAAGATACGGCTGCCCCTGCGACAGCCGTATCTTTCTATGATGAAAGGAGTAATTTCACCATGATTTCCATCCAGGGCAAGGGCGTATCCACCGGCGTCGCCGCGGGTCCCCTCTATTTCTATCAGCGCGCCAAGGCCACCATCCACCGCTATGAGATCGTCGATGTCGACGCCGAATGGGCCCGCTTCAAGGCTGCCCAGGCCAAGGCCATCGAGCAGCTGGGCGTGCTGGCCGAGAAAGCCCGCGAGGAAGCCGGCGACGAGGCCGCCATGCTCTTTGAGACCCATCAGCTTATGGCAGAGGACCTCGACTACGAGGAGGCCATCGAGGAGCTCATCAAGAATGAGAGACAGAACGCCGAGTCCGTGGTCACCGATGTTGCCGCCCAGTTTGCGGAGATGTTCGCCTCCATGGACGACAGCTACATGCAGGCCCGCGCCGCCGACGTGAAGGATGTTTCCACCCGCATCATCACCATCCTCTCCGGCGTTGTGCAGGGCGGCATCGACTCCGATGTGCCCGTCATCCTCGCAGCCGACGATCTGGCCCCCTCCGAGACCGTGCAGCTCGACAAGTCCAAGATCCTGGGCTTCATCACCGCCGGCGGCTCCGGCTCCAGCCACACCGCCATTCTCGCCCGCACCATGGGCATCCCCGCCATCATCGGCGTGGGCGACCAGCTCAAGCCCGAGTATGAGGGCCGCGAGGTCATCGCCGACGGCGGCACCGGCAACGTGGTCATCGACCCCGACGAGCCCACCCGCGACCGCCTCATGGCAAAGCGCGCAGAGCTCTTAAAGCGCCAGGAGCTCTTAAACCAGCTCAAGGGCCTGCCCAACGAGACCAAGGACGGCAAGACCGTGCGCATCTACTGCAACATCGGCAACCCCGAGGACGTACACGCGGTGCTCGAAAACGACGGCGCGGGCATCGGCCTGTTCCGCAGCGAGTTCCTCTACCTCAACTGCGACGATTATCCCACCGAGGATTACCAGTTTGAGGCCTACAAGAAGGTCCTCAGCGACATGGGCGGCAAGGAGGTCGTCATCCGCACGCTGGATATCGGCGCGGACAAGATGATCGAGTACTTCCAGCTGCCGAAGGAAGAAAACCCCGCTCTCGGCAACCGCGCCCTGCGTATCTGCCTCAACCGCCCCGAGATCTTCCACACCCAGCTGCGCGCCCTGGTCACCTCCGTCTGGGAGGTCAAGGAGGCCAAGAAGATGTGCGAGCAGGTCAAGGCCGAGCTCACCGCGGAGGGCATCCCCTACTCCGACGAGGTCGATGTCGGCATCATGATCGAGACCCCCGCCGCCGCCGTCATCAGCGACAGGCTTGCCAAGGTCGTCGACTTCTTCTCCATCGGCACCAACGACCTCACCCAGTACACCCTGGCCTGCGACCGTCAGAACAACGACCTGGGCCGCTTCTTCAACGCCCATCACCCCGCCGTGCTGCGTCTCATCAAGATGGTGGCCGAGAACGCCCACAAGGAGGGCATCTGGTGCGGCATCTGCGGCGAGCTCGGCGCGGACCTTGAGCTGACGGAGACCTTCCTCTCCATCGGCGTGGACGAGCTGTCCGTCTCCCCGCGCGCGGTCCTGCCGCTGCGGCAGAAGGTACGCGAGACCACGGTTGCCGACGTGCAGGAAAAGCTGGTCGCCAATCTCATGAGCGACGAGAACGACATCTGAGTTTCAGTTTGGAGTTTGGAGTGAGGAATTTGGAGTTGGTGTGTCGGCTTTGCGGACAGCTTGATCCGCCGCGAAACGGCACCTTCACTTCAAACTTCAAGCCCCAGACTCCAACCTTTTCTGTCTCTCCTCAATCATCCGGGCTGTATTAAGAAATGAAATTCATCGTCTTTTCTGATTCCCACGGGGTTTCGGCCAATATGATCCGGGCTGTGCAGGCGGAAAAGCCCGATTTGTGCTTCTATCTCGGCGACGGGGAAAACGACCTGCGGTTGCTTCAAAAACGCTTTCCCAGGCTTGCGGTGAACGCCGTGCGCGGCAACTGCGACATGTTTTCCAGCTCGCCGAAAACGCTCATCTGTGCGGCGGGCGGGCTGAAGATCTTCATGACCCACGGGCACCTCTACGGTGTCAAGCATGACCCGATCCTGCGGGAGCTCACCGAGGCCGCACTCGAAGCGGACGCGGACGTGGTGCTCTTCGGCCACACCCACGAGCCGTTCCGGGATTACACCATGGGGATGCATGTTCTGAACCCCGGCAGCATCGGACCCACGACGCGCCCCAGCTACGGCCTGATCCGCACCGGCGGCGAGCGGGTGGAAACCGAAGTCGTTTTTATGACACGGGAAAGCGCTCCCTCCGGCTATTGACATCGAGGTCCGGCCGGTTTATGATGGCTGTACCATAAATGATAGGAAGTTGAACTACTATGGATAACAAGCAATTTGACGTTGTCGCTCTGGGTGAGCTGCTGGTCGATTTCACCCAGAACGGCGTAAGCGGGCAGGGCAACCTGCTCTTTGAGGCAAACCCCGGCGGCGCGCCCGCGAATGTGCTGGCCATGCTGCGCAAGCTCGGCAAGCGCTGCGCTTTCATCGGCAAGGTGGGCAAGGACAGCTTCGGCGATATGCTGGCAAAAACCGTCGAGGAAGCCGGGATCGACATCCGCGGCCTCCGGCGGGACGCCGATATCCCCACGACGCTCGCGGTCGTGCACACCTTCCCGAACGGCGACCGGGATTTCAGCTTCTACCGCAAGCCCGGCGCAGACATCCTGCTGCGTGCCGACGAGCTGGATGAGGCACTGCTGAAGGACTGCCGCATCTTCCACTTCGGCACCCTGTCCCTGACGGACGAGCCGTGCAAAAGCGCGACCGTGAAGGCTTATGAGCTTGCCAAAGCAGCCGGAGCCCTCATCTCCTTTGACCCGAACCTCCGCCCGCCGCTATGGAAATCCGAGGGCGAGGCGAAGGCCGCCATCGAATGGGGCCTCCAGCGCTGCGACATTCTCAAGATCTCTGACAACGAGATCGAGTTCATGACCGGCGAGACCGACTTTGACAAAGGCGCCGCCATCCTGAAAGAGCGCTTCCCGCAGATCCGCCTTCTGAACGTCACCGCGGGCGGGGACGGCAGCTTCTCCTATTACGGCGACAAGCGCGTCTTTGTCCCGGCCTGCAAGCTCGGCGGCGTGATCGAGACCACCGGCGCGGGCGACACCTTCTGCGCAAGCGTGCTGAACTTTGTGTTGGAAAACGGGCTGGACGGTCTTGATGAGAAGGACATGACCGCCATGCTTCGCTTTGCCAACACCGCCGCCTACATCGTCACCACGAAAAAGGGCGC